>CAVJGI010000041.1:0-18322 GCA_963649145.1 Ruminococcus bicirculans (ex Wegman et al. 2014) | reverse complement strand
TGGGTTTTCCCTTAACAATCCCTTTCCTGAACGACCAAGAGGGTCTTGCGACCCCCTTGGCTTCCCCCTAAGGTCGGTGCTGGTTCGGTTTTACTATGGGCAGTAGACACAACCTGTGCAAACACCGGTCACGCGCCCTCAACCAAAAAGTCAAAAATTCAAATCCGCGGCGAAGCCGCGACCTTAGAAAATGCTCCCCCGAAAGGGGAGCTGGCGGCGCTGCGCGCCGCCTGAGGGGTGCCACGAGTTAGCTGCCGCTACCGGTGGTGCTCCCACAGTTAAAATGCTGGTGCTTGGACTACAGGGGGGGTCCAAGGGGGTCGTCAGACCCACTTGGTCGTTCAGGAAAGGAGGGTGTCGGGAGGAAAACCCAATCGAAAGGGTTTTCCTCCTGACTGTGCCTTTGCCTTCTTTCCCCACAAGGGGAAAGAAGGTCGCGTCCCGCGGACGCGAAACAAATTCAATTTGCGCCACAGGCGCATTCAATATTGAAACCCCCTCGCCCTTGTGGGCGAGACCCCCCGTTATACGAAAATATTCACCGCCCCGATCACCGCGCCGAGCGCAGCCCCGAACCATACCACCAGATTCAGCTCCCGCTTCACAACAGCGAGAACGAGCCCCTCGACCTCGGCGGCGGACATAAGCTTGATCTTCTCCGTGATCATCCCGCCGACGTCGATGCTCTCCACGATGGGGCGGACGTTTGCGGCGATGAAGCGGGCGTAGAGCGCGCGGAGGGCAGCTTTCAGCGCGGCGCGGTCCGGGAATGCCTCCGCGGTCAGCTCTCCAATTGGGGCGGCGAGGAGCTTATCGAGCCCGCTGTCCGCCGCCGGGCGGAAAAGCGCAAGCCCCTCGTCGAGCAGAATATCCTCCATCCGCCGCGTGAGCGGCTCGCGCAGCGCCTCCATCGCGCCGGAAAGCGCGGCGCGCCCGGCGGCGGGACCGCGCAGCAGCCGCTCCGCCTCCTCCCCGCCCCGGCGGACCAGCTCCGCCGGAAGCTCCGCGAGACAGACCTCCGCAATGGCGCGGGCGCAGAGCGCGGCGCGGGCGCGCTCCCGTCCCTCCGGCGGCAGCAGGTCCTGCACGGCGGCGAGCGTCCCGTCCCCGGTCAGCACGTCCGCGAGCCGCTCCGCGACCGCGTCGGAAAAGCTCTCCGACGTAAACACGAGCTCCAGATCGTCCGCGTTGAAAAAGCGCTCCACGACCGCCGCGCCCAGTATTTCCGCCAGCTTATCCTTCCGCCGCGGCACGATGCCCGGCGTGAACGGCAGGCGGTGGCCGAAAATATAGACCGGCTTTAAGGGCCGGAAAAGCATTTTGATGGCGATATAGTTCGTGACATAGCCGATGACCGCGCCGACGACCGGTCCCGACAGTGCGCGCAGCAGCTCCATAAGCGGTCCTCCTTCCCGTAAAAAAGTGCGAAAACCCCCTGCCCCGCCGCATTTTCCCGCGGCGGGGCTGGTTTTGTTTTTTTCTTGGACGGGGCTTCAGCCCAAGATTTTTTCTACGCCCTTGGCGCTCGCACGCTTGATCCGCTCAAGAATCGCGCTCTCGCGGCTCGCGGCGGCATCTGCCTCCGCCTCTTCCGCCTGCGCAGCGGTCTCCTCGGCGGGGTCGAACTCCTTCGCACCGGCGGCGTAGAGCTTATTTTTGAGCTGCGCCTTATACTCGTTGAACTTCTCCTCGCCGAGCAGCTTCTTCGAGCCGTAAATGAGCCCTGCGCCGACGCCGGCGGCGATGAGCAGCGTCTCCAGCGCGCTGCGCTTCGGGATCATGGCAAAATACATTTTTCTCATGGCGATAATCTCCTTTTCCGTTTTAGTCCTGCGGCAGCTCGTCGAGCTCCGTCAGCGTGAAGACCGGACCGTCCAGACAGACGAATTTGCTGCCGATATTGCAGCGGCCGCACTTGCCGATGCCGCATTTCATGCGCGTTTCCATCGAGGTGATGATATCCCCGCGGGCATAGCCCATCGCGGCAAGGCGCTCTGTCGTGAGCCGGATCATGATGGACGGGCCGCACATAACGACCTTGCGTCCCTCCGGCGGCAGCGCGAGGGACTCCACATAGTCCGGCACGAAGCCGACGGGACCGTCCCAGTCCGGCGTGCCGCGGTCGACGGTGCAGTGGACGAAGGTGTTCTCCATCGCGCGCCACGTCCCGAAAAGCTCGCCTTGGAACGCGAGGTCGGCTTTTGTCCGCGCGCCGACAACGATGTCGAAGCGGCCGTAGTCCTCCCGATGGAGCACGCACCAGCGGATGAGCGCACGCACGGGCGCGAGCCCGATGCCGCCGGCGACGAACAGAATGTCGCTGCCGCGCAGCGCCTCGGCGGGGAAACCGTTGCCGTAAGGCCCGCGCAGCCCGATCTCGTCGCCGACGCGCAGCTCGTGCAGCGCGTCCGTCAGCTCGCCGACGTCCTTGATGGCGGACTCGATGTAGTCGTCGCCGAAGGCGGTGATGGAAAACATCGCCTCGCCCACGCCGGGGACGGAGAACATGCCGAGCTGACCCGGCAGGGGCAGGAAGGGGCGTTCCCCCTCCGGCGTCTGGACGCGGAAGGTCTTGACGTCCGGCGTCTCCTGCGTGATCTTCGTCACGACGCAAAGGCGCGGGAGCAGCGGGTTAAATTTCTCGCAGGAGCAGGAATGGTCGACAGGGATCATCTTGTCACCTCCGCCGCGCGGCTGATAAATTCCGTGATGTCCAGATGTCCGGGGCATTTTTCGATGCACCTGCCGCAGCCGGCGCAGAGCGTCATCCCGTAGCGCTCGCGGAAATAGACGAGCTTATGCAGATAGCGGTTGCGCAGCCGCTCGCGCTTGGTCGGGCGCGCTTTGTAGCCCCCGGCGTTCTGGTTATAGTCGCTGAACATGCACGAGTCCCAGCAGCGGAACGCCGTGCCCTCGCCGTCGGGCTTCGCCGCAAAGTTGATGTCGAAGCAGTAGCAGGTCGGGCAGACGAAGGAGCAGGTGCCGCAGCCGAGACAGGCGCGGGACGCCGCCGTCCAGAGCGCCTCGTCGCCGAAAAGCGCGCGGAGACGCTCCGGCAGCGCCTCGTCCATCGGGGGCGCGAGGCGGCAATGCGTCTCCCCCACAGCATCGGGTCCGTCCGCGAGCAGTGGCTCCCAGCGGTCAAGCTCGGCGCGTCCCGCGTCCGTGTTTGCGGCGACGGCGTAGCTCTCTCCGGCGTCCGTCAGCAGGATGTCCGCCGTCGGCGCGCGGTTTGGGTCGAGACCCATCGCCTCGCAGAAGCAGTTCTCCCCCGCGCCGGGACAGGCGAGCGCCACGAGCAGGCAGTTTTCACGCCGCGCGGCGTAATAGCTGTCCACATAGCCCTTTTGGAAAAACACCGCGTCCATGCAGTCGATGCTGTGTACGTCGCAGGGGCGCAGCCCGAAGATGCAGCGCCGCGGCGCGCACTCGATATCGTCGATCTCCGCGTTTTCGCCGAGGCGATAGCTGTACATTTTCTCCGTCTTGGGAAAGAGGATGTCCTTCGGCGGGAAAAGCGAGTTTTCACCGCCGAGCTCCGGGGCGAAGCCGTCCCAGCGGCGGAAGCGCTTGATGCCGTCGACCGTCGCGGGCGCAAAGACCTCGCGGTCCGCGGCAAGGAGGGTCAGCAGGGCGGAAAGCCCGCTTTTTTTCAGGTTTTTCATCGCGCTGCCTCCCCTCACATAAAGTCGTCCATGTCGCCGAGCTCATACTTGCCGAGCGCCGGCGTTTCGTCCGCGGAGAGTCCGTTTTCCGTCGGACCGAAAAGCGCGTTTATGTCGCGCAATAGCTTCCCGGTCTGGAGCATGATGGGCAAGTTCACCGGACAGACGCGCTCGCACTCGCCGCACTCGATGCAGCGGTCGCCGACGTGGTAAGCGCGGGTCAGACCGTAAACGCGGTTTTCCGCGGTGTTCATCTGCTTGCCCTGCCAGCCCGTGCGGTACTGGTCCGCGTAGCACTCGCGGCAATTGCAGCAGGGGCAGACGTTGCGGCAGGCGTAGCAGCGGATGCACTTGGAAAACGCCGCCTCCCAGAACCGCCGCCGCTCCGCAAGCGGCATCGCCTCCATCTCCGCGATGCGCCCGAAGCGGTCCGCGTCCGGGTTTTCGGGGACGGTATCGCCGATCAGCTCGTCATAGACGAGCGGGTTTTTATGCGTGCAGCGGGCGCAGGCGGGGTTATCCTTGCCCGCGCAGGGCAGACCGATGAGGTAAACGTCCTCCCGCCTCAGCTGCTTGTCGGCGAGCAGGCGGTTCACGGCGCGGCTGTCGCAGCCGCGGACGGCGACGCCGATGCGCTGCTTGGGCCAGCGGTCGGCGAGCAGATACTTCGCCGTGGAGCTGACGCAGCGGCGGTCCCAGACGAGCTTTTCCGCCTCCTCCGGCGCGGTGATGAACGCCGCGCGGGCAACGCCCTCGCGCCGGGTGTTCTCCCAGCCGATAAAATAGCCGATCTCGCCGCCTTCGAGCAGCGCGCGGACGCGGGACCGCAGCGCGGTCTGGACTTCGAGCTCAGTCATCGTCCGTCACCCCCTTCTCGGCAAAGGCGCGGTTGGGACCCAACTCGCAGATGGCGTTCACGGCGTCGATGACCGTGTCGCGGAACTTCACCGCCTCGGAGCCGGAGATCCAACGCGCCGTGAAGCGTCCGGGCTCCACGCCGTTATATTCCAGCAGCCGCTTCATCAGCTGGAAGCGCCGCCGGGTGAAATAGTTGCCGCTCGTATAGTGGCAGTCGCCGGGGTGACAGCCGCAGACGAGCACGCCGTCGCAGCCGCGCTGGAACGCGCGCAGGATGAACTGCGGGTTCACGCGGCTCGAACAGGGCACGCGCAGGATGCGGACGTCGGCGGGGTATTTCATGCGGTTCAAGCCCGCAAGGTCCGCGCCGGTATAGGTACACCAGTTGCAGCAGAACGCCAGAATTTTGGGCGTCCACTCTTTTTCCTCCGTCACAGGCACAGCGCGTCCACCTCCTTCAGGATCTGTGCATTCGTAAAGCCGCGCAGGTCGATCGCCCCGGTGCGGCACGCCGCGGCGCAGGCGCCGCAGCCTTGGCAGAGCCCGGCGTTGACCGCGGCGACGCTGCGCTTCACGCGTCCTGCCGGCTCGCGGGACTCGATCTCCTTCATCGTAATGGCGCGGTAAGGGCAGCACCGCGCGCACATCTCGCAGCCGCAGCACTTGCTCTCGTCCACGGCGGAGATCATCGGCGAAGCCTCCAGCTCGGTCTTGCTGAACAGAATACAGACCTTTGCCGCGGCGGCGCTCGCCTGCGCCACCGTGTCGGGGATGTCCTTGGGGCCCTGACAGGTCCCGGCGAGGTAAATGCCCGCCGTCTGGGTCTCGACGGGGCGGAGCTTCGGGTGCGCCTCCTGCACCCAGCCGTAATCGTCCGCGGCGATGCCTAGCGCGGTGCAGAGCGCGCGGACGCCGGGGGCGGGGGTCATCGCCGTTTCCAGCACGACCATATCCGCCTTCACGGTCACGGGCTCGCCGAGCAGGGAGTCCTCCCCGCGGCAGACTATCTTTCCGTCTTCGAGATAAATTTTCGCCACGCGGCCGCGCACATAGCGCGCACCGTCGCCCCGCGCGCGGTCATAAAACTCCTCGTAGCCCTTGCCGGGGGTGCGGACGTCCATATAAAAGATCGTAACGGTCGAGCTGGGGATCTTTTCCAAGATCTGGTGCGCGTGCTTCGCGCCGACCATGCAGCAGGCGCGGGAGCAGTAAGCCCTACCCTTCTTCTTGTCGCGCGAGCCGACGCACTTGACGATGACGACGTCCTTCGGCTCCGCGCCGTCCGACGGGCGGCGGATCTTGCCCTCGGTCGGACCGGAGGCGTTCACGAGGCGCTCGAATTGCAGCCCGCTGATGACGTCCGGCAGCCGTCCCCCGCCGTATTCGGGGTAGAGCGGCGCCCAGTCGACGACCTCGTAGCCCGTCGCGACGACGATCGCGCCGTAAGTTTCCTCCGTCTCGCGCGCCGTGTCCTCGAAGTTGATCGCCTTCAGCGGGCAGAGCGCCTGACACACGCCGCATTTTGCCGTTCCACAGAGCTTTCGGCAGGCGGCGGGGTCGATGACCGGCTTCGCCGGGACCGCCTGCGGAAACGGGCGGAAGATCGCCGGGCGGCGGCTCAGTCCCTGATCAAATGCGCTGACGGTCCGCGCCGGGCATTTCGTCTCGCAGAGGCCGCAGCCGGTACAGAGATCGTGGTTCACATACTTCGGCTTTTCCCGGATGGTCACGGAAAAATTGCCGACGTAGCCGCCGACGGAGACCACCTCCGCGCCGGTGCGGAGCGTGATGCGCGGATGGGCGGCGACCTCGCTCATCTTCGGCGTGGAGATGCATGCGGAGCAGTCGAGCGTCGGGAAGGTCTTGTCGAGCATGACCATGTGCCCGCCGATGCTGCTCTCGCGCTCAATGAGCGTCACCTCGTGCCCCGCGTCCGCGATGTCGAGCGCGGTCTGGATGCCGGCGATGCCCGCGCCGATGACGAGCGCGCGGCGCGTCACGGGCGAGTAAGACGGCTGCAGGGGCTTATCCTTCCCCACCTTCGCGACCGCCATGCGGACGAGGTCGATCGCCTTCTCCGTCGCCGCGTCGCGGTCCGTGTGGACCCACGCGCACTGCTCGCGGATGTTCGCGATCTCCAGCATATAGGGGTTCACGGCGGTGTCCTTCAGCATTTTGCGGAAGGTCGCCTCGTGCATACGCGGGGAGCAGGACGCGATCACGACGCGGTCGAGCCCCTGCGCGGCGATCGTGTCGCGGATCATCTGCTGCCCCTGATCGGAGCACATGTATTTATACGTCGCGGCGTAGCGCACGCCGGGCAGCTCCCCCGCGGCGGCGGCGACGCGCTCGACATCCAGCGCGCCGGCGATATTCGTACCGCAGTGGCAGATAAAAACACCGATCGAGCTCATCCGTTCCGCGCCGCCTTTCTCAGAGTTTCGTTCAGCCGGTCAAACGCCGGGTAAAAATGCTTTTGCAGCCCGATGTCCTTCGCGCCCGCGCCCATGGCGACGGCGAGCAGCTCCGTGAACTGATAAACGGGCAGGTCAAACGCCGTCTTCGCGGCGCGGTTGATCTCCTCCTCGCGCATGTCGAGGTTTAAGTTGCAGAGCGGGCACGCCGTCACGATCGCCTGCGCGCCGTTCGCGCGGGCGTTTTGCAGGATGCGCTGCACGAGCGGGCGCGCCGCCGTCGGCGCGTCGACCTGATGGCTCGCGCCGCAGCACTCGGTCTTGTAGTCCCAGTCCACGCACGCCGCGCCGCAGAGGGCGGTGAGCGCATCGATGGACTGCGGGCGCTCGGTCTCCGACGCGCCGGTGATCTCCCGCGGGCGGGAGGTCAGACAGCCGTAGTAGCAGGCGACGCGCAGCCCCGTCAGCGGGCGGACGACCGCGGCGCGGAGGGCGGTGAGCACCTCCGGGTCAGAGAGCACCTGCATGATGGTCAATATTTCCGCCCTGCCCTCGACGGGGCTGCCGACGAGCTCCGCGAGCTTTTCGCGCGTCTCCGCGCCGGAGCGCAGCGCGGCGGTGGTCGTTTTGAGCCGGGAATAGCACGAGGCGCAGGGCACGCAGATATCGAGCCCCGGATAGTGCCGCTCCGCGATGGCGAGGCTCCGCGCCGGGAGCGCGAGAGAAAGCCATTTGCCGCGGGTGTGGCCCGTCGTTGCGCCGCAGCAGTTCCAGTCCGGGATCTCCAGCAGCTCCAGCCCGATCTTCCGGCAGATATATTCGATGCTGAGCCGGTAAGTCGTGCCCGTGGAATCCATGGAGCAGCCGGGAAAATAGGCGTATTTTTTCACTGCTTTTCATCCTCCTCCGCGGCTTTTTCCACGAGCCGGCGCACGGCGGCGCGGTCCGCGACGGTGTTCAGCGCCGGGCTCACGAGCCCGTGGCGCAGCATGTGCGGCGCGTGCGCTATGTCCTGCATCAGATTGCCGGTTCCGGCATTGTAAACGCCCTCCAAGATCGCCTCCTGCGAGCGTCCAAAGGTCCTGACATTTTCCAGAAACGCGCCGTGGAACACCTCCGATTCGCGCTTTGCACAGCGCCCAAGGCGGCGCGCGGCGTAGCGGCACTGCTCGATGAGCGCGGGCAGGTCCACGTCGTTCGGGCAGCGCTCGGCGCAGACGTGGCAGGACGCGCAGAGCCAGATCGCCTCGGAGTCGAGAATTTTATCCGTCTCGCCGAGCTGGATGCAGCGGACGATCCGGCGCGGGGTCAGGTCCATCGCGTGCGCCATCGGGCAGCCGGCGGTGCATTTTCCGCACTGGTAGCAGTCCGAGGGCGTCACGCCCGCCGCGGCAGCGATCGCCTTGGCAAGCGCCGCGCCGCGGTCCGGGATCAGTTCAGACATAGGTTCTTCACCTCCGATAATGTTTGCGCAAGGGTCCGGAGCGTGCCGATCTCCGCGCAGGGCGGCAGCGCGCCCAGCGCCGCTTCTGCCGCGGCGCAGCTTTGCTTCAGCGCCTCCGCCGTTTTCCGGAGCGCACCGCTCCGGCGTGCTTCTCCGGCGAGAAAAGCGAGCTCGCCGGGAGTTTTTTCGCGTTTTTTCAGCAGCCTTCGCGCCTCGTCCGGCAAAAGCAGCAGCGGCATGCTGATCACGCCGCTGCGCAGGTCGGCGAGCGGGGCTTTGCCGTCCCCGGCGGGGTCGAAATCGAGCAGATCGTCCCGGAGCTGGAACGCGAGGCCGAGCTGCTCGCCGTAAGCGCGCAGCGCCTCCGCGGTCTGCCCGTCCGCACCGCCGACGACCGCCCCGGCGCGGCAGCTCTCCGCCATCAGCAGCCCGGTCTTGCGCCGGATGCGCTCGAAATAGCGCGGGAGGTCCACGTTTTCGGGACAAAACAGGTCCGCGCGCTGGTCAATCTCGCCGAGGCACATCTCCTGCGCCACGGCGGAGAGCGCCTCGTTGATGCCGGTGCCGCGGTAAGTGACGAGCCGCTCCATCGCGCGGGCGAGGAGATAATCCCCGCTCTGCATCGCGGCGACGCCGCCGAAGCGGGCGTTCACGGTCGCCACGCCGCGGCGCAGCAGCGCGCCGTCCACGAAATCGTCGTGGATGAGCGAGGCGGTGTGCATCGTTTCGAGCATGCACATCAGCGGCACGATCGGCATTTTTCCGCCCGCTGCGTGCCAGCACACCCACGCGAGCATGGGGCGCAGACGCTTGCCGCCCGCGCGTGTCAGGTCCTCCAGCGCCGCGCGGTAAGGTCCCGCACCGGCGCACTGGCCGAGGAGCGCACGCTCCATCTCGTCCGCGGCGGCGAGCAGTTCCCCGGCGAAGGGCGCGCCCGGCGGCGCGGAAAGGATCGTCCGGAGCTTCATGCCGCGCCCTCCCGCAGAAAGGCGAGGTAATCCTCCAGCCCGCGCCGCTCCAGCGCGTCCGCGGCGAGATACGCGGCAAAGGCGTCGTTCCACGGAACGGAGTCCAGTGCGGCGAGGTGGGCGGAGAAGCGGCCGAAGCAGTAGTCGCCGAGCAGCGCCGCGTCCGGGCTCTCGACGCCGTGGAGCGCGCGGAAGAGCCAGAAGCACTGTGCCGCGTCCCCCAGCGCCGCCGGAGCCGCCGCGCGCACTTTTTCGAGCGCCGCGCCGGGCCACGGCAGCAGCTCGCCGCGCCAGCGCTTAAAGATCTCGTTCAAGATAGATCACCCCGGCATCGCAGCAGCCGTCCCCGACCGTGACGGGGACCGACACGCCGCGGTAGCCGCTTTTTTTCACTTTGAGCCGGAGCTCCCCGGCGTTTTTTGGCAGACGGTCGAGCTTGCACTCGCCGAAAAAGTCGGTCTCGCCGCTCAGGATCTCCTCGCCGTTCAGCGTCAGCACGGCGTCCGCGCCCTCCACGGCGCGCTCCGTGCCGTCCGGGAGATGCTCCGCGGCGGCGACGGCGACGAACACGCTCTCCAATTTCCAAGCGTTGCGGCAGACAAGGCGCGGCTTCGCCGCGGGCGCGGTGTTCAGAGGCTTCAAGCCCTGCCGCTCTGTCATCCGGGCGAACTCCTCGTCCGAGCAGCGCACGAAGCTCAGCGCGCGGAGCGGGCACGCCTGCACGCAGCGGGGCTCCTTCCAGCCCTGATCGAGCAGGTGGGCGCACATCGTGCATTTCTGCGCGGTGTCCAGCTCCTCGTTCCAGACGATGGCACCGTAGGGACAGGCGTCCACAATCTCGCGGTTGCCCTTCGCCTTTTCCGGGTCGAGCAGCACCACGCCGTCATCCCGGCGCACTACGGCGTCCGGAAACGCCTTTTCGCAGGCGGCATTTTCGCAGTGGCGGCACATTTCGGTCCGGAACGCCACCTCGGTATAGGGCACCGCGCCGCGCTCATGGCGCGTGGTGCGGACCCACGGCGCGCCGTGGAGCTGCTGGGCGCGGGTATAGGGCAGCCAGTCGTTGCCGCAGTGCTCGTCCTGACAGGCGAGGAGGCAGTTATAGCAGCCGACGCATTTTTCCGGGTCAAAGATCAGATGCACTTTTTCCACGGGTTTTCTCCTCCTTCCCATTTGCGGACATCCACCAGACAGGAGTTGACGGACAGTCCGTGCGCCTTCGCGACGATGTTGCGCGAGCTCGTCAGCGTGTTGACGCAGCCGTTGACCTCCGCGCTGCGCCCCGGCTCGGCGAGGCAGCGGAAGTCCGCGCAGGATTCAAAGCTGTGGACAACGCCGCGGGGCAGGCGCTCCGTGGTGTCCAGCCCGCAGAGAACGCTGCCGCGGTCGTTGAAGACTTCGACGAGCTCGCCGCGATGCAGACCGCGCGCCGCCGCGTCCGCCGGGTTCATCCGGATGACCCAGTAGCGGTAGCCGTCGATCAGGATGCGGTGCTCCGCGATGTCGTTGATGGCGGAATCCTTGCTGTCGCCCATCGTGTGGAAGCTGTACTTGGAGTGGGGCGAGATCATCTGGAGCGGATATTTTTCGTGCAGCGGGCTCTTCGCGCCCTCCCACGATTCGTGATAGGTGCAGATGGGCAGGCGGTCCGGATCGTTCGGGTCGAAGCGCTTGAGCGTCTGCGCCTCGAACTCGAATTTTCCCGACGGTGTCTGGAGCCCCTCGGCGTAACGCCCGTAATACTCCGACGGCAGCGGCGAGAGCTCCGGAACGTCGCGCTTGCGCGACTCATAAAACCAGTTGTACGCCACGGGGTCGCGCCGGTTTTCCGGCAGCGGCGGCACGACGTAATAGCCCTTTTTCATAAAGCTGCGCCAGCCGACCGCCTTCGGCAGATCGCTGCAATCGAAGAGGCGGTGGACCCAGTCGAACTCGTTGTTTCCCTCGCTGTAGACCTGCCAGAGTCCGAGCTTGTTCGCGATCATCTGGAAAATGTCGAAGTCGGACTTGCTCTCCCCCAGCGGCTCGATGCACTTATGCTGCATGTGGACGATGCGGAAGTTGTTCTGCAAAAACGACTTGTCGATATAGCCGCCGCAGTGCCCCGCCTCGCCGATGTCCCAGCGCTCAAAGTTGGTGCAGGCGGGCAGGATAATGTCGGCAAAGCGCGTTTCGCCCTCCATCCAGACGCCCTGACTCACGACGCACTCCAGATTCGCGCTCTGGTACATGTCGACAAAGCGGTTGCTCTCCGGCTGGGTGCCGAGATAGGAGCCGCCATAGCGGTAATACATGCGCACCGGCTCGTGGCCCGGCGCGGGGTAAGTCACCTTGCGGAACTGGCCGTGGACGCAGTAGTTATCATAAGCGTAAGCCTCGGCATGTCCCGTGATGATCGCCTCCGGGAGCCGCAGGCGCGGCACCTTCTGGTATTCGGAGTTGACGGAGGGCGACTGGGGCATGCGGTTATAGAGCGTAACGCCCGCGCCGGAGCCGAGATAGTCGCCGGAGAAGCCGCCGGAGGCGTAACCGGGGAAGTAAGAGCGTGTGTCGAGCGGCGTTCCGTATTGCAGACCGCCGAAGTTGACGCCCGGCTTGCCGAAGCCCTGCAAAGCGTTCAGGCACGCCATGGCGCGCGCCCACTCCGTGCCGTAAGCGGTGCGGCAGGCGCCGCCGAAGCCGGGGATTCCGCCGCAGGAGAGGTAAGTTTTCCGCTTTGCCCACTCCTCCGCGAGGGCGCGGACCGTCCGCGCGGCGACGCCCGTGATGGGCTCCTGCCACTCCGGTGTTTTGTCAACGCCGTCCGTCTCGCCGAGGATATATTGGCTCCACGTCTCCAGACCGAGCGTGCGGTCGGCGACGAATTTTTTGTCATAGGTCCCCGCCTTGAGCCAGACGTTCGCGATGGCGAGCGCCATCGCCGCGTCCGTCGCGGGCCGCGGGGCGATCCAGCGCCCGCCCATGAAGGCGGCGGTGGAGTTGCAGTAGGGGTCGATGTGGACGACGGGGATGCCGAGGCGCTTGAACCACTCGCGCCGGACCGTTCCCTCCTGCGCGCCGTAAACGCCGGCGGTCGTCTCCGGGTCGGAGGACCAGAACACGATCATCTCCGCGTTCTTCAGGCAGTCCTCCACGGTGTTGTAAGGCTCCATACCGCCGCGGCGGGCGGAGTTGCCGAAGTGGTGGACGCCGCCCCACGCCCAGCCCTCCCAGCTGTCAGGGTTCATGAGCGTGCTCGACGCGCCGATGCAGTTGAAAAAACGGCTCGCCGCGCTGGTAAAGTAGCCGACGGAGCCCCAGTTATGGTGGGAGCTGCGCGACCAGAGCACCGCGCCGGGACCGTAAGTCTGGCGCACGCGGACGATCTCCTTCGCGACGATCTCCGCCGCCTCGTCCCACGAGATGCGCTCGTAGCCGCTCTTGCCGCGGTTTTCCGGATGGCGCTCGCCGTCCGGGTCCCAGTCCACGCGCTTCATGGGATAGAGCAGGCGGTCCTCGGAATAGACGAGCGACTTCCACGCGATGCCGTAAGGTGCGACGGTCATGCGGCGCGGCGGCGTAAACTTTTTCCCGTGCGCCTCGATCGTCCAGCCCTCGGCGTCCTCGGCGGAGAGCTCGATCGGCGTCGTGCGGACGATCTTTCCGTCCTTGACGTAGACGAACACGGGCCCGCCGTTCGTGCCGGTGACGTAGCGCTTCTCGCCGTTCGGCATCTCCGTGCCGTAATTGCCGAGATAGAGAATGTCGAAGGAGAAGACCTTCAGCAGCAGCGAGGAAAACCACATCGCCTTCGCGTCGGGACCGTTTAAGATGAGCGCGGTGTTTTTCGCCGCGTCGACGAAGTCCTTCGTCTTGCCGAGCATCTCGCCCATCATGACGCGGCGCGCCACGGCGAGGGTCTCGAAGATCATCTCCACCTCAGCGCCCGGATGGACGCCGTTTCTGCCGCTCACGCGGCCGTTCCGGATCGTGAGAAAGCGACCGCGGGTATCGTCGCGCAGCTTCAGCTGCACGGTGGTGTCCACGCCCTCCAGCTCCTTTGCAAAGCCGGGCACGGCGGCGGCAAGCGTGTTGATCAGCGGGTCGATGGCGAACATCGTCCCGACGAAAAACACCTTGTCAAACACCTCCCGCAGCGGTTTTGCGATCGGCATATCAGATTGCCCCCTTTTTTATGTTTGTTCCTTCTTCCAAAAGGTACGTTTTTCGCTTATTTTATAATCAGCGCCAGCGCCGCGGCCGCGGCTTGGCAGCCGGTGATCCAGCTGTGCGCCTTCACCGCGCCGAGCATCCGCGCGCTTCGCGACGCCGACTCCGGTCCCGCGGCGAGCAGGGTCCGGATCGGGGCGCTGAGCGCCGTTCCAGCCGCTAAAATGACGGCGATCCCCTGCCAAAAGGTGCAAAAAATTGCCGCATTCGCCGCGGCGAGCGCGGCTGCTGACAGCTCGGTAATGCGCAGTAACTGCATGGTTTTTTTCCGTCCGAGGAGCACGGGGAGCGTTTTTCGCCCCGCGTCCCGGTCTTTTTCAATGTCGCATCCGTTGTTCGTGAGCATGATGCTCCCCACGGTCAGCACCGCCGGCGCGCACCAGAGCAGCGCGGCGGGACCGAGCGCCGCACCCTGCGCCGCTGCCGCGGCGAGGGTGAGCACGCAGCCCATCGCGATCCCCGAAAGC
Source organism: Ruminococcus bicirculans (ex Wegman et al. 2014) (assembly GCA_963649145.1). Taxonomy (GTDB): domain Bacteria; phylum Bacillota; class Clostridia; order Oscillospirales; family Oscillospiraceae; genus SVKR01. The sequence goes on along the minus strand of CAVJGI010000041.1, from coordinate 4,297 downwards.
GCCTCCCCCAGCGGCAGCGCCGCGAGCGAGACGCCGGGCAGCACATAAAGCAAGATCGCGGCGAGCCCCGCACCCGCGAAAACGAGCAGCCCCGCGCCGCACTGCCAAACGAGCAGCGCACCGAGCGCGGCGGCGGCGAGCAGAAAGACAGCGCCCAGCGCAAGGGCGAAGCGCGGCGGAACGCCGCGGTAAACGAGCGCCGCGTCCGTCTCGTCCGCGCAGCTTTGCGCCGTGTCGAGCCCGGATACGAAGTCGGCGTAGTCGTTCAGCGTATTGACCGCCGACTGGAGCAGCACCGCCGCGGCGAGCACGGCGAGCGCGACGTAAGGCCGCAGCGCCGCGCCCGTGAGAAGCGCCCAGAGCGTTCCGAGCAGCACGGGCGTCACCGCCGCGGGCCATGTATGCGGCGCGGCGAGCTCCACGGCGGCGCGGAGATGGGCGCGCTTCATGCCTCCCGCTCCAGCGGGATGTCGCCGAGGTTCAGACACTCCGCGGTGCGGAGGTCGTCAAATATTTTCCGCTGATAGCCCGGCGCTTCGATATAGAGCTGGAAGCGTCCGACGGGCAGATCGCGGAACCAGAAGTCTCCGTAAGCGTCCGTCTCCGTTTTCCAGACCTTGCCGCCGCTCACGAGGCGGCAGTGCGCGCCGATGACGACCTCCTTTTCGACCGGGTCGTAGCAGAGCCCCGCGATGAACTGACCGGGGCGGTTGCGGTAAAACACCCGCGGGCGGCAGCCGGTCTCCGGGCGGTCGGTCTCCGCGCCGAGAATATCGTCCGCGAGCTCGCTCTCCTCGCCGAAGCGCAGCGCTCCGGTGGGGCATGCCTCCGCGCAGCGGGGCAGCTTTGCCCCGGCGTCCAGCAGGTGGGCGCAGCCGGTGCATTTCTGGGCAACGCGCAGCTCATGGTTGAAGTAAATCGCACCGTAAGGACACTTCCCCGCGCAGACGCCGCAGCCGCGGCACTTTTCCGGGTCGATGATCACGAGCCCGTCATCGCGCCGGTAAATGGCGCCGAAATAGCACGCTTCGATGCAGGCGGCGTTTTCGCAGTGGTTGCAGAGCCGCGGCGTGTAATTGACGCGCAGCTTCGGCAGCGTGCCGCAGGTCTTCTGGTCCACGTGGAGCCAGAACTGACCGATCTCCGGCTGGGGCTTTGCGATGGGGCTCCAGTTGTTGCCCACGTGTTCGTCCTTGCAGGCGAGCTGGCAGTTATAGCAGCCGTTGCAGAGGGACAGGTCTATCAAAAATGCAGTTGCCATTTATCTGTTTCTCCTTCCGCGAGCCAGCCTTCGAGACACACGCCGCAGGCTATGTCGCTTTTGCGGGCGAACGCCTCCGGATAGTCCCGCCGCCAGCCGTCCATTTCCTCCCGCGTCACCTTTTCCACCTCGACGAGATAGCCGCTCGTCGCCATACCGGTGGCGTTCGCGGAGGTGTTTGCAAGCGGGCTGATCGTGTTGATCGCGCCGCCGCGGTCGAGCCAGCCGGGGATAATCGGGTCGATGCGCGCGCCGTGGTCCACGTAGCAGGCGCGGTCGGCGATACGCTCCGTGACATAAGCGCCGCAGAGCACGACGCCGCGGTCGTTATAGACCTTCACGATGTCGCCCGTTTCGATCCCGCGCTTTGCCGCCTCGCGGGGGTTCAGCCAGCAGGGCTCATAGGCGTAGCCGTCCCAGCCGCGGATCTTCATGGTCTCCACCTCGCGGCTCCAAACCATATCGTCGCACTGGGCGTGCATGCGCCAGCGGCCGTGGTTCGAGACGATGAGCAGCGGATAGCGCGCCGCGCGCTCGCCGCCGAGCCGCTCGTCGTGGGACACGCCCTTTTCGATCCAGTGCGCCACGGGCGGGCGCTCCGGGTCGTCGGGCAGATATTTCTCCATATTCGTGGAGCTGTATTCCAGCAGGCCCGTCGGCGTCGTCAGCCGATAGGCGTTCGGGTCATCGTGGAATACGCGCAGCCCCGGCGGGACGGCGCGGATCGCCTCCTCGCTCTTGCGCGGGACGATGACCATCTGCTTCTGGCGCAGCTCCTCCCAAGTCATAAGCTCTTCGATGCCGGAGGCGTCGTAGAGCATTTTCACGAGGTCCTCCGCCGTGTAGTTTCCTGTGAACTTTTCGTAATAGTCCGGACCCAGCTTCTTCGCGACCTCGGCGCAGCACCAGAAATCGTCCTTGCTCTCGCCGATGGGCTCGACGCATTTTTCCTCGTAATAAACGCTCATATAAGTGCCGCTGGAATGGTCGTTTCCGAGGTCGTCGAGCTCGAATTTCGTCGCGACGGGCAGGATGAGGTCGGCGAAGCAGCACTCGTTTTCCATCCACGGATGCTGGGCGATGATGGTCTCGATCTCCGGGCTGCGGTAGCCCTCGATGAATTTGTTGCCCGCGTTCCAGCAGGTGACGTTGCAGGGCGTGTCGCTCCAGACCATGTGGATGCGCGAGCAGCCGGGGCGCGGGAACTCGAATTTCCGGAACTGGCTCTCCGCGCTGGAGCGGTAGTGCGGCGTCGGCAGCGCCGGGTCCGGCACCTGCCGCACGGGTGCCCATGCGCAGCCGTACCATTCCAGATGGTCCTCCAGCATTGCGCGCTGGACGAGGCAGCGCGGCACGCACTGCGCCACCGGCGCGTGTCCGCCCGTCAGCTTCGCGAAGTCCGGCGCGCGGCGCGCGACCTCCGGCGAGACCTTGCCTCTGCCGACGTTGACCTCCGGGTCGAGCGCGAGGTCCTCCGGCAGCGCGGGCATATTGTCGCTGCTGCCGATCTGGGGCACGCGGTACATTTTTTCCGGCTGGTAAGGGATCGCCCAGTCCTCCGCGGTGCAGACGTCCCACTCCAGCATCTTCGCCTGATGGACGCCCGGTCCGCCAAGACCCTGCATGCCGAGCAGCATGACCTCCAATCGCGCCGGTTCGCTCGAATACGGTCCGCGGATATAGCCGCCGCCGTTGCCGTGGAGGATGCTGGTGCGCTCGCGCGCCCACTGGCGGGCAAACGCCTTGATCGTCCACTCGGCGACGCCGCATTTTTCGCTCGCCCAAGCCGGCGTTTTTTCAACGCCGTCCTCGCGCCCCATCACATAGTCGGCGAATTTGTCGAAGCCATAGGCGTGCTTCGCGATATATTCCTTATCATAGGTCCCCTCCGTCAGCCAGACCCACGCGATGGCGAGCTGGAACGCCGCGTCCGTGTTCGGCAGGATGGGGATCCACTTGTCCGCGTGGACCGCCGCGGCGTAATTGAACGCCGGGTCGATGAAAACGCTTTTGATGCCGATGGAGCTGAAGAAAAAGCTCAGATTGCTGGGCAGGAAGCTCGTGATGCCGAGCGGCGTCACCTCGCTGTCGCAGCCCCAGTAGAGCACGGTGTCGGCGTTTTCGCAGATATCCGGATAGAGGTTCGCGCTGGGGTTCATCTCGCCGAGCGGCTCGCAGCCCCAGACATGGCGCGCGCCGAGGTGCCAGCCCTCCCACGAGTCCATGTTGCGCACCTGCACCGTGTAGGGTCCGACGAGCCCGACAAGGCGGTTCGGGCAGCCCTTATAGGCGACATGCTTGCCCTCGCCATGGCCGTCGGACTCGACGAGCACGGCGCTCATCCCGTAGGTATCGCGCATGCGCAGCAGCTCGTCGGCGGCGATCTGCGCCGCCTCGTCCCAACTGATGCGGACGTATTTGGAAACGCCGCGGTTCTGGGTGTTGCGCTCGCCCTTCGGGTCCCAGTCCACGCGCTTGAGGGGATAGGCGACGCGGTTTTTGGAGTAAACGCGCGTTTTATAGGTCAGTCCGAAGGGCGAAATGGGCGCGCGCTCAGGCGGCTGGAGCATCCTGCCGCGGGCGGAGATGGTCCATTTGTTCTTCGCGATGTCGCGCGCGTGGTTTTCCGTGTAATCAAAAGGACGGATGCGAAGAATGCGTCCGTCCCGCACCTCCACGCGGCTGGGATTTCCCGAATCCCCGACGCCCGTGAGACTGGTGCCTTTTATCATCTGTTTTCCCGTGGTCAGCGGTCTCTCCACGTTCTCATCCTCCTGCTTTTCCCGATTGAAAGCCATACTTCCGCCGCTGAGGATCGGTTTATTTTTTCACACATCCTCATTATAACAGGCTTTTGAAATAATGGAAATAATTTATAAAAGCTATTGCAATCGAAAAGTTTTATGATAAAATGTTTTTATGGAATAAGCTTATTTTTAAGCCTGCAAATAAAAAGTCAAGCCCCAAAGTGGACTTGATAGAAGAAAAATTTACAGGCAGAAGGTAGAGAAAAAGTGCAGCACAAAAAGGCCGCCG
>CAVJGI010000040.1:0-18509 GCA_963649145.1 Ruminococcus bicirculans (ex Wegman et al. 2014) | reverse complement strand
CGGCGGTGGTTTTTTCATACCTGTTGACAATGCGCGGTCCGCCCCTCACTCGGCGATCGCCGGGGTATCCTGCGACTGGAGCGTTTTCCGGATGACGGCGCTCTTGAAATAGAAGATGCCCATCGCGGCGGAGCTTAAGAGCCAGCTCGTGGGGTAGCAGAGGAAGACGTAGCGGATGTCGTGGTCAAAGTGGAGCGTGACGATGAGCCAGATAACGCGGAATACGCAGATGCAGACGGCGGAGATGATCGTCACCTTCATCGCCTGTCCCGCACCGCGGATCGCACCGCCGAGCACGTCCGAGGGGACGAACAGCCAGTTGCAGGGCGCGAGGTAGAGCATCATCTGGAGCGCGTAGGTCTTGGCGTCCGGCTCGTCGGTAAAGAGGTCGAGCAGCGGGGCGGAGAAGAGAAACACCGCCGCTTCAAGCACGAGCGTTGCGCCGAGACTGGAGAGGATTGCGACGCGGATGCCCTTGCGGATGCGGCTGAACCTGCCCGCGCCGATGTTCTGACCGACATAGGTCGAGACCGCGAGCGCCATGGCGTTCATCGGCATGTAGATAAAGCCGTCGAGCTTCGTGTAAGCGGTGATACCCGCCATCGCCGCGGTGCCGAAGGAGTTGATCTTTGCCTGCACGAGCAGGTTCGCGATATTGAACATACTGCTTTGCAGTCCGCAGGGGACGGAGATGCGGATGATGTCCCACATCGTGAGGGCGTTGAGCTCCATGCGCAGCGGGCGGAAGCGGTAGCGCGCGTCGAGCTTCGTGAGGCGGATGACAGTGAGCACCGCGCTGACGAGCTGGGCGGCGACCGTCGCGATCGCAGCGCCCGCGACGCCCATATCGAACACCGCCACGAGCAGCAGGTCGAGGATCAGGTTCGTGACGCCGCCAATGACGAGGTAGATGAGCGGACGCGTCGAGTCGCCCTCCGCGCGGAGCATGCCCGCGCCGACATTGTAGATCAGCGTGATGATCGTGCCCGCGAGATAGATGCGCAGATACTGGTTCGCGGGGTCCAGAACGTCGTCCGGCGTGTCCATCCAGATGAGCATCTGGCGCGAGAAGGCAATGCCCAGCACACTGATGACAACGCCGACGCCCACGCTGAGGACCATCGCGCAGTCGATGAGCTTTTTCAGACCGGGATAGTCCTCTGCGCCGTAGTGCATGGCGTAGAGCACGCCGGTGCCGGTGGCGATGCCGAGGAAAAAGCCGATCAGAAGGTTGATGAGGCTGCCCGTGCTGCCGACGGCGGCGAGCGCCGCGGAGCCGACATAGTTGCCGACGACCATCGAGTCCACGCTGTTGTATAGCTGCTGGAACAGGTTGGAGAGCAATATGGGCACAGCGAACAGGATGAGCCCCTTTGTGATGGAGCCCTCGGTCAGACTCATGTGCTTATTCATGGGAATCCGGGTCCTTTCTTGGAACAAAATCACCGCATCGCAAAGCCCAGCGCGAGGAAGCCCTGGGCGAGGATGTAAGTCAGCATAACGCAGAAGTCAAATTTCGGCGCGGGGTCGCCGACGGTGGAAAACTGGCGCACGAGCAGCGTGTCCGAAACGAGGAAGCCCGCCGCGCCGGCGAGGAGCCACGGGGCGCCCTCCGTCCCCGCCGCGAGCGAGACCGCCGCAGCGGCGCAGAGCGCCGCGAGCAGCAGGTAATAAAGCGCGCCGGGAACGCGCAGCGCGCGGTCCATCACGCGGAGAGACGAGACATAGAGCCCCGCGGCGGCGATCACGGGCGCGGCGATGCAGAGCCAGGTCAGCTCCGGCGCCGCGGCGAGCGGCAGCAGCATCGCGAGGATGTAGAGCACATGTCCCGCGCCGAAGGCGGCGATGCCGGCGGTGCGGAGCTTCGGGTAGCTCGGCCAGATGAGGAAAATATCTCCCGCCCAGCCGAGCAGCAGCGCGGCAAGGACAAAGGGGCTCGCCGTCTTTGCTGTGCAGGCATAGCCGAGCAGCAGGAGCGGCACGAGCAACGTTTTCGTGAGGTGGCGCAGGAACTGCTTGTTCCCGGCGCAGAACACAAGGTGCAGCACGGCGAGGACGGCGTAAGGAAGGAAGAACGACAGCTTCATATTTTCCACAGACCTTTCCGGAGAATTTGGGAGAAATACCAAAAACCACGTCGGATTTCTCCGATCTTTATTATAATCTAACCAATGGTCCGTGTCAATCGGGCGCGAAAACATTTTCTCCGCGCGGAGGGGTGCTAAGCGACGATTATAGCACGCCGCGCGGGAATGTCAACAGGAAAATTCAGAATGACCGCGCCCCTTGCAAAATCGGGGCGGGGGGTGTATAATAAGTGCCGTCCGGCGTCTGCCGGGCGAAAACGATCTGCAAGAATGCAAGGAGAAAAAGATGAAAACCGCTAACAAAAAGATCACCCGCTTGACGGCGGCGCTGCTGGCGCTGGTGCTCGCGCTGTCCCTCGCCGCCTGCGGGACCAAGACCCCGGCGGAGACCGAAGCCCCCGCCGCGGGGAAGCATTTCACCTTTACCGTCGTGGACGACAAGGGTGAGAGCACTTACTTCACGCTCACGAGCGAGGAGGAGACCGTCGGCGCGGCGCTGCTCGCCGAGGGACTCATCGAGGGCGAGGAGAGCCAGTACGGGCTCTATGTCAAGACCGTGAACGGGCTCACCGCCGACTATGACGCCGACGGCCACTACTGGGCGTTCTACATCGGCGAGGACTATGCCTCCACCGGCGTGGACCAGACGCCGCTCGAAGATGGCGGAAGCTACGCGTTCCAATACGAATAAGCCGCGGCTGACGACGCGCGAGATCGTCGTCTTCGCCATGCTCGGCACGCTGATGTTCCTCAGCAAGCAGCTGATGGAGTGGGCACCGAACATCCATTTTCTGGGGATGTTCACGATGACCTACACGGTGGTCTACCGCTGGAAGGCGCTCATCCCGATCTATCTCTTTGTGCTGCTGGAGGGGCTCTACATGGGCTTTGCGCTCTGGTGGGTGCCTTATCTCTACCTCTGGGCAGTGCTCTGGGGCGTGACGATGCTGCTGCCGCGCTCGCTGCCGAAAAAGTGGGCGGTGCCGCTTTACGCCGCGGTCTGCGCGCTCCACGGGCTCTGCTACGGAACGCTCTACGCGCCGTTTCAGGCGCTGGCGTTCCACCTCAGCTGGCAGGGGACGCTCGCATGGATCGCCGCCGGTCTGCCGTGGGACGCGGTCCACGCCGCTGGAAACGCCGCCGCCGGGTTGCTCATCTGGCCCATCGCGGAGCTGCTGAAAAAGCTCGACCGCGCGGCGGGCGGAAAGTAAACAGAGATCCCCGTGACGGGCTTTTGCCCGTCACGGGGATCTCTGTTTTTCACGGCAGATCGAACTCGCGCTCGAGCATATCTCGCATCATCTGCATATTTTCGTCGTTATATTCCAGCTCGCCGTTATCGAAGAACATGGCGGCGGTATAGATGATGGAGCGGACGATGAAGGTCTTGCGCTTGCGGACGTCGGGGGGCATGCTGACCTCGCGGCAGTAGCGGGAGACGACCTTGAAGGTGCGGACGCTGAGCTGGCCGCGGAGACAGCGGTACTGCTCGTCGCAGTCGTCGAAATTCTGCATCAGGACGCGGCGGAACTCCGGGTGCTCGGTGAGAAAGCGGATGTAGTGGAGGCTGACCACCACGAGCTGCTCGCGCGAGCTCATCCCGGCGCAGCGGGCGAGCACTTCCTGCTGCTGGACGTCGTATTCGCGGTTGATATAGCCAAGGATCTCCGCGATGAACTCGTGGGTGTCACGGAAGTGCTTATAGGGCGCGGCGCAGGAAATGCCACATTTCTGGGCGACACGGCGTGTCGAAAAATTCTGGATGCCGAACTCGTTGAGCTCGTCCAGACCGGCGCGGAGCAGCTGCTCGCGCGTTCCGCTGCGGCGGCGCTTGTCTTGGGTCTGTTCGGTTGACATAATGTTTTGTTCCCTCTACTCATTAAAATCCTCAGACATATTTTAGTGCATTTTTGCCCCCGCGTCAATGGCGCGCGGGCAATTTTTCTCTTGACTATTTTCAAAGGTGTGCTATAATCAGCGACAGTTATCGCCGATAACGTTATCAGTGATAACGCAAAATGTCAAGATGAAATCGGAGGAAATAAAAATGGTTTTCGAAACGATCGCAAAGCTGATCGCCGAGCGCAACGACTGCGCCGTGAGCGACATCACCCCGGACACGAAGTTCAAGGACGTCGGCATCGACTCCCTCGACACCGTTGAGATGCTGATGAATCTCGAAGACGAGCTCGGCATCGAGGTCGAGCTGACCGAGAAGGTGGAGACCGTCGGCGAGCTCGTCGCCTTCATCGAGTCGAACGCGGAGCAGGCATGATCGCAAGTCCGATCTCCGAAATGCTGGGTCTGCGCTACCCTGTCTTTCAGGGCGGCATGGCGTGGATCGCGGACGGGCGGCTCGCCGCTGCGGTGTCCGAGGCGGGAGGTCTCGGCATCATCGCGGCGGGCAACGCCAAGCCGGACGCCGTGCGCGAGCAGATCCATATCGCCAAGAGCCTGACCGACAAGCCCTTCGGCGTGAACATTATGCTGATGAGTCGATATATCGACGAGCTCGCCCAGCTCGTCTGCGACGAGCGCGTCGCCGTCGTGACGACCGGCGCGGGCAACCCGTCGAAGTATATGGCGGCGTGGCGCGCTTCCGGCGTGCGCGTGATCCCCGTCGTCGCCTCCGTTGCGATGGCGAAGCTGATGACGCGGCTCGGCGCGAGCGCGCTCATCGCCGAGGGCGGCGAGAGCGGCGGGCATGTCGGCGAGCTGACCACCATGGTCCTGACCCCGCTCATCTGCGACGCGACGGACCTGCCCGTCATCGCCGCCGGCGGCATTGCCGACGGGCGCGGCGCGGCGGCGGCTTTCATGCTGGGCGCCTGCGGCGTGCAGATGGGAACGCGCTTTTTGAGCGCTGAGGAATGCACCATCCACCCGGCTTACCGCGAAAAAATTCTGAAGGCGAACGACCTCTCCACCATGGTCACGGGCAAGCGTCTGGGCCACCCGGTGCGCAGCCTGCGGACCCAGTTCGCCCGCGATTTTTCCAAGGCGGAGTATTCCGGCGCGCCGGACGAGGAGCTCGAAAAGCTTAGCGTCGGCGCTTACCGCACCGCCGTCCAAGACGGCGACAGCGAGCGCGGCTGCTTCCTTGCGGGGCAGGCGGCGGCGCTCGTGAAGAAGACCGAGCCCGCTGCGGACATCGTCCGCAGCGTCATGGAGGAGGCGGAGACGCTTCTGAAGGGGGCAGCGGCATGGGTAAAATAGCCTTTGTTTTTTCCGGTCAGGGCGCGCAGTACCCCGGCATGGGGCGCGAGCTTTATGACCGCTCTCCCGCCGCGCGGGAGGTCTTCGAGCGCGCGGATGCGCTGCGCCCCGGAACGGCGGAGCAGTGCTTTTCCGCCACGGAGGAGGCGCTGCGCAACACGGCGAACACGCAGCCTTGCATGTTCGCGGTGGAGCTTGCCGCAGCCGCGGCGCTCGCCGAGGCGGGCGTCCGCGCGGAGATGGCAGCGGGCTTTTCCCTCGGCGAGCTCGCCGCGCTCACTTATGCCGGGGCGATGGACCTTGAGACGGGCTTCCGCCTCGTCTGCCGCCGCGGGGAACTGATGCAGCAGGCGGCGGAGCGCTCCGACGCTGGGATGGCGGCGGTGCTGAAGCTTTCCGCCGACCAAGTGCGCGCGCTCTGCGCGCAGTTCGACGCGCTCTATCCCGTCAATTTCAACTGCCCCGGACAGGTGACGGTCGCGGGCAGCCGCGATTCGCTCGCGGCGTTTTCCGCCGCGGTGAAGGCGGAGGGCGGCCGCGCCATGCCGCTGAAGGTCGCCGGCGCGTTCCACACGCCCTTTATGGCGGACGCCGCGGCGGAATTTTCCGCCCTGCTGGACGCCGCCGCGTTCGCGCCGCCCGCGATCCCGGTCTACGCAAACCTGACCGCGGAGCCTTACACCGGTCCCGTCGCGGCGACGCTCGCAAAGCAGATGTGTTCGAGTGTGCTCTGGGAGGACAGCGTGCGCAACATGATCGCCGCCGGAGCGGACACGTTCCTTGAACTCGGTCCGGGGCGGACGCTTTGCAGCCTCATCGGGAAGACCGACCCCGCCGTCCGCGCGTTCAGCGTGGAGAAGACGGCGGACTTTGAAAAAGCGATCGCGGAGGTGCGGGCATGAACTTAAACGGAAAAACCGCCGTTGTCACGGGTGCGTCCCGCGGCATCGGCGCGGCGATCGCGGAAAAGTTAGCGTCGCTCGGCGCGAACGTGGCGGTCATCTACGCCGGCTCCGCCGAGCGCGCGGAGGCGGTCTGCGCCCGCTGCCGCGAGCTGGGCAGCGCCGCGGCGAGGGCTTATCAGTGCGACGTCGCGGATTTCGATGCCGTGAAGCGCACGATGGACGCCGTGCGCGCCGACTTCGGCGGCGTGGACCTGCTGGTCAATAACGCCGGCGTCAACCGCGACGGGCTGCTGCCCACGATGCGCGAGGCGGACTTCGACGCCGTCGTCGCCGTCAATCTGAAGGGGACCTTCAATTTCCTGCGCCATTGCAGCCGCGTGTTTCTGCGCGCGGGCGGCGGCAGGATCGTGAATATCAGCTCCGTCGCGGGCGTGACGGGCAACGCGGGGCAGGCAAACTATTCCGCGAGCAAGGCGGGCGTCATCGGGCTCACGAAGACCGCGGCGCGCGAGTTCGCGCCCAAGGGGATCACCTGCAACGCCGTCGCCCCCGGCTTTGTCGCCACGGACATGACGGAAAAGCTCGGACTCGATGCAGATACCGTTGCCCAGCGCGTCCCCCTCGGCCGCATGGCGCGCCCGGAGGAGATCGCCGACGCCGTGGCTTTTCTGCTTCAGGCGGATTACATCACGGGGCAGGTATTGCATGTAGATGGCGGCATCGCAATGTAAACGCATTATTAAGAGGTAACATCCAATGAACGAAGCTGAGATCCGCAAATATGCAAAGCTGATGCAGGAGCTCGGTCTGACCGGGCTGGAGGTGAACGCCGCGGGCGAGGTGGTGCGTATGGAGCGCCAGTGCGCCGCGGCAGTGCCCGCAGCCGCGCCCGCTCCGGCGGAAGCGCCGGCGGCGGAGGAGACCGGCGACTGCATCCGCTCGCCCATGGTGGGCACCTTTTACGCAGCCCCGGCGGAGAACGCCGAGCCCTTCGTGCGCCCCGGCGACCGGGTGAAGCGCGGCGACACGCTCTGCATCATCGAGGCGATGAAGCTGATGAACGAGATCCCCGCCGAGCGCGACGGCGTGATCGAGGCGGTCTGCGCCGAAAACGGGCAGGTCGTGGACTACGGAACGCCGCTGTTCCGCATCCGGGAGGGCTGAGTGGAGATGGACCGCGAGGAACTGATGACCATCCTGCCCCACCGGGACGGGATGCTGCTGCTCGACCGCGTGGAGCGCGAGGGCGAGGAGGCGCACGGCTATTTCCGCATCCCGGCGGATGCGTGGTTTCTGCAGGGCCATTTTCCCGGAAACCCCATCGTGCCGGGCGTCGTGCTCTGCGAAATCCTTGCCCAGTCGGTCTGCGTGCTGCTGGCGGAGGAGATGCCGGAAAACTGCCAGCCGTTTTATACCGGGCTCAATAACGTGCACTTCCGCGCGCCCGTGCTGCCCGGCGACGAGTTTGAGACCCGCGTGCGCATCACGCGGGCGAAAAAGCCCTTCTATTTCGCGGAGGGCAGCGGCTGCGTCGGGGAGAAGCTCTGTGTCAAGGCGGAGTTCTCCTTTGCACTCATGGAGAAACAAAGCTGATGTTTTCTAAGATCCTGATCGCGAACCGCGGCGAGATCGCGGTGCGCATCATCCGCGTCTGCAAGGAGATGGGCATCGCCACGGTCGCGGTCTATTCCGAAGCCGACCGCGGCAGCCTGCACACCGTGCTCGCCGACGAAGCCCACTGCATCGGTCCCGCGGGCGCGGCGGAGAGCTATCTGAACGCCGAACGCATCCTGAGCGCGGCGCTCGTCTCCGGCGCGCAGGCGATCCATCCGGGTTACGGCTTTTTGTCCGAAAACGCGGAGTTCGCCGCCGAGTGCCGCAAAAACGGCGTCGCCTTCATCGGACCGGACGCCGACCTGATGGCGAGACTCGGCGACAAGGCGGAGACGAAGCGCATCTTCGCCGCGACCGCGCTGCGCCCCATCCCCGGCACCGCCGCGCTCTCCGGCGCGGACGAGGCGCTCGCGGAGGCGCGGCGCATCGGCTACCCTGTGATGCTGAAGGCGCGCAGCGGTGGCGGGGGACGCGGCATCCGCCGCGCCGACTCCGCGGAGGAGCTCGCGCGGCTTTATCCGCTCGCCGCCGCCGAGTGCGCCGCCGCCTTCGGCGACAGCGCGCTTTATCTCGAAAAGCTCATCGCGCCCGCGCGTCATATCGAGGTGCAGATCCTTGCCGACGAGTCCGGACACGTCGTCTGCCTCGGCGAGCGCGACTGCTCCGTCCAGCGCCGCCACCAGAAGCTACTGGAGGAGTCGCCCTCCCCGGCGCTCACCGGTGAGCAGCGGCAGCGGCTTTTCCGCGACGCGGCGGAGGCGGTCGCCTCCATCGGCTATACCGGCGCGGGCACGCTGGAATTTCTGCTCGACGGCGCGGGGCAACTCTGGTTTATGGAGATGAACGTCCGGCTTCAGGTGGAGCACGCCGTGACGGAGATGCTGACGCAGTACGATCTCGTCAAGTGGCAGATCCGCACCGCGGCGGGCATTCCGCTGAGTTTTACGCAGGCGGATGTCCCGCTCCGCGGCGCGGCGATCGAGTGCCGCGTCTGCGCCCGCACGCCGGGCACGCTGCGCCAGCTCCATGTCCCCGGCGGACCCTTCGTCCGCTTCGACACGGACCTCGTGACCGGCTGCACGGTCAGCCCGTTCTATGACCCGCTGATCGGCAAGCTGATCGTTTTCGCCGCGACGCGCGAGGAGGCGCTGCGCAAGCTGCGCGCCGCGCTCTGCGAGCTCGTCATCGACGGCGTGGAGACCAACATCGGCGAGCAGCTGGCGCTCATCTCGGACGCGCGATACGTGTCCGGGAACTATGATCTGACTCTGATAGGGGAGGGCTGAACGCTTGGCATTCCTGAATTTTCTCTTCCAGCCGAAAAACGAGCTGGAGCCCGGCGGACGCTCCGCCGTTCCCGCGGCGTCCGACGCGATGGAGCCGGAGCGGACCTGCCCGAACTGCCACCGCACCACGGCGCTCAGCGCGCTCTGGGAGAATCTGAACACCTGCTCCTGCGGCTACTGCTTCCGCATGAGCGCACGGCAGCGGCTGCATTATCTGACCGACAAGGGCAGCTTCACGGAGCTTTTCACCGACGCGCTGCCCGCCGACCCGCTCGCGTTTCCGCGCTACGCGGAGAAGCTGGAGACCACCCGCGCCTCCAGCCGCGAGACGGAGGCGGTCGTCTGCGGCACGGCGGCGATCGGCGGCGCGGCATGCGCCGTTTTTATTATGGACCCATACTTTATGATTGGCAGCATGGGCACCGCCGTCGGCGAGCGCATCACGCGCACGTTTGAATACGCCGCGGCGCACCGCCTGCCCGTCGTGGGCGCGGCGGTCAGCGGCGGCGCACGGATGCAGGAGGGGCTTTTCTCCCTCATGCAGATGGCGAAAACGAGCGGCGCGGTCAAGCGCTTTTCGGACGCCGGCGGCTTTTACCTCGTGCTGCTGACGGACCCGACGATGGGCGGCGTCACCGCGAGCTTTGCCATGGAGGGCGACGTCATCCTCGCCGAGCCGGGGGCGTCCGTCGGCTTCGCCGGTGCGCGCGTGGTGGAGCAGACGACGCGCAAGCCGCTGCCCAAGGGCTTCCAGACCGCGGAGAGCATGCTCGCCCACGGCTTCGTGGACGCCATCGTGCCCCGCGCGGAGCAAAAGCGCCTCATTACGCGATTGCTGCTCATGCATCGGACGGAAAGCGAGGGGACGAGATGAGCATGACAGCCTATGAAAAGGTCAAGACCGCGCGCGACAGCCGCCGCCCGACGGGGGCGGACTATATCGCGAATCTTCTGAGCGGCTTCGTGGAGCTCCACGGCGACCGCCGCTATTCCGATGACGCCGCCATCGTCGGCGGCATCGGGCTGCTCGACGAGCTGCCCGTGACCGCCATCGCCGTCGAAAAGGGCCACACCGCGCGCGAGCGCGTGCTCCGCTCCTTCGGCGCGCCGAACCCGGAGGGTTACCGCAAGGCGCTGCGCCTGATGAAGCAGGCGGAGAAATTCCACCGCCCGGTGCTCTGCTTTGTGGACACCTCCGGCGCTTATTGCGGCGTCGGCGCGGAGGAGCGCGGACAGGGACAGGCGATCGCGGAGAATCTGATGGAGATGATGACGCTCCGCACGCCCGTGATCAGCGTTCTGATCGGCGAGGGCGGCAGCGGCGGCGCGCTCGCGCTCGCGGTCGCGGACCGCGTCTGGATGCTGGAAAACGCCGTCTACTCCGTCATTTCGCCGGAGGGCTGCGCCAGCATTCTGTGGAAGGACGCCGCGAAAGCGCCCGCCGCCGCCGAGCAGCTGCGCCTGACGGCGCAGGACGCCCTCGCGGGCGGGCTCATCGAGCGCATCATCCCGGAAAAGGGGCTCGGCCGCGCCGAGTTTTACGACGCGCTGCGCACGGCGCTGCTGCTGGAGCTGCGCGCCCTGCGGCGGCTCGATCCGTTCACGCTGACCGAGCGGCGCTGGCAGCGCTTCCGCGCGATCGGCGCGGGGGAGGAGACGACATGAAGGAATATTTCCGCACCGTGCTCTATTACGAGACGGACCAGATGGCGATCGTCCACCACTCCAATTACATCCGCTGGTTCGAGGAAGCGCGGATGGATTATATGAAGCAGTGCGGCGTGGATTACCGCGACGTCGAGCGCGACGGCGTTCTGATGCCCGTCGTGCGCGTGGACTGTCGCTACCGGCGCTCCGCGCTCTACGGCGACCCCATCCGCATCGAAACGCGGCTCACCGCCTTCAACGGCGTCCGCGTCACCTATGCTTACCGCGTTTTCCACGCGGAGACCGGCGCGCTTTTAGCCGACGGCGCGAGCGAGCACTGCTTCATCGACGCGCAAAAGCGCGCGCCGCTGAACCTCAAACGGGTCCGCCCGGACTGGAACGCGCTGCTGCGCTCGCTGGCGGAACAGGAAAAAACGGAGGAGACACTATGACAAGAAAAGTTGCGGTCACGGGACTCGGCGTGGTAAGCCCGCTCGGAAACGATCTGCAGAGCTTCTGGGACGGCCTCTGCGCCGGGCGCTGCGGCATCGGACCCATCACCCGCTTCGACACGGAGGGCTTCCGCGTCTCCGTCGCGGGCGAGGTGCGCGATTTTGACCCGCTGACCTATATGGATAAGCTCGACGTGCAGCACAGCGACCTTTACACCCAGTTCGCGATGGCGGCGGCGGTGCAGGCATTGGAGGATTCCGGCGTCGCCGGCACGGTCGCGCCGGAGCGCGCGGGCGTTTATATCGGCACCGGTATCGGCGGCATCGCCACGTTTATGGCGGAGCACAAAAAGCTGCTCGACCGCGGTCCCCGCCGCGTTTCGCCTTACTTTATCCCGATGATGATCGCGAATATGGCGTCGAGCATGGTCGCCATGCGCGCCCACTTCAACGGTCCCGCGCTCCCGATGGTGACCGCCTGCGCCTCCGGCAGCAATGCCATCGGCGAGGCGCTGCGCCTCATCCGCCATGGCTACGCCGACGTGATGGTCGCCGGCGGCGCGGAGGCGACGGTCAACGCCCTCGCCGCGGCGGGCTTTTCCACGATGCAGGCGCTCTCCCTGAGCGCCGACCCGCTCGCGGCGTCGCTGCCCTTCGATAAGCGGCGGAGCGGCTTCGTCATGGGCGAGGGCGCGGGCGTGCTCGTGCTCGAAGAGCTCGAACGAGCCAAGGCGCGCGGCGCGAAGATCTACGCCACGCTCGAGGGCTACGGCTCCACCTGCGACGCTTACCACATGACCGCGCCGGACCCCGGCGCAGAGCAGAGCGCCCGCGCCATCCGCGACGCTTGGGAAGAGTGCGGCGCGCCGGCGGAGAACATTTACTTCAACGCCCACGGCACCGGCACCCCGATGAACGACTCCACGGAGACGCTTGCGATCAAAAAGGCGCTCGGCGAGGACCTCGCGCGGCGCATCTGCATCAGCTCCACGAAGTCCATGACGGGCCACATGCTCGGCGCGGCGGGCGGCGCGGAGGCAGTCGCCTCCGTCCTCGCCCTGCGGGACCAGATCGCCCCGCCGACCATCGGGCTCACGGAGCCCGACCCGGCGTGCGACCTCGACTATGTTCCGCTGAAGGCGCGGAAAACGGCGATCGACGCCGCACTCAGCGCCTCGCTCGGCTTCGGCGGCCACAACGCCTGCCTTGCGTTCCGGAGGTTCACCGGCAATGAATGAGCGCATCGTCATCACCGGCTCCGGTGCCGTGACGCCGCTCGGCGTCGGCGTGGAAAAATACTGGAAAGGTCTGCTCGCGGGCGAGTGCGGCATCGGGGAGATCACCCAGATCGACGCGAGTGAGCTGCCCGTCCGCCGTGCGGGAGAGGTGCGCGATTTCAAGCCCAAGGAGCACATGCCGACGCGCCTTGCGCTGGATCTGGAGCCTTACGCGCGCTATGCTTACGCCGCCGCTGCGGAGGCGTGGGCGCAGAGCGGACTCGCCGGCTCCAACCGCGTGGCGATCGTCATGGCGACGGCGCTCCACGGCTTTGCCGTCATCGCCAAAAACCAGACCGCGATGGACACGCGCCATCGCCCCTCGGACCCGAAGCTCCTGACCCGCTGCATGGGCAACATCGCGGCGGCGAGCTTCGCCATCGAGCACCGCATCACGGGACCGAGCCTCACGGTCTCGACCGCCTGCTCCTCCGGGGGCGACGCGGTCTATCTCGCGCGGATGCTGCTGCGCTCCGGCGCGGCGGACGCCGTGCTCGTCTTAGCGGGCGAGGCGGCGGTCTCCCCGGCGCTCATCCGCTCGCTCGCGCTTGTGCAGGCGCTGAGCCCGACGGGGGAGAGCCTGCCCTTCGACGTCCACCGCAACGGCTTCGTCCTCGGCGAGGGCGGCGGCGCGCTGGTGCTTGAGCGCGCGGACAGCGCGGCGCGGCGCGGAGCAAAGCCGCTCGCAACGCTCCTCGGCTGCGCGAATAATAACGACGCATACCATACCGTTTCCCCGGAGCCGGACGGCGCGGGCGCGGCGGCGTGCATGCGCCTTGCCCTTGCCGATGCGGGGCTCGCCCCGGAGGACATCGGCTACTTGAACGCCCACGGCACCGCCACGGAGAAGGGCGACACCGCCGAGGCCGCGGCGATCGGGAGCGTCTTCGGCGCTTGCCCCGTCCCCGTCAGCTCCACGAAGGGCGCGACGGGACACATGATGGGCGCGGGCGGCATCACGGAGCTCATCGCCTGCGTGCAGGCGGTGCGCACCGGGCTCTGCCCGCCGAACCTCGGACTTACGGAACCGGACCCCGCCTGCCCGCTGAACCTCATCCGCGGCGGCGAGGGCGCGCGGGAGATCAAAGCCGCGATGAGCAACGCCATGGGCTTCGGCGGCCAGAATTCCTGCGTGATTGTCGGACCGTGAAAAAGCAAAGGAGACGCTTCCATGCACTACACCTATGACGCCGCGGCGTTCCGCGCCGATTTTGAGCGCAGCTTCACATGGCTCGCCGGCTACCGCCGCAGCGTGCGCCGCTATGGAGCCAAGACCGCAGTCATCGACCCGCTGAGGGGGCAGACGCTGACCTACGCGGAGCTCGACCGCGCGGTGAACCGCCTTGCCCGCGTGCTGCAAAGCGCCGGGACGGGCGCCGGCGACACGGTGCTTTACCAGCTTTATAACTCCGTGGAGTTCCTGCTCTGCTACATCGCGCCGCAGAAGCTCGGCGCGGTGAACGAACCGGCGAACTTCAACCTCTCCGCGGGCGAAACGGCGCGGCTTTTGGAGCGCGATAAGCCCACGGTCTATGTCTACGATACGGAGTTTTCCGAGACGGCGCAGCGCGCGCTCGCCCAGAGCACCCACCGTCCCGCGCTCATTCTCGCGGTGGATTATCACCGCCGCCGCCCCGCGCTGCCGGAGGGCCACCGCTTCTTCGACGAGGTGCTCGCCGAGCAGCCGGACACGGAGCCGGAGACGGAGCTCATCCCGGATATTTATATGGAGACCACCCGCCTCGGCACCTCCGGCACGACCGGCACGCCCAAGGGCGTTCCGCTGAACGCCGTGAACGAGGCGCTCTCCGCCCACGACTGTATCATGCATTTCCCGCTGACGCCCTCGGACGTCACGATGAATATGACGCCGTGGTTCCACCGCGGCGGGCTCCACTCCGGCGGACCCACGCCGACGCTCTATGCCGGGGCGTCGCTCTGCATCATGCGCATGTTCGGCGCGAAGACGTGCTTCGACTGTGTGCGCGACTGGGGCGTCAGCTTCCTCATCGGCGTGCCCTCCGCGCTGGAAAAGCTCGCCGCGCGGCAGGAAAAGCACCCGGCGGACCTCAGCGCGCTGCACGGGATCGTCACGATGGGCTCGCCCCTCAGCCGCGAGAGCTGCATCCGCTATCAGACGCTGCTGACGCCGCGCATCTTCAACGGCTACGGCACGACGGAGACCTTCTGGAACAGCTTCCTGCGCCCGGAGGACCTGCCGGAGATGGCGGGCAGCGCGGGCAAGCCCTGCACGGATGACGAGGTGCGCGTCGTGCGCCTTTATCCGGAGCGCAAGGCGGAGCCGGAGGACACCGTTCCCGCCGACAGCGCGACCCCCGGCGAGATCATCATCCGCACCGCGGGCAAGTCCGCCCTCTGCTACACGGCGAGCCCGGAGCAGACGCGCGAGAAATTCTACCGCGGCTGGTTCTATACCCGCGACCTCGGCACGTGGAACGCCGAGGGCTACGTGACGGTGCTGGGCAGGCGGGACAACATGATCATCTCGATGGGGGAGAACATCTACCCGGAGCAGCTGGAGGCGGCGATCGCAGCGTGCCCCCGCGTCGCCGACTGCATGGTCGTCGGCGTGCCGGACCCCTCCCGCGGCGAGACCCCCGCGGCTTACGTCGTCGCGGCAGACGGCGCCCTCACGGTGCAGGACATAAACCGCTGGTGCATCGAGAGCGACGACGTTTCCGACTATAAATGCCCCCGCTATTTCCGCATCGTGGACGCCCTGCCGACCAATGCGACCGGCAAAAAGCTCCACGCCGTCCTCCGCGAACAGGCGAAGGAGGACCTCGCAGCGGGGCTGCTGCTGAGACCGTAAGTAAACGATTACCCGGACCAGGAACGGTCCGGGTTTCACTTTGGCGTCACATTTGCGCCACAATTTGTACACAACGCCAAAATTGGCGCAAAAAGTCTGTCAAAAGCGCCGAAAATGGAAAAGTAGCACAAAAGAAGATTGAAAATTTGCCGGTTTCTTGTATAATATACATGCCAAGCAGTCGGGGGAAGCGCGAAGATTCCGAGGGGACGCACCAAAACCGAACGTGCTTGGTTATTTTTCTATGAAGGAGAGGAAATAACCTTGAAAAACACCGGCAAAAAACTGCTGTGCATCGCGCTGGCGCTCGTGATGGCGCTCGGCATGATGACCTGCGCTTTCGCGGCGGACACCGGCGCGAAGGCAGTCGTCTCCGCCCAGACGCTCTACGTCAACGGCGCGAACAGCACCTGCGAAAAGTACAACATCGACGGCTACAACTACTTCAAGCTGCGCGACCTCGCCGCGCTGCTGAGCGGCACGGACTATCAGTTCGAGGTCGCCGTGAACGGCGATGAGCGCATCGTCGAGATCACCACCGGCAAGGCTTACACCACTGTCGGCGGCGAGCTCGCCGTCGGCGAGGACAAGTCCGCGACCTGCGTTAATAGCGCATGGAAGCTGACCGTGGACGGCAAGGCTGTCGACGCCAAGGCGTATAACCTCGGCGGCAACAACTACTTCAAGCTCCGCGACCTCGGCGATGCCATCGGCTTCGCCGTGGATTACGATCAGGTGAGCAACGCCTCCGTCGTCACCGCCCAGAAGGGCGTGGCGTATATCCACGTCAACGACGGCACGACCAAGCTGACCGACGAGCTCTTCAACAAGTATTTCGACGGCGACGCCAAGGCGGGCGTGGAAGCGCTCCTCGCCGCCGGCAAGGTCTCGATCAACGGCATCCCCCTGCCCAAGACCGAGGACGAGCTGACCGTTTACAACATCAACAAGTTCCAGGCGCTCTACAAGGGCGAAAAGGGCTGGGGCTACGAGGTCCACAAGACCAAGACCGACACCAATATGCCCTTCGCCGAGGCGCGCCTCGGCCTCGCTGAGATGGTCAGCACCGTCTGCGGTCACACCACCACGCTCTATGTCGGCGCGGACGGCAAGGTCGAGAGCATCAACATGACGAACGTCGAGTCCGTGCTCGTGACCGACCGCAGCAACTTCAACGAGTCCACCCACGTCAAGCGCGGCGACTTCCAGCTGGAGACCAACCGCGGCGAGCGCCCGGACGTCAACAACGAGGTCTTCCCGACCGCTTACTTCGACCAGTCCCTTGAGATCGGCGAGTTCGGCACCTACAAGTACGGTCCGAACGGCTGGGAGATGGACCGCGCGCTCTGCATCCGCGGCACCATCCAGCACACCGATTCCATCGCGGGCGGCAAGGGCTACATCATCAACGGCACCGATGCCCGCCGCGAGAGCAACGTCTCCCGCTACAATCTCCGCACCTATAACCGCCCGACCCAGTTCTGGGACGCTTACAGCGCCCTCGGTCTGACCGACGTCGTGGTCAACATCTGGTGCACCTCCACCGGTCATCCCATCGGCTTCACTTACGGTGAAAACGGCAGAGCCGCGCTGAAGCAGGCGATCACCTTCGCCAAGGCCGCGCGCGACGCCGTCGTCGTCAGCGAAGACGGCGAGGATGTCGCCGCCGGCAAGAAGTGGATCGCTGCGGAAGATCTCGCCGCGTTCGACGAGGCGATCGCCGCCGCGGAGACCATCGCGAAGAAGAATTCCGCCGCCATCTATGATTTCGATGAGGCGATCTACAAGCTCTACAGCGCTTACGGCACCGACGGCGCGAAGCGCACCGGCTTCCTCGGCGCTCTGGGCGAGGGCTCCGGCGCGCCGGAGCAGGGCGAGAAAGAGCCGACGAGCACCGGCGTGCTCGAGTCCGGCATGATCGAGGGCAACATCTACCAGATCGTGAACGACGGCTCCACCAAGCTCACCGACGCGAAGTATGACAGCTATTACAAGGAAGGCACCGCCAAGGCGGGCGTCGAGGCGCTGCTGAACGCGGGCAAGGTCTACATCAACGGCATCGCGCTCCCCAAGACCGAGGGCGAGACCGAGATGTATAACATCAACAACTTCCAAGCGCTCTATAAGGGCGACAAGGGCTGGGGCTACGAGGTCCACAAGACCAAGACCGACACCAACATGTCCTTCGCCGACGCCCGCATCGGCCTGATCGAGATGGTCAGCACCGTCTGCGGCCACACCACGAAGCTCTACCTCGGCGCGGACGGCAAGGTCGAGAAGATCGACGCGAGCAACGTTGAGAGCGTGTTCGTCACGGACATCATCTCCCACGGCGTCACCACCGAGATCAAGCGCGGCGAGTTCCAGCTGGAGACCAACCGCGGCGCGCGCCCGGACGTCAACGACATCGCCTTCGCCATCAATGACGAGGTCGAGATCGGCGACATGGTTTATTACTACTACGGCGCGGACGGCTGGGTCTGCTTCAAGGCTCCCTCCGTCACCGGCACCATCGAGCACTCCGACTCCATCGCGGGCGGCAAGGGCTACATCATCAACGGCACCGATGCCCGCCGCGAGAGCAACGTCTCCCGCTATAACCTCCGCACCTACAACCGCCCGACCCAGTTCTGGGAGGCGTATGACGCCCTCGGACTGAACGAGATCGCCGTCAACGTCTGGTGCACCGCCACCGGCAACCCGATCGGCTTCTCTTACGGCACGAACGGCAAGGCTGCGATGAAGAAGGCTGTCGAGACCTGCAAGGCGGCTCTGGAAGGTGTCGTCATCAGCGAAGACGGCGAGGGCCTCGCCGCCGGCACCCGCTGGATCGCGCAGGAGTACATGACCGAGTTCCAGACCGCGCTTTCCGCGGCGGAGAAGTACTCCAAGAGCAACGCCATCGGCGTCTGCGAGTGGGACCAGTACATCTATGAGCTGGCTGCCGCCCTCGGCACCGACAACGCCAAAAAGCCCTCCGGCTTCCTCGGCAACATCGGCATTGCGTAAAACGTAAACGGAATCGCCCCATACCGTGCGAAAGCACGGCATGGGGCGATTTGTTTGCAAGAAAACGCTTCGCACTTGGGTTTAAAGGCTCCCGAAGTGCAAGGGGAGCTGGCGCGCGAAGCGCGACTGAGACCAACTATGCAAAGTCAAGCGGCAAGAAGCGGATAAAATGGTGAATAGACT
>CAVJGI010000039.1:0-18893 GCA_963649145.1 Ruminococcus bicirculans (ex Wegman et al. 2014) | reverse complement strand
CGTTTCTTCCATTATACCAGAAACCGGGGCGGTTTGGAAGTTCTTTGACAAGCTGACAAATGGGAGCCGGGACTTTCGTCCCGGCTCCCTCTGTGTTTTTTATCATTTGAAGCGCTTTAGTCTCAGCGCATTGCTGACGACGGTGATGCTGCTGAGCGCCATGCATGCGCCGGCGAACATCGGGTGGAGCAGCGGTCCGCCGAAGGCGTAGATGAGACCCGCGGCGAAGGGAATGCCGCAGCAGTTATAGAAGAACGCCCAGAACAGGTTCTGGCGGATGTTGCGGATGACGGCGCGGGAGAGCCGCACCGCGGTGGGGAGCCCGGTCAGCTCGCCGCCCATGAGTACCACGTCCGCCGACTCGATGGCGACATCCGTGCCCGTGCCGATGGCAATGCCGACGTCCGCCGCGGCGAGCGCGGGCGCGTCGTTGATGCCGTCGCCGACCATGGCGGTCTTTTTCTGCTCGCTCCGGAACGCCTCGACCGCCGCCGCCTTGTCCTGTGGAAGGACGTTGGCGCGGAAGTCGCGGATCCCCGCCTCGGCGCAGATCTCCGCGGCGGTGCTCTCGTTGTCGCCGGTGAGCATCACGCTCTCGACGCCGAGGGCGCACAGCGCGGCGACGGCGGCGGCGGAATCGGGCTTGATGGCGTCCTTTGCCGTGATGCAGCCGGCGTAAACGCCGTCGATGGCGGTGTAAATAAGCGTGACGCCCTCCTCGGTGCAGGGGGCGAACGCGACGCCCTGCTCGGTCATCAGCGCGGCGTTGCCGCAGAGGACGCGCCGCCCATCCTGCTCGGCGGAAACGCCCCTGCCGGGGATCGCGGCGGCGTTCTCCGGCTGTGCGACCGCGAGATCATGCGCCGCGGCATAGTCGGAGATCGCGGCGGCGATGGGGTGCGCCGAGCCGCCCTCCGCCATGGCTGCGGCGGAGACAAGCTGCTCCGCGGTGAAGCCGTTTTCCGGGAGAACGCTCTGGACATGCAGCCTGCCCTCCGTGACGGTGCCGGTCTTGTCCAGCACGGCGGTGCCGACGCCGGCGAGCGCCTGAAGCGCCTCGCCGCTCTTGAACAGGATCTTCAGCTCCGCGCCGCGGCCCGTACCCGCCATGATCGCCGTCGGCGTCGCAAGCCCGAGGGAGCAGGGGCAGGCGATAACGAGGACGGAGACGAACACGTTCATCACAAATTCGAAGCTCTCGCCGCAGATCGCCCAGACCGCCGCCGCGACGACGGCGATCGCCATGACCGCCGGGACGAACCACGACGCCACGCGGTCGGCGAGCTTTGCGATGGGGGCTTTTTTGCCCTGCGCATCCTCGACCATGCGGATGATCTGGCTGAGTGCGGTGTCCGCGCCGGTCTTCGTTGCGGTGAAGACGATCTGACCGTCGAGGTCGATGCTGCCACCGGTGACGCCGTCGCCGACGCCGACCTCGACCGGGCGGCTCTCGCCGGTCAGCATGGAGAGGTCCACGCTGCCGCTGCCGCTTTCCACGGTGCCGTCGCAGGGGAAGCGCTCGCCGGGCAGCACGGTGACGATATCGCCGGCGCGCAGCTCGCTCGCGGGGATGATTGCCGTCTCGCCGTAGCGCGTAACACGCGCGGTGTCCGGCGCGAGCTCGACGAGCTTATCGATGGCGTTGCTCGTGCGGCGTTTGCTGCGCGCTTCGAGATACTTTCCGAGCATGACGAGCGCCACGACGATGGCGCTCGACTCATAGCAGAGCGAGTGGACGCTCGCGCTCTCCCAGCCGAGGATGAGCCCCACGGTCAGGTAAAGGCTGAACAGAAACGCCACGGTCGTGCCGACGGCGACGAGGGAGTCCATATTCGGCCGCCCGCGGAAAAGCGCGGGGAAGCCGCTCAGGTAAAACTGCCGCCCCGCGACCAAGATCGGCACGGTCAGCACGAGCTGGAGCAGGGCGTAGACCGCCGGCGCGCCGTGCATGCTGACGGCGTGGGGCAGAGGAGCGCCCAGCATGTGCGCCATGGACACATAGAGCAGCGGCACGGCGAAGCAGAGCGCGAAGATGACACGGTTTCGCTGCTTTTTCAGCTCGCGCTGCGCCTCGGCGATCTGCTTGCGCTTTCCCTCCGCGGCGAGCGCCTCGGCGCTGACATATTCCTCGCAGCCGTAGCGGAGCTTTTTAACGTGCTCGACGATCTGCGCGCCCGTGATCGCGCTCTCGTCGAAGCGGATCGTCATGATCTCGGTGATCAGATTGACGGAGACGCTCTCGACCCCGGTCTGGCGGGAGAGATATTTTTCGATCCCGGCGCTGCACGCAGCGCAGTGCATACCGGAGATGCGATAGGTTTTTTCGGTCATGCGTGAAACACCTCTTAGTTAGATATGTTTAATTATAGCCCGGTTCGGGAAATAATGCAAGTATTATTCCCAAAACGTTTTCCCGCTATTTCCGCCGCGAAACTTCATAAACTCAACAGCGGGCTTTGACAGCCTTCTCCGGAGCCGGTGCATATAATTTATGTAAACCTGTGTAAACCTATTTTTTCCGGAGGACCAAGAAAATGAAACTGAAGATGAAACTGGCGGACTTTGAGCGCGACCTCGTGAGCGGGGAGCTTGCGCGCCGCCGCCCCCAGACGGCGCAGGCGCTCGGCTGGGGTCTGAACACGCTGCTGGGGCTGCTGCTCTCGGCGGTGCCGCTGCTCGGCTCCTGCGGGCCCTTCGGCGTCGCTGCCGCGGCGATCGGCGCAGGACGGGTGGGGAGCCTGCTCTGCGCGCTCGGCGCGTCCGTGGGCTATCTCGCGTTTTTCGGCTTTGCGCTCGGTATCCGGCAGGTCGCGGCTGTGGCGCTCGTGTTCACGGTCGCTTACGTCTGTCAGGACCTGCGCGTGCAGAAAACACCATGGTTTATGCCCGCGGTCGCCGCATTCTGCACGGCGCTGACCGGCGCACTCGGTTCCTTCACGGCGGTGAAGGGCCAGAGCAGCGTGCTGCCCATCGTCGTCCAGACGCTCTTTTCCGGCGCGGGCGCTTACTTTTTCCGTGAGGCGCTGCGCACGGAAAAATCCCCGACGGAGACGGGCGAGCTGCGCCACACCGTGGCGCTCGTGGTGCTGCTTGCCTGCCTTCTGATGGCGCTCGCCGGGGTGCGGATCGGTCCGGCGCTCTCGGTCGGGCGGATGCTCGCGCTGGTGTTTGCGCTGCTTTTCGCCTTCCGCTGCGGACCGCTCTGGGGCGCGGCAGCGGGGCTGGCGCTCGGACTTGCGATGGACATTGCCGGTCCCGCCGCGCCCTTTTACGCGATGACTTACGGCTTTTCCGGGCTCATCTCCGGCGTGTTCGCCCGCCACGGGCGCGTCCGCTTTCTCGTGGTCTACGTGCTGAGCGCCGCGGTCTGCGTCGTCTGCTGCACCTTCAACGGCGTGCGGGCGGAGACGCTCTATGAGCTTTTCGTCGCCGGGGCGGTCTTCCTCGCGCTGCCGCGCGGGGCGCTGACGCTCTTCACCGCGGTCGTCCACCCCGCCGTCAGCGGAAGCGGAGAGCTCGGCCTCCGGCGCTACGCCGCGGGGCGCATCCGCAAGGTGGGGGAGGCGTTCGCCGACCTTTATGCGACCGTGGACGGCGCGCTCGCGCCGGAGCAGAACGACGAGGACATCTCCCGCGTCTTCGACCGCGCGAGCGAGCTCGTCTGCCGCAAGTGCAAGAACAAATCCGCCTGCTGGAACAGCAATTTTATGGACACCCTCGCCGCGTTCAACGACGTGACGCCCCAGATCCGCGAGCGCGGCGTCATCGTGCGCGACGATCTCCCGGCGCACTTTACGGAGCAGTGCCTCCAGCCGGACGCGCTCGTGAACGCCATCAACGGCGAGCTGCGCAGCCAGATGTACCGCCGCCGCTTCCGCGCCCGCCTCGCGGAAAACCGCCGCGCGGCATACAGCCAATACGCCGACGTTTCCGAGGTGCTCGCCGCCGTCGGCGAGGAGCTGGAAAACGCCTGCGGCGCGGACGGGCTCATCCAGCGGCGGCTCGCGCGCTGCCTCGCCGGGTCGGATATCGACGCGGAGGTCAGCGTTTTCCGCGACCGCGGCGGGCGGCTGCATATCGTGATGGAGAGCCCGAAGCTCCGCACCCTGCTGCGCGAGCCGGGCTGGCTCGACCGTCTCTCCGCCGCGGCGGGGCTGCGCCTGTGCCGTCCGAACCGCGGGGAGGCGGAATGCGAGGGCCGCGTGCTGCTCATGGAAGCCGAGCCGCTCTCCGTTTCCGTCGGCATCGCCTCGCTGAAGAAAAAGGGCGAGCCCGTCTCCGGCGACCGCGGAACGTATTTCAAAACGGAGCAGGGCGTGCTCTGCATCCTGCTCTCCGACGGCATGGGCAGCGGCGAGAGCGCTGCGCGCGAGTCCGTCGCCGTCGTGCGCATTTTAGAGCGTTTCCTGCGCGCCGGGGTGGACCCCGCGGTCGCGATGAAGATGCTGAACTCGATGATGCTGCTCAAAAATGACGACAGCTGGGGCTTCGCCACGGTGGACCTGATGACCATCGACCTTTTCACCGGCGAGAGCACCTTCTATAAATACGGCGCGGCGCCGAGCTATGTTCGCAGCGGCAAGACGGTGAAGCGCATCCGCACGGAAACGCTCGCCGCGGGGCTGCGCGTCGGCGACGAGGCGCTGCCGGACGTCGTGAAGCTGCGCTTAAAGCCCGGCTGCCTCGCGCTCATCGCGAGCGACGGCGTCATCGCCGAGACGGACGACGCTTGGCTGCGCCAGTACATCGCGGGCTGCGATGCCGCCGACACCAAGGCGGTCGCGCGCGGGGCGCTTCAGGGCGCGCTGAAGCAATACGGCTGCGGCGACGACATGACCGTGCTCGCCATCCGCGTGGACCAGAGGGAGTGAGCGGCGGATGGCAGCGGGAAAGCTGACGCTTTTGCAGCGTCTGAAGAAAACGAAGATCTATCGCGGAAAGCAGATGAATAACGCCCTGCCGAAACGGTTAAACTGGGAACAAATAGAAGCGCGGCCGCGTCAGGAGGGACAAAATGTGGTGAAAGGGACCAGTAAGCGTATCGTTGTTGTCAAATCGCCGGACCCCAGAGTTTTTGAGCAGGCGATCTTTATCGTGCGGGAGGATTTTCTCCACCGCCGCGGCGCGGAGCCGAAGCGCGTGCTGCGTGAGGCGCAGGAGGTCGCGGACGAATATGTCCGCGCCGCTGTCGCCGCACCGCGGAGCTTTTTCAGCCGCATCCCGCCGTTCGTGTTCGCCATCGCCGGCGCGCTGCTCGTCGCCGGGGCGTGGCTGGCGCTGCACTTCGCAGGAATGTAAAAAAAGAAAAGGGCGCTCCGAAGCCGGGGCGTCCTTTTTCGCAACTTTTGGTTGTATTTGCCGGCGAATGATGCTAAAATATAAGAAATGAGCCAGAAAGAGAGGGAGCCGCTATGAGCAACATTACGGACGTCTGCCTTGCGCCGGAGGGCGAGAAGAAAATTCAATGGGTCGCGCGGAATATGCCGCTGCTGAGCGCCATTGCGGAGGATTTTAAAAAGACACAGCCCTTCAAGGGGCTCAGGATCACGCTTTCCGTGCATCTGGAGGCAAAGACCGCCTATCTCTGCCGCGTGCTCGCCATGGGCGGCGCGGAGATGTATGTCACCGGCTCCAACCCCCTGAGCACGCAGGACGACGTTGCCGCCGCGCTCGTGGAGAGCGGGCTGGACGTGAACGCCCACCACGGCTGCTCCTTGGAGCAGTATGAACAGGACCTGCGCGCCGCGCTCTCCGTGGGACCGAACATCGTCATCGACGACGGCGGCGACCTTGTGCATCTGCTCCACACGGAGATGACGGAGCTGCTGCCCGGCGTCATCGGCGGCTGCGAGGAGACCACGACCGGCATCCACCGTCTGAAGGCGATGTCCCGCGCCGGTGCGCTGCGCTTCCCGATGGTCATGGTCAACGACGCCGACTGCAAGCATCTTTTCGATAACCGCTACGGCACGGGTCAGTCCGTGTGGGACGGCATCGACCGCACGACGAACCTCATCGTCGCGGGCAAGTGTGTCGTCGTCGCGGGTTACGGCTGGTGCGGCAAGGGCGTCGCCATGCGCGCGAAGGGCCTCGGTGCCCGCGTCGTCGTCACGGAGGTGGACCCCGTCCGCGCGATCGAGGCGCATATGGACGGCTTTGAGGTCAAGACGATGGCGGAAGCCGCGCCGCTCGGCGATATGTTCGTCACCGTCACCGGATGCAGCGGCGTCATCCGCCCGGAGCACTTCCTTCAGATGCGCGACGGCGCGATCTTGTCCAACGCCGGTCATTTCGACGTCGAGGTCGACGTCGCCGGTCTGCGCGAGCTGGCAGAGAGCAGCTATGAGGCGCGGCAGAACATTATGGGCTACCGCCTGCCGAACGGCAGGACCGTGTTCGTCATCGCGGAGGGTCGCCTCGTGAACCTCGCGAGCGGGGATGGTCACCCGGCGGAGATCATGGACATGTCCTTCGCAATCCAAGCGCTCTCTGCGGAGTACCTTGCGAAAAACCGCGGCGCGCTCGCCGCGGACGTCATCCCCGTCCCGGCGGAGATCGACCGCGCCGTGGCGTTCAAGAAGCTCGAAACGCTGGGGCTGCATATCGACGCGCTCACGGCGGAGCAGAGGGCTTATCTCGGTATGGAGTGAGCCTTCCCGAAAAAAACGCGAAGGGAGTGGCAGACAAAAATGGACGAGCGGAATGAGCGCACCGAGGCGGAGGAGCTTCAGAACTCCACCGACTTTGAGGCGCTGCACGACCAGCGAATCGAGGAAATGTCCCGTCTGCTGGAAGAAAAGAAAATGAAGCAGCTTCAGGAGGCGCTGGAGGAAAACGACGAATTTGAAGTCGCCGAATTTCTCTCCGAGCTTCCGGAGCAGCAGATGGCGATGGTGTTCCGCATGCTCTCAAAGGAGCAGGGCGCGGCGGTCTTCGCCGAGCTGGACGCACCGGAGCAGGAATATATCATCAACTCCATCACGGATACCGAGCTCGGCGGCATTCTGGACGAGCTCTATCTGGACGATACCGTCGACATGATGGAGGAGCTGCCCGCCAACGTGGTCAAGCGCGTCATGCGCATCGCCACGCCGGAGACGCGCAAGCTCATAAACCAATACCTGAAATATCCCGATAATTCCGCCGGTTCCATCATGACGGCGGAGTTCATCGACCTCAAAAAATACATGAGCGTGAAGGAGTCCTTCGCGCGCATCCGCCGCATCGGTGCGGACAAGGAGACGATCTACACCTGCTTCGTCACGAGCGCGGACCGCAAGCTGGAGGGCATTGTCACCGTCAAGGACCTCATCATGGCGGAGGACGAGGACCAGATTATCGGCGACATCATGGACGAAAACGTCATCTTCTGCACCACGACGGACGACCAAGAGGACGTTTCCGGCATGTTCAGCGACTATGACCTGCTCGCCATCCCGGTCGTGGACAAGGAAAAGCGCCTCGTCGGTATCGTCACGGTCGACGATGTCATGGACGTTATGGAGCAGGAGGCGACGGAGGACATGGAGATCATGGCGGCTATCACGCCGTCGGACCGTCCGTATATGAAAACGAGCGCCTTCGAGCTCTGGAAAAACCGCATCCCGTGGCTGCTGCTGCTCATGATCTCGGCGACGTTCACGGGCATGATCATCACATCCTTCGAGGACGCCCTCGCTGTGCAGGTCGCGCTCACGGCGTTCATCCCCATGCTGATGGACACGGGCGGAAACTCCGGCTCGCAGGCGAGCGTGACCATCATCCGCTCGCTCTCGCTCGGCGACGTGGAGTTTTCGGACATTCTGCGCGTCATCTGGAAGGAATTCCGCACCTCAATCCTCTGCGGCGCAACGCTCGCGGCGGCGAACTTTGTGAAGATCCTGCTCGTCGACCGTCTGCTGATGGGCAATGACGGGATCACGATCGCCGTGGCACTCGTCGTGTGCCTGACGCTTTTTATCACCGTCATCTGCGCCAAATTCGTCGGCTGCACGCTGCCGATGCTGGCGGAGAAGCTGAAACTGGACCCCGCGGTGATGGCGAGTCCCTTCATCACCACGATCGTGGACGCCATTTCGCTTTTGATCTACTTTTCGATCGCAAAGGCGATCCTGCATATTTAACTTAGGAGAGAGAAGAGAGAATGAGTATCGTCGGGCTGCTGTCCCGTATGGGTGTGCTGTTTGCCTTCCTCGCGGTCGGGATGCTGTGCGCCAAGCTCGGCTGGCTCGATGAGCACGGGGGAAAATCGCTGAACAAGCTGGTGCTGAACGTTTTTGCCCCCTGCATCGTGCTCGCGTCCGTGCTGAGCACGGAGCTGGAATATGCCGTAGGGGACATTATGACCCTGCTGTGGCAGGCGGCGGCGCTGAACGCGCTGCTGCTTGCGTTCGGTCTTCTCTGCGCCTTCGTCCTCTTCCGCCGCGACCCGGATCGCAGCCAGTTCGCGATGTTCACCGCCTTCGGCAACACCGTGTTCATGGGCTTTCCAGTCGTAGCGTCCGTTCTGGGGAACGACGCGATCTTTTTGGCGTCCATGTGCTCCATTCCGTTCAACCTTTTTGTCTACTCCGTCGGCGTTCTGCTCGCGGGCGGGAAGGGGAGCCTGAAGCAGTTTCTGCACCGCCTTCTGAATCCGCCGTTTCTCGCGAATTTCGTCGGGCTCGCGCTCTTTCTGCTGCCCGTCCGCGCGCCGGAGCCGGTGATCGAGGTGTTTGACTCGCTGGGCGGCATGGTCGTGCCGCTCTCGATGATGCTCATCGGCATGTCCCTCGCGCGGCTGAGCCTGCGCGCCATTTTCTCCGACTGGCGCGTCTATGTCCTCGCCGCCTGCAAGCTGCTGCTCGCCCCGGCGATGATCTTTTTCGTGATGCGCCTGTTCGTGCGCGACACACTGTTTCTGAACCTGTTCGTGATCCTCGCCGCGATGCCCTGTGCCTCCGTGCTGCCCATCCTCTGCGGCGAATACGGCGGGAACGAAGCGCTCGCGAGCAAGTGCGTTTTCGTAACAACGCTGCTCTCCCTCGCAACGCTCCCCCTGATGCTCGGCATTCTGCTGATATAAAAACCGCACCCCGGCGCGAAATGCGCCGGGGTTTCGCTTTTACTCTTTAAAACTTTCCGCTGCTGCCGCCGCTTCCGCCACCGCCGCCGTCGTGGTCGCGGTCGTTGATGCGCGTCCGCGTTTCGGCCGTGTGGCTGTAGTCGTCGCGCCGGGCGGTCAGGGTCAGCCCGCCGGGGACAACGTAGACCGCGGCGGAGCGCTGCGCGCGGACGGACTTCATCCTGCCCTTCAAAATCAGGCAGACCGTCAGCGCCACGGCACAGGCGACTAAGACGGAGATGACGATCTTGCCCACCGGCACGCGGCGCAGGGGCTTCCCGCTCGCGGCGAGCTCCAGCAGCGCGCCGCAGTCCTCGATATAGTCGCGCAGCCCAGCCTCCCAGTCGTCGCTGGCGAAGTCGTCCAGAAACGCCTCCGCGAGATGGTCTCGCCCGTCGGCGTTCACGGCGCGCTCTGCCTTGTTCCCGAAGGCAAAAAGCGCCCAATCGCGCTCCCGCAGACTGAGCAGCAGCAAAACGCCGTCCCGCCGGTCGCCGACGCCGAGCTCGCCGCCGTGGTAGATCTCCTTCGCCGTGTCGAGCACCGTGCCGTTTCCGTAGTCGTTATAATCCTCCACCGTCACGGCATAAATGCCGATCCCATAGCGCGCGGAGAGCTCCCCGGCGCGGGCGTTCAGCGCCGCCCGCTCGTCCTCGGTCAGCAGCCCGGCGTTGTCGTAAATGAAGTCCGCTTCGCGCTCCGCCATAGCGGGGGCGAGCAGCGCCAGCAGCATCAGCGCCGCGAGCGCGAGGGTCAAAGCCCGTTTTTTCATGCCCGTTTCCTCCCTCAAAGCCAGAGCGCCATCGCAACGCCGATCGCCGCGAGCGGCGCGGCAATGGCGGCAAAGAGCCCCCAGAATTTCCCCCAGCTCATCGGCAGGTCGCCGACGAAACGCCCCGTCTGTCCGTTCATGGCAAAGAGGTAGTCCCTGTCGTTCCACCGCGTGTTCAGCATCCAGACGGGCAGGAGCGCGTAATGGACCTTGCCGCGAGAGAGTGTGCAGCTTTGCGCCGTGACGGTGCAGCTGTCGTAGCCGACGACGGTGTCGCGCAGGGCGTCCGTCAGCGCGGCGGCGCAGCGCGCGTCGGCGCGCTCGGCGCTTTGTTCGGCGCTGATGTCGTATCTGTCGGCGAGAAAGCCGGGGAGATAGGCGGTGGAGAAGAGCTTCAGCTCCGCGTAGTCGAAGGGCTCGATGGAGTCCATATAATCGTCCGGCAGCTTCGACGAGGCGTCCACGGGCACCTTTTCAAAGGCGGCGCACCCGGCGCGGTAAACGTCGAAGTGCTCCGTGCGCGTCACCTCGTCGTGACCCTCGCGCGCCGTGTGCGAGCGCGATGCGTCAAAACGCGCTTCGCCCTCCGCGGTGCCGTCGAAGAGCCAGAAGGGGACGTAGATGCCCTGAATTTTCCGCACATGGTTTTCCGCCGTGAAGCTTCGCGGAAGGAAGGGCTTGCCGCGGCAGTGCTTTTTCAGCGTGCTCACGGCGTCCTCGCGGCTCAGCTTGAAGGGGATAACAAAGTCCGGCTTCAGCGCGCCGGAGAGCTTGCCCGGCACGACGGTCGGATTGCCGCAGTAAGGGCAGCTCGATGCGGCGGTGCTGCCGTCGCAGAGCAGCTCCGCGCCGCAGCTTGGACAGGTATAAGCACGCATCGCGTCCGCGTCCGCGCCCCAGTCGCCGCCGAGCCCGCTCGCGTCCCACGCGGCGGCGGCGCGCGCCTCCTTGTCCCGCTGCGTCCGCGCGATGTCCTCCACGGCGCAGCGCGCGCCGCAGTGATCGCATTCGAGCATCCCGCTCGCGCCGTCGAAACGCAGCGGTCCGGCGCAGCTTGGGCACTGATAAGTCGTCACCTGATCCGGCATCGTCCGGACACCTCCTCTGACCTTTTCTCCAGTTTATCATTCCGGCGGCGGGAAGGCAAGCGCGGCGGCGAAAAAATTGATAATCCGGCTTGTTTTTGCAAAAAGACAGTGTTATAATCGGGAAAACGAGAGCTGCCGGCGGCGGCTTTTTCCAAGCGCCGCTGTTAGCGTACTCTAACTGCGTGAAAAAGGAGCGTGATCCCCATGAATCTCAAGGCATACCGAAGAGACTGTCTGCTGGGGGCACTGGGGGCGTTTCTGATGCTCGTCGGCGACCTCTGTCTGAGCGTCGTTCCGGCTTCGCCGGACGACAGCGGACTGTTTTCGCGCGCCGCGTATCTGAACGGCGCATTCCAGTCGTGGCGGCTCCCGCTCCTGATCGTGACGGGGCTCGCGGGCATGGCGCTCGGCTTTTTCACCGTCCGCGCGTCCCTCGCCCCACTGGACCGCCGCTTCCGGAAAACGCGCGCCGCGATGCTCGTCGGCGGCGTGATCTACGTCGCCACCGCCGGGGCGCTGCATCTTTTCATCGGCAGCCTTGCCGACTGGACGGCGACGCTTGCGCCCCTGCTCGGCTCCGAGGAGGCCCTCGCCATGGTGCAGGCGCAGTATGCGCGGCTGATGCCGTCGATGCACCTCGCTTATGCGGGCATGCTGCTTTTCATCGCCGTGAGCTTCCTCGCCGTGCTGACGAAAAAGACCGTGCTCCCGCGCCGGATGCTGGTCTTTCACCTCGTCGTGTGGCAGATCGTGCTCATGGCGATCCCGGACCTGCGCCAGCTGCTCGGCGCGGAGGTCTCGACTTGGGATTTCGTCCTGAGCCAAGGCTCCGGCAACGCGGGGCTCTGCATCTGGATGGCCGCGAATACAGTCTGGGCGGGCAGACAGCTGAAGCAAAAAACGATTTAAGATAAAGGAGAACGGACAATGAAAATTCTGGTATTCGGTGCCGGCGTGCTCGGCTGCAATCTTGCGCGGAATCTGCTGCGCGCCGGGAAGAACGTGACGCTCCTCGCGCGGGGGCGCTGGGCGGAGGAGATCCGGGCGAACGGACTGCGCATCAAGGACAAATTCTCACCGCGGCTCTCCGTGAGCCGCATCCCGGTCGTGACGGAGCTGAAGCCGGAGGACAGCTACGACGTGATCTTCGTCGTCGCGCGCTATACCCAGCTGGACACGATCCTCGATACGCTGCGCGCGAGCGCGGCAAAGACCGTTATTTTCGTCGGCAACAACGTCCGCGCGGCGGAGCTCGCCGCGGCGCTGCCGGAGAAAACCGTGCTTTTCGCCTTCACGAGCGCAGCGGGACACCGGGAGGCAGACCGCGTGGCGTCCATCGACCTCCGCAAGATCACGATCGGCACACTCCGCGGCGCGCCGTCCGCGGAAGCGCTGGTCGGCGAGATCCTCGGCGGCACGAAATACAAGATCGCTTACGAGCCGAACATGGGCGACTATCTTCTCTGCCACGCCGCATTTGTCATCCCGGTGGCGTTCGCCTGCTACAAGACCGACGGCAATCTCAAAAAGCTGAAGGGCGACACCGCTTATTTAAGCCGCCTGATCGACGCGAACATCGAGGGCTACCGCGCCATCCGGAATGCCGGGCACGAGATTTTGCCGAAGGACGATCAGGAATTCGAAGGTGCCGCTTACCGCAAGACCTGCCTGCGCTTTTTCAAGCTCATGTGCGCGACGAGCCTCGGAAAGATCTGCGCCTCCGACCACGCGATGAACGCCGTGGACGAGATGAGCGCCCTGAACCGCGACTTAAAGCGCTTCTTTGACGAAACCGGGGCGGACTACCCGGTCTGGCGCGAGCTGGAAGCCGAAGCGGGGAGGTATCTGAATTGATCGTCGTAAAGGTCTTGGTTGAGGGGCTGATCCTCGGCGCACTGCTCTTTCTGGTCTGCGCCTTCGGCATCCGGAAGGGCGCCGTCGGAATGGTGCATCTCTACAGCGCCGCGGTGCAGGACCGCTGCGTGGAGCTTGGGCTCACGAGCCACGAAAGGATCCGGCGGAACACGCTTATCTTCAAGGCGGTCTGTCTCCCCGGCTACATCGCCTATGTCCTCGTCTGCGTCTACGCGATAAACGGTGCGCGCGGCTTTCTCCCCGGTTTTTGGCAGCTGCTCGTGATCCTCTCCGTGATGAATCTGATCGACCGCTTTCTGATCGACGATCTCTGGGTCGGGCACACGCGGGCTTGGACCATCCCCGGCACGGAGGACTTAAAGCCCTATATCACGGCGAAGGACAAAGGCAGAAAATGGCTCTTCGGCACGGTCGGCATGGCTGTCATCTCCGCTGTGCTTTCGCTTGTCATGCTGCTTTTCCTGCGCTGAAGCAACGGCGGGGGAGGAGACTGCATGAAGGTCACAGCGCTGGAGGAAACCACGATCCGGGAGATCGGGCATGCCTTCGGTTATTATGATTACGGCACGGAGCGCGGGCTTGTCGACGCTTTTCCGAGCCGGGACGCCGTTTCGTCGTTCATCTGCGGCTATGTCCGCATGGCGCTGAAGGGCGGGATGCTCTACACCACGGACGAAGAGCAGGCGGGCTTCATCGCCTATAAGCTCCCCGGTCAGCGCCTGCGCCCGACCGCGGCGCTGCCGCTCGCAAAGGGGCTGCTCGGCGCGCTGAAGCCGAAGGAGCTGCTGCGCTTTGCGCGCATTATGTCGAAGGGCGGACCGGGGCTCGACAAAAGGCTCGACCGGGAAAAGCAGCCTTATATTTACGTAGGTCTGGTCTGCGTGCGGGAGGCGTTTCAGGGAAAGGGCTATATGCGCCGCGTGATGGAGCTGGCGTTTGCCGAGGGGGACCGTCTCGGTGTTCCGGTGATCCTCGACACGGACGCCGAGAGCAAGTGTGAGAAGTATCTCCACCTCGGCATGCAGCTCGCCGGAACGCGCGCCTTCGGCGATGACGGCGTGCTCTATGATCTGATAAGATATCCCGCGCCGCGCGCTGCGGAGCGGGAAAGCTGACAGGAGGATAAGAAAAATGATGCTGTATTCGGAAAAGCTGAAGCCGTTTCAGGAAAAATACCCGTGCCAGACCGCGATCGCCGGCGGCGCAACGTTCCGCTATATCCTGAGCGGCAGGGATGACGGGAAAACGCTCGTGTTCTTAAACGGCGGCATGAACACGCTGGAGATGTGGATGGACTACGTGGACGCGCTGTCTGCGGATTTCCGCGTGCTCCTTTTCGACTTTCCGCAGGAGCTGCGCACGAACCAGACGCTCGTCGCGGGGATGCACGATTTTCTCCGGGAGCTCGGCATTGAGCGCCCCATCTTCGTCGGTGCGAGCGGCGGCGGCATGATCGCCCAGATCTATGTCCAGCGCTTCCCCGGAGAGACCGGCGGGCTCATCCTGATCTCCACCGGCGGCATGGATGCATCGACGCTCAAAAGCCTCAAGCGGCAGTACCGCTTTGCGCCGCTGATGCTCTGGTACATGAAGCACTGCAACTACGAAAAGCTCAAGCCGACGCTCATCAAAGCCGGGCTCGGTCATCTCCGCAATGAGAGCTCGGAGGAGGCAGCTTACGCGCGGGACATGTTCGAGACGATCTTCCGGGATTATCACCGCGAGAAGGATGTCCATATCTCCGGGCTGCTCGCCGATCTTATGAACCAGAAGCCCGTGACGGCGGCGGATTTTGCGTCGCTCAAGGGGAATATCCTCCTCATTCTGCCCGATCAGGACTTCTTCTCCGAAAAAATGCAGCAGGACCTCATCCGGCTGATGCACGATCCGGAGATCACCTACATCTCCGGCGGACACCTCTCCACCATACTGAAAGCGGACGACTACGTCCGCGCGATCCGCACGTTTCTGACGAAATAAGAGGAGCGGGGAGAGGAGCTATGACGGAAAAACGCAAACAGCACGCCCGGTGCTGTCTTCTCGGCGCGGTCGGCGGCATTCTGATGGCTGCCGGCGACTGGCTGCTCGGCTGCATCCCGCTTCAGGAGACGGACACGGGCATGTTCGAGAGGCCGGCAAGACCCCTTACCCCCGGTGGATGCTCGCTTTTCATCCGGTCACGTGGAACACTCTGCTCGCCGTGATCCCGGATATCGCACAGGCAGCGCAAGTTCCGCCCGCCACGTGGATGTCCGTCATGAGCCAGAGCAGCACAAACACCGCGATCGTGATCTGGTGCATCGCGGCTGCGGTCTACGGGAAACGGCAGCGGGAATGAGAAACACCGGCGTAATTCGGTCTTGAATTACGCCGGTGTTCTGGTACGGGCAGTGGGGGTCGAACCCACACGAATCGCTTCACAGGAACCTAAAGGGTATGTCACCTTAGTGTAGGATTTTAAGAGTCCTCAGTATCATAAATGAAGCGCTTCTTTTTCGCGCTTCAAAATATATTTTAGCCGTGATTGGCCAAACATATAGTGAATTATAGCATACTCTCCCGTAAAAGTATAGCGTTATCAAATTAATCAATTGTGGAAATGGATTGAAAAAAGTCGGGATTTCTCACCCTGATCTCCGAGTCCTCAATCGAGTCGGTTTTATTTGTCGCTGATTATTTTTTTGAATTATCCCGAATGTGATAGGGCAGTAATGAACAAAACTCTCATTGTTGAATCTTCGGAGGAATGGAACAATCACATAATTAAGCGCACCCATTCATTCTTTGGATTTAGAGGAATTGTTCCGAAGAATTCCGGCTCATCAAATAACGAAATCTGACCACTGTGGCGCTTGTACATGTCCGACCTTCAACTCAAGTGCAAGGTTTTTGCGCTGAATTGCAGCTTTTTTCTGCACTAATTATAACGTAAACAGTCCAAAATTGCTTGCCTTAACAGCGATAAGGAACTAATTACTTATCGACTGTTAGCTGACGGTTTCCGGGGTGCATACGGACAAAGCCCGTCTGATTTCTAACAGGAAGTCAGACGGGCTTTTTGCTTTTATTACATGAATTATGGAGGATACACCATGAAAACCTTAATATCTTGTGGCTACAATATCTCAGAAATGCTCCGCAGCCGACAGGTCAAGCTGAAGCGGGACATCAGCCTGATCGACGATATTCTGCAAGAGGGTAAAATGTCAGAAGCACATCTGAGGATGCTGGTGGAGAAAATCCTTGTTCACGAGGAGGACGGCAAGCTGGATTTGGAGATTCGGCTGAAAGCGCCTTTTCGTGACCATCTCGACATCTTCGAAAATGGAGAGCAGACAGATTGCATCCCCTCAATGGATTTTGACTATGACCGGCTGGGTGCGGCGATCTACGGCGATTATTATGCGGGGTAGGTGATCTCAGGTGCGTGTTTGGCTCTATGCGCGGCTGTCAAACGATGATGACCGTGAGATGAACTCTCTGCTGAATCAGCGGGAGATCTGTCAGGCGTTTGCCGGGCAGCACGGGTACACCATCGTGGGACAGTCTTACGATGACAATGCAAGCGGCATGAACTTTAACCGCCGTGGGCTGGACAAGCTCACGGCGGCTGTGGACGCTGATATGGTCGACGCTGTTATCGTGAAAGACCTATCCCGGCTTGGCCGCCATAGAACCCAGACCGCATTGTTCATCGATTACCTGCGGGAACGCCAGGTGCGGGTGATCTCTGCCACGGAGGGTGTCGATACATTCCGCGACGAAGATGACTTGATCATCGGTGTCCGTGGCCTGATGAATGATTATTACGCAAAGGATATCGGCAAGAAAATTCGTGCTGGATACCGGCAGAAGCAGAAAGACGGCATCGTGATCACGCCGCCCTTCGGCTACTGGAAAGACAAAAATACGGGGCAAATCAAGGTTGACACAGAAGCGGCGGTCACGGTGCAGCTCATCTATTCTCTGTACTTACAGGGGTGCGGGCAAAAAGAAATATCCCGCAGGCTCAACATTATGGAACGAAAGACCCCGGCACAGCTCCAGGCCGAGCGGTGCGGCAGAGAAGTCCGGCATACGCACAAAACCCGTGACGGCCAGTTCCTATGGACATATGCCAGCGTGAAAAACATTCTGGTGGAAGAAGCGTACACCGGCGTGCTGAACAACCATCGCAGGGAGTATAACAACGGCAGAGTCAAGCATATAGACAAAACCGACTGGTATCGTCATGAAGATTTCTTTCCTGTGATCATAGAAAAGCAGGAATGGGAGCAAGTACAGCGCTTGCTCAAGCGGCAGGCACGACCCGCAAACGGCAATCAGGCCAAGCACCGTTATGCGGGACTTCTGACCTGCCGGGAATGTGGGAATACGTTCATTCCTATGATCCGCTGCTGGAACGGCAAGAGCCGTGTGGAATATGTGTGCCGTGGGTATCATCGGAATGGCAAGAGCTATTGCAGTTCCCACCGTATTCATGAGGAAACATTGGATGAGCAGGTGTGGGCGCTTGTCTCCGCAATGCATGACAGCCGTGCGGAAGAACTGAAAAAGCTGGCACAAATGCAAAAAATGTGGGCGTTGAGGAAACCAATCCTCGACGCCCACATTTTGTCGTTGCAGAAGAAAGTGCTGGAACTGGAGCAGGAGATAGACGAGATTGTGATGGAAAAGCTAAAAGGGTATAGACGAAGCAGACTTGCGGATAAGCCGTTTTTTTGTTAAAATATGTACAGAATGAAATGTCAAAACAAATGCTTTTCATCGTTAAATAAGAATTGAGTAGTAGAAGGGTGGTGCAACCATGAGAAGTTTTGCACTTTTAGTCGGAGTATCTCATTTTCAATGTGGCCTGAAAAGTTTGGCGTATATTGAGAACGATGTAAATGAAATGGCATCCGTTTTAATTCAGCACCTGGGGGTGTCTGAAGACAACATTTTCAGATTAACTGATGATTGTGCTACTAATTTGTCAATTCAAACTGTAGCAGACGAAATCATTCAGCAAGCGAACCCGGGAGATCGGATAATCCTGTATTTTGCAACACATGGGAAAACATTGTATGAGACGCCATGGCTTGCTACATACTATCTAATACCCTCAATGAGGAGGCAAACCTCAATAAGACTGTAACTGCACGTTCCCGAATTTTGAGTTGGCTTCCTACGGATGGAAATAAGACAGAAGCCCCTCTATATCAATTCCTTCAAAAGAGAATATCGACTTGCGCTGCTTATTATAATAAAACAAACATAACATTGGAGCAAATTCTTCCGCCTAAAGTTGGGAAAAAGGACACTTGGGACTGGATAATGGAACTTACTACCTATACTCCAAGAGATGTTATTGCATTTTTCAATATATGCAAAACGCATGCAGGTGAGCAAAAATATTTGCTTGAAAGTAATCTTTGGGATGCGACGAGGCCCTACGCCGATTATCTATGGAGAGAAATGACAGATGTTATGAATGGCACGTGCTTGTCAGGATTAGCTGATGAACTGATTAGCGTGTTCTCGGAAATAGCATATAATCATAATGTTAATTTTCAAACGGCATTCTCGTTTGAAGATTTTTACATTGCTTACAACGCAAACGAACAGCTACATTCCGTACCAATCAATAGCGCAATGAAGATTTTATATGAAGTTGGAGCAATGGGTATTCACTTGAAAGACGGTAAGACCTATTGGTATTTTCGTGAAAACCCAATATCATACAGCAGTGAGCAGTGGCGCGAGTCTACATTCGACTTGCATAAAGGCCTTTGGAAAAAAGCTCACATCTGGTAAAAATAGCCTTCAATATTGAACAAATCCTCGTATCGGATAAATTACAGATACGAGGATTTGTTCATGGTACGGGTAGTGGGACTCGAACCCACACGCCTCGCGGCACAGGAACCTAAATCCTGCGTGTCAACCAATTCCACCATACCCGCATATTAAGTTTTAAGAGCTTGCACTGGCGATAAAAACCTACACTGAGGTGACATCACCTAAATCCTGCGTGTCAACCAATTCCACCATACCCGCATATTAAGTTTTAAGA
>CAVJGI010000038.1:0-19063 GCA_963649145.1 Ruminococcus bicirculans (ex Wegman et al. 2014) | reverse complement strand
GAAGGCGTATTGTCCCGCTTTTTTCGGGGGGTTGCACTTCAGATGATAGCATGCCGCCTCCCCTTGCACAGGGGAGCCTTTAAAGGGTGCGCCTTCGGCGCAGTATTTTGAAACCGCTGCGGCGGACACGCCGCAATTCTGCGAAGCTCTATAAATAACGAAAAGGAGACGACACACATGAAGCAATACTTTGAGATCGTTGACGTGATGGCGCGGGAGATTTTGGACTCTCGCGGAAACCCGACCGTGGAGGTCGAGGTGACGCTGGACGACGGCACCGTCGGCAGAGCGGACGTGCCCTCCGGGGCTTCCACCGGCATGTATGAGGCGTGCGAGCTGCGCGACGGCG
Organism: Ruminococcus bicirculans (ex Wegman et al. 2014); assembly: GCA_963649145.1. Taxonomy (GTDB): domain Bacteria; phylum Bacillota; class Clostridia; order Oscillospirales; family Oscillospiraceae; genus SVKR01. The sequence continues at coordinate 18,714 of CAVJGI010000038.1, read as the reverse complement.
ACAAGAGCCGTTATCTCGGCAAGGGCGTCGAGACCGCGGTCGCGAACGTCAACGGCGAGATCGCCGAGGCGCTGCTCGGCATGAACGCCGCGGACCAGCCGGGCATCGACCGCCTGCTCATCGAGCTCGACGGCACCCCGAACAAGACCCGCCTCGGCGCGAACGCCATTCTGGGCGTCTCCCTCGCCTGCGCCCGCGCAGCGGCGGAGGCGACCGGGCTCGGACTTTATAACTACATCGGCGGCTGCAACGCCAAGACCCTGCCTGTGCCGATGATGAACGTGCTCAACGGCGGCGCGCATGCCACCGGCAGCAACGTGGACATTCAGGAGTTTATGATCATGCCCGTCGGCGCGAAGAGCTTCAAGGAGGCGCTGCGCTGGTGCTCCGAGGTGTTCCACGCGCTGAAAAAGCTCGTCCCCGCCTCCGGCGTCGGCGACGAGGGCGGCTATGCCCCGAATCTGGACAGCGACGAGGACGCGCTCAAGGCGCTCGTCGCCGCGATCGAGGCGGCGGGCTATAAGCCCGGCGAGGACTTCATGATCGCGATGGACCCCGCCGTTTCCGACTGGTACGACGAGAGCGACAAGTGCTACCACCTGCCGAAGCGCGGCACCGTGATGACGAGCGAGCAGATGGTGGATATGTGGGAGGACTTCGTGAACCGCTACCCCATCATCTCCATCGAGGACGGCATGGGCGAAAACGACTGGGACGGCTGGGTGATGCTCAATCAGCGCATCGGCGACCGCGTCCAGCTCGTCGGCGACGACCTGTTCGTCACGAACACGGAGCGCATCAGGAAGGGCATCGCCCTCGGCTGCGCCAACGCCGTGCTCATCAAGCTCAACCAGATCGGCACCCTGACCGAGACGCTCGACGCCATCCAGATGGCGCACCGCGCGGGCTGGACCGCCGTCGTGTCCCACCGCTCCGGCGAGACCGAGGACACCACGATCGCGGACGTCTCCGTCGCCGTCAACGCGGGCCAGATCAAGACCGGCGCCCCCAGCCGCACCGACCGCGTCGCGAAGTATAACCAGCTCCTCCGCATCGAGGACGAGCTCTTCGACGTCCCCCAGTACCCCGGCCGCGACGCCTTCTTCTCCATCCGCAAAAAGTAAAAAAAGCTGCCCGGCTTTCAGCCGGGCAGCAAAATTTAAAAGCCTCGCAGAGTTCGCTGCCGCAGCAGCGAATAAATTCCAATCATTTTTCGGCAGGGCGTGTACCTGCCGAAAAATTCCGCTCAGCCCGCAAACGTGCGCCCCAACGGGGCGTGCGCTGCGGCGGGCTGCAATTCCCCTCATCCGGGAGCCCAGCGAAGCGGGTCCCGGATGATTTTTTAAAATAGGCTCATCTGGCTCGTCTCCGGCATGGAGCCGAAGGCACCGAGGTCGCGGAGGACCTCAATGTGGGTCTGGCTGACCTTGGGGCAGGCGGCGCGGACGTCTTCGAGGGAGACGAAGCTGAGCCCCTTTGTCCGCGCGGCGGCGAGGTCGTTCGCCGCGGTCTCGCCGAGACCGGAGATCGAGACGAAGGGCGGGCGCAGCTGCTTGTCGCCGACGGGCAGGAAGCGGATCGCGTCCGCGCTCTCGAAGTCGATCGGCGCGAAGTTAAAGCCGCGGAGATAAAACTCATAGACCGCCTGAAGCGTCGTGAGCAGATCGTCCTCCTTGGCGGTGGCGTCCGGGTTGGACTGGATCTCCTTGATGCGCTTGCGCACCACGTCGATCCCGCGCGTCATGCACGCGGCGTCGAAGGAGTCCTTCTGGCTGCGGCGGTAAAAATAAGCCGCGTAAAACGCCTGTGGGTAGTGGACCTTGAAATAGGCGATGCGGAACGCCATCATGACGTAAGCCACGGCGTGCGCCTTCGGGAAGAGGTAGGCGATCTTGGCAAGCGAGTCGATGTACCACTGCGGCACGCCGAGCTCGTGCATCTTCTCGACCCAGCCCTCCTGAAATCCGCCCTTCTTGACCTTGCCCTTACGGACGGCTTCCATGATCTTGAACGCCATTTTCGGCTCCATGCCCTTGCTGATGAGATAGAGCATAATGTCGTCGCGGCAGCCGACGGTCTCCTTGACGGAGGCGGTGCCGCTCGTGATGAGCTCCTGCGCGTTGCCGAGCCACACGTCCGTGCCGTGGGAGAAGCCGGAAAGACGCACCAGAATGTCAAAGCCCTCCGGCTGAGTGTCCACGAGCATCTGGCGCGTGAAGCCGGTGCCGAATTCCGGGATGCCGATGGAGCCGGTCTTGCCGATGATGGGGTCGTCGTCCGGCAGACTGAGCGGGGCGGGGGACTTGAAAATGCCCATCGTCGCCGGGTCGTCGAGCGGGATCTTCTTCGCGTCGATGCCGGTGAGGTCCTCCATCATGCGGATCATGGTCGGGTCATCGTGGCCCAGCTCGTCGAGCTTTAGGAGGTTATCCTCCATGCAGTGATATTCGAAATGGGTCGTGATGATGCCGCTGTCGGGGTCGTCCGCCGGGTGCTGGACGGGGCAGAAGTCCGTCACGTCCTTGTCCTGCGGGATGATGACGAGTCCGCCGGGGTGCTGGCCCGTCGTGCGCTTGACGCCGACGCAGCCGAGGCTCAGGCGCGTTTCCTCCGCCTTCGTCGCCTTGATCTGGCGCTCCTCAAGATATTTCTTCACATAGCCGAAGGCGGTCTTCTCCGCGAGCGTGCCGATCGTGCCGGCGCGGAACACGTGGTCGGAGCCGAAGAGCTCTTCGGTGTATTTGTGCGCCCGCGCCTGATATTCGCCGGAGAAGTTGAGGTCGATATCGGGGGTCTTTTCGTTGCCGGGATAGCCGAGGAAGGTCTCGAAGGGGATGTCGAAGCCGTCCTTGTCGAGCTTCTCGCCGCAGACGGGGCAGGCCGCGTCCGGCATATCCGCGCCGCAGCCGGCGCCGGTGGGGTTCGAGAAATCGGAGTAGTGGCACTTCGGGCAGCGGTAATGCGGCGGGAGGGAGTTGACCTCCGTGATGCCGGACATATACGCCGCGATGGACGAACCGACGCTGCCTCGCGAGCCGACGAGGTAGCCGTGCTCCAGCGAGTTCTGCACGAGCTTCTGGGCGGACATATAAATGACGTCGTACTCGTGGTCGAGGATGGTGTTCAGCTCGGTGTCCACGCGCTGCTGCACGATCTCCGGCGGGGGCTCGCCGTAGAGCGCGTGCATCTTGTCGTAGCAGAGCTGCTTGAGCTGCTCGGCGGAGTTTTCGATCTTCGGCGCGAACAGAATGCCCTTCGGCAGCAGCTCGATCTCCTCGCACTGCTCGGCGATGGCGTTCGGGTTGCCGATGACGGCATCATAGCAGAGCTGCTCGCCGAGGTAGGAAAACTCTTCGAGCATCTCGTCCGTCGTTTTGAAATAGATGGGCAGCGGCTTGTCCGCGTCGGCGAACTTGCGCCCGGCGAGCAGGATGTGGCGGTAAATTTCGTCGCCGGGGTCGAGGAAGTGGACGTCGCCGGTCGCGACGAGGGGCTTGCCGAGCGCGGCGGCGATGCGGGCGATGCGGCGGTTTAGGTCCCGCAGCCCCTCGTCGTCTGCGACGCTGCCCTCGTCGACGAGGAAGCGGTTATTGCAGATGGGCTGGATCTCAAGATAATCATAGAACGATCCGAGGCGGCAGAGCTCCGCGTCGCTCACGCGGCGCATCATGGCGCGGAACAGCTCGCCGGCTTCGCATGCCGAGCCGATGATGAGCCCCTCGCGGCGCTCCAAAATGCGGCTTTTCAGCAAAATGGGGTTGCGGTGGAAATTTTTGAGGTAGGACTCGGAGATGAGCTCATAGAGATTTTTGAGCCCCACCTTGTTTTTCACGAGCAGGATGATGTGGTTGGCGCGCTGGCTGCGCACGCCGTCCTTGCGCACCTCCAGCAGCACGGGCTCGATGTCGCTGACGCGCTCCGCGCCCTTTTCGCGCAGCATGCCGATGAAGCGCTCCATCATCCGCGCCACGACCATCGCGTCGTTGCTCGCGCGGTGGTGGTTGAACTCCGGCAGCGCGAGATAGTTGCTGACCGTGTCCAGCTTGTGGCGTTTCAGGTGCGGCAGCAGCGTCTGCGCCAGAACGAGCGTGTCCAGATAAACGGGTTCAAATTCGATCCCGTTGCGCTTCGCAGCCGCGGCGAGGAAGCCGACGTCGAAGTCGGCGTTGTGGGCGATGATGGGTCTGCCGCCGCAGAAATCGAGGAAGGCGCGGAGCGCCTCGCTGTCGCTCGGCGCGCCGGCAACGTCGCTGTCGTGGATGCCGGTGAGCTTCACGATCTCCGGCGGGATGGGCATTTCCGGGTCGACAAAGGTGTTGAAGGTGTCCTTGACCTCGCCGCCGGAGAAGAGCACCGCGCCGATCTCCGTGATGCGGTCGCGGTCGGAATACAGCCCGGTGCATTCGATGTCGAAGGCGATGAACTCCGCGTCCAGCGGAAGATCGCAGTCGCCATGGACGGCGAGGCGGTCGTCCACGTCGTTGATGTAGTAGCCCTCAAGCCCGTAGATGACCTTGATCCCCGCCTTTTCCGCGGCGTGCCATGCGTCCGGGAACGCCTGCGCGCAGCCGTGGTCCGTGATGGCGATCGCCTTGTGGCCCCACTTCGCCGCGCGCTTGATCGCCTCGGCGACGGGGGTCAGCGCGTCGAGCGTGGAAAAGGTGGTGTGGAGGTGGAGCTCCACGCGCTTTTCCTCCGCCGTGTCCTGCCGCACCGGGGGCGCGGCGGCGGTCTGGATGCTGCGAGGCTCCAGCGTGAGGTCGTCGTCATAGCGGTTATAGCCGACGGAGCCGGCGACGGTCAGATACATCCCGTCGTGGATCTTGTCCACCGCGGCGCGGTCGGGGTCGTTGTCGCGCAGGAAGCGGCTGACCTTGATGGAGTTCGTCTCGTCCGTGATGCAGAAGCTGAGCACGGCTGCCTGATGCTTCGCGAGCACGCGGCTGTCCGCCGCGAACACGCGGCCGCGGATGACGACGCTGCCGCTCTCCAGCGAGAGCGTATCCATCGAAACGGGCTCGCCCTTGATGGCGCGGCCCATCAGAACGTCGCCCGCGCCGGGCTTGCCGCCGCCCTTTGCGCCGCCGGAGGCGGGCTTCGGCGCGGCGGGACGCGGAAAGTCGGCGCGGATCTCCACGCTCGCGAGGGAATACTCCTCACGCAGACGGCTCTGGAGCATGTTGATCTCCGCCGGTGCGGGCATACGCGAAAAGCGGGCGTTTATCAGCATCGAGCCGCTCTCGCGCTCGATCTCCACGCCCGTCAGCACCACGCTGTCCAGCCCCCCGCCCAGCTCCGAAAGCGAAGCGCAGCAGGGGAAAACCTCTAAGAATTTGATTTGTTCTGCCATAATTTATCGAATATGTATCCTTTTATTGATCTTCCTCGATCAGCCGCATGAGCGCGGCGACCATGTCGCTTTCGGGGACCTTGGCGACGATCTTGCCTTTTTTGAAGAGCAGCGCCTCGCCGCGGCCGCCCGCGAGACCGTAGTCGGCTTCGCGCGCCTCGCCGGGACCGTTGACGACGCAGCCCATGACGGCGACGGTGATGTCCCGCCCGCAGCCGGTGAGCCGGGACTCGACCTCCTCCGCTGTGGAGATGAGGTCGATCTGCGTGCGCCCGCAGGTGGGGCAGGAGATGACCTTCACGCCGCCGCGCAGCCCGCAGGCGCGCAGGATGGCGAGCCCGGCGCGGACCTCCTCAACGGGGTCCGCCGTCAGGGAGACGCGGATGGTGTCGCCGATGCCGTCGAGCAGCATCGCGCCGATGCCGGCGGCGGACTGGACCGTGCCCTGATAGCGCGTGCCCGCCTCGGTGACGCCGAGGTGGAGCGGGTAAGGGAAGCGCGCCGCCGCGAGCCGGTAAGCCGCGAGCGCCGCGGGAACGGAGCTCGATTTCAGCGACAGGCAGATATCCCGGAAGCCGAAGCGCTCCAAGAGCGCGGCGTGGCGCGCAGCGGACTCCGCGAGCGCCTCCGGCGTCGGTCCGCCGTATTTTTCCAGCAGGGATCTTTCCAGCGAGCCGGCGTTCACGCCGATGCGGATGGGAACGCCGCGTGCGCCGCAGGCTTCCGCCACCGCGCGGACGCGGTCAGCTGAGCCGATGTTGCCGGGGTTGATGCGGATCTTCGCAGCCCCGGCGCGCACGGCGGCGAGCGCGAGACGATAGTCAAAATGGATGTCCGCCACAACGGGGAGCGGGGACTCCGCGCAGATGCGCTCCAGCGCCCCCGCCGCCGCCTCGTCCGGCACGGCGACGCGCACGATGTCGCAGCCGGCGTCCGCCAGACGGCGGATCTGGGCGAGCGTCGCCACCGCGTCGTGGGTCGGGGTGCTGCACATGGACTGCACCGTTACCGCGGCGCCGCCGCCGACCATCACGCCGCCGACGGAAATCTGTCTTGTTTCGGTTCGTTTCATCGCGTTTTCTCTCTCACTTTGCGATGAGCTTCCACACGTCGCTGATGAAGACGAAGACCATCAGACCCATCAGCAGCACGAAGCCCGCCGTGTGGATATAGCCCTCATATTTCGGGTCGAGCTTTTTGCGCGAGATGCGCTCGATCACCCACGTGACGAGCAGGAAAAACACCCGCCCGCCGTCCAGCGCGGGGATGGGCAGCATGTTCATCACCGCGAGGTTCACGGCAATGAGCGCGAAGATATAGAAGAAGTTGAAGTAAGCCTCCAGCGGCGACGCCGCCGCGGACTCCACCTGGTTCACGAAGCCGACGATCCCGACGGGACCGGAGAGCTCCTTGACGCTGACGGTGCCGGTGATGAGGTCGCCGAGCGAGCGCCAGACGATGCGGACAAAGTTGAGGCTTTCAAACCACGCATACTTCACGTTCGCGAAGAATCCGGTCTGGCGCGGGGCAAAGTAAAGCCCGTATTTCTGGACGGTCGTGCCGTTTTCGAGCGTGTATTCGACGAGCGTCATTTTATAGTCCCGCAGCGTGACGCGCTTTCCGTCGCGGATGAGGACGATCTTGTGCGTCTCGCCGCCGCGCCCGATATACTCGGAAAAGTCGCCGGTGAAATAAGTCCGGTGACCGTCGACGCTCACGATGCGGTCCCCGGCGAGCAGCCCGTCCGCGCTCTCGTAGGGGCAGCCGTCCATAAAGCCGGAGATGATCGGCTCGGCAAAGTTCGCGTGCGGCGCGATGCAGAGGACCAGCAGGAAGCCGATGAGAAAATTCATCGCCGCGCCTGCGATCAGGATCAGGATCTTCTGCCAGACCTTTTTCGAGCCGAAGGCGCGCGGATCGTCGCTGTCCTCGTCCTCGCCCTCCATGGCGCAGAAGCCGCCGATGGGGAAGGCGCGGAGGGTATAGAGCGTCTCCTTGCCCTGCTTTTTCAGAATTTTCGGTCCCATGCCGAGGGCAAATTCGTTGACCTTGACGCCGCAGGCCTTCGCCACCAGAAAGTGGCCCAGCTCATGACATGCGATGAGAATGCCGAATGCGAGGATCGCGAGAATGATATACATAGGCGGTTTTTTAAGTTCCCTCTTTCACAAAGCGTCGCGCCGCCGCGTCGGTCTCCAGAAGCTCATCGAGCGTCGGCGTCTCTTTGATTTCTATGCTGTCCAGCGCGGCGGCAGCACATTCATAAATTTTTCCAAACGGCAGCTTTTCCGCGAGGAAAAGCCCGACCGCCGCCTCGTTCGCGGCGGAGAGGATGCATGGCGCGCTGCCGCCGCGCCGCGCCGCCGCGATCGCGAGGGCGAGGCAGGGCGTGTTCTCTAAGTCCGGCGCTTCAAAATGCAGGTCGCCCGCCGCGAAAAGGTCCAGCGGAGAAGCCAGCGAGGGCGCGCGCTCCGGATAAGTCAGCGCGTACTGGATGGGCAGCTCCATATCCGGCACGCCGAGCTGGGCGACGACGCTGCCGTCGCAGAACTCCACGCCGGAGTGGACGATGCTCTGGGGGTGGATGAGCACCGTGATCTGGTCCGGGCTCGCGCCGAACAGGTGCATCGCCTCGATAAACTCAAGACCCTTATTCATCATCGTGGCGCTGTCCACGCTGATCTTTGCGCCCATGCTCCAGTTCGGGTGCGCCACCGCCTCGGCGGGGGTCTTGTAATAGGTCTCCGCGCGCGTCAAGCCGCGGAAGGGTCCGCCGGAGGCGGTCAGCAATATGCGGCGCAGCGCGCCGTGGCGCAATTTTCCGCCGAGCGACTGGAAAATGGCGGAATGCTCGCTGTCCACGGGCACGATCTCCGCCCCGCGCTCCGCCGCGCGCGCCATCACGAGGCTGCCGGCGCAGACGAGCGTCTCCTTGTTCGCAAGCGCGATGCGCTTGCCGCAGTCGATGGCGGCGAGCGTGGGCTGCAAGCCGACGGAGCCGCTCACCGCGGTGACGACGCAGTCGCTCTCCGGCGCGGCGGCGCATTCCAGCAGCCCCTCCATGCCGGAGACGACGCGCGTCGGCGTGTCCGCGAGCGCGATGCGCAGCGCCTTCGCCGCGCGCTCGTCAAAAACGGCGGCAAGGCGCGGATGAAGCTGCCGCGCCTGCCGCTCAAGCCGTTCGATGTCCCGCCCCGCTGCGATGGCGCTCACGGGAATGCCGAGATGCGCCGCGGCGGAAAGGCTCTGCCGCCCAATGCTGCCGGTGGAGCCGAGGACCGAGAGATTTTTGACCATAGTCTTGCCTTTATTTCACGATGGCGGGCACCCAGCTCGCCAGAAGCTCCAGCAGCGCCGCCGCCCAGACCATCGAGTCGAAGCGGTCGAGCATGCCGCCGTGTCCCGGCAGCAGCTTGCCGAAATCCTTCACGCCGCAGAGCCGCTTCACGGCGGAGAAGCTGAGGTCGCCGAGCTGGGCGGAGAGCGCGCCGAAGAAGCCGTAAGCGCCCATGACGGCGAGATTTACGGTGTAGCCCGCCGCGCGGAGGATGAGACCGTAGACGAGCGTGAAGCCGATGCCGAAGAGGAAGCAGCCGACGCTTCCCTCCAGCGTTTTGTTCGGGGAGAGATGGGGCGTCAGCTTATGCCGTCCGAGCGCGAGCCCGACGAAATAGCCGCCCGTGTCGCTCGAAAACGCGGCGACGAAGGGGAGCAGCGCATAGACGCTGCCGCAGTCCCGGTCGCCGAGGCGCACGATGCTTGAGAGCAAAATCGGCAGCACGCCGCCGCCCAGCAGCACGATCGCCACGGGCTTGAAGTCCATCGTCTTTTCCTTGCGGAACGAGAGCATCAGCTCGCCCAGCATCAGCGCAAAGAGGAAAAACAGCACCGTTTCATACACCTTGCCCGCGCTGTAAAACACGCTGCAAAACGGGATGCAGAACGACGCGACCGCCGCATAGCACAGCATGCGCGGGTGCGTCTCCGGCGCCATGCAGTGGATGAACTCCCACGCGCAGCAGGCGCAGATGATGCCCACGACCGCGCCGAGCAGCCAGAGCGGGGCAAAGAGGATGACGACGAGCAGCAGCGGAATGCCGATCGCCGCGACTAAGATCCGTTTCAACATGAGTGTGTTTCTCCTTTCGGGGGATGCGCGGGGAAGTCAGATCGCGCCGAAGCGCCGCTCCCGCTTCTGATACGCCGCGATCGCGCGGTCGATCTCCGCGGAGGTAAAGTCGGGCCAGAGCGTGTCCGTGAACACGAGCTCGGAATAGGCGCACTGCCAGAGCAGGAAGTTGCTGAGCCGCTGCTCCCCGCCGGGGCGGATGAGCAGGTCCGGGTCCGGGATGCCGGAGGAATCCAGCAGGGCGGAAAAGCCCGCTTCGTCGAGCGTGTTCTCCGCGCCGTCGGCAACGCTTTGGGCATAGCGCCGCGCGGCACGGACGATCTCGTCCCTGCCGCCGTAATTTAAGCAGACGTTGGCCTGAAAGCCGTGGAGATGGGTGCTGATCTCGTCCGTTTGGGCGATCTTATCGAGAAAACGCGGGCTCAGAACGCTCGTGTCGCCGAAAAAGTGCAGCCGGATGTCGTCCCGCTCCATTTTTTCGATCGCCTCGACGAGATACTTTTCCAGCAGACCCATAATGGCGTCCACCTCCTCCTGCGGACGCCGCCAGTTCTCCGTGGAGAAGGCGTAGACCGTGAGGTACTGCACGCCGAGATCTTTGCAGTAAGTCGCGATGGAGCGGAAGGTCTCCGCTCCGGCGGCGTGGCCCGCGGTGCGCGGGAGCCCGCGCTTTTTCGCCCAGCGGCCGTTGCCGTCCATGATAATGGCAATATGGCGGGGGAGATTGCTTTTGTCGATCTCCTCCGCCTTTTTGCCGGCTTGAAAGAGCGCCATCAGATCTCGGAGAGCTCCTTCTCCTTCTTGGCGCAGAGCTCGTCGACCTTCTTGATGAAATCATCCGTGAACTTCTGCATGTCCTTTTCCATGTTCTTGAAGTCGTCCTCGGTGATCTCGCTCGCCTTCTGCTGCTTTTTGAACTTGTCCATCGCGTCGCGGCGGATGTTGCGGACGGCGACCTTGGCTTCCTCGCCGTACTTCTTCACCTGCTTGATGAGCTCCTTGCGGCGCTCCTCGGTGAGCTGCGGGAACACGAGGCGGATGATGCGGCCGTCGTTCTGGGGGTTGATGCCGAGGTCGGAGGACAGTATCGCCTTTTCGATCGCCTTCATAATGGAGTTATCCCAAGGCTGGATCGCGAGCGTGCGCGGGTCGGGGGTGGAGATGGTCGCCACCTGCTGGATCGGCGTCTCGCTGCCGTAATAATCGACCGTAACGCGGTCCAGCACGGCGGCATTGGCGCGCCCCGCGCGCACGGCGTTGAAGTTCTCCACCAGAACCGTGCAGGTCTTCTCCATCTTCTCGGTAAATTCTTTGTAATCGGACATAAAAAGCTCCTCCTATTTTGAATTTATACAGTTTTAGTTTCAAAGCCTCGCAGAGTTCGCGGCGCGCACGCCGCGAATAGAATTAAATCATTTTTCGGCGCGACACGTGCGTGCCGAAAAATACTCTGCGCTCCGCAAACGTGCGCCCCAAAGGGGCGTGCGCTGCAGCGGAGTGAATCCCCTCGAATGCGAGCCCAGCGCAGCGGGTCGCATTCGAAATTAGTTTACCTTTGTCCCCACGTTCTCCCCGCAGACGACGCGGACGATGTTCTCCGGGTCGGCGAGGGCGAAGACGATGACGGGGATGTGGTTATCCATGCTGAGGCTCGTCGCCGTGGAGTCCATGACCGCGAGATGCTGGGCGAGCACGTCGTCATAGCTGATGTGGTCATACTTCACCGCGGCGGGGTCAACGCGCGGGTCCGCGGAGTAAACGCCGTCGATGTTTTTCGCGAGCAGAATGGCGTCCGCCTTGATCTCCGCGGCGCGGAGCACGGCGGCGGTGTCCGTCGAGAAATAGGGGCAGCCGGTGCCGCAGCCGAAGATGACGACACGGCCCTTCTTGAGGTGCTTGTCCGCCTTGAGCTGGATATAGGGCTCCGCGATCTGGCTCATGGTGATGGCGGTCTGCACGCGGACGGGAACGCCCATCTGCTCGAACACGTCGCTGACCGCGAGGGCATTCATGACCGTCGCCATCATGCCCATATGGTCCGCGCGGCTGCGCTCCATCTTGCCGCCGCCGTCCTTGACGCCGCGCCAGAAGTTGCCGCCGCCGACGACGATGCCAACCTCCACGCCCATGTCCACGCACTGCTTCACCGCGGTGCAGACGGAGCGGATGATGTCAAAGTCGAGTCCGGTCTTCTTCGCACCGGCGAGCGCTTCGCCGCTGATCTTCAGCAGAACGCGGCGGTAAACGGGTTTTGCATCCATATATAATACTCTCTCCTGTTCCGATTCTTGGGGTTAAATTCATTGTATTGTACCATGCCGGGATTTTTTTTACAATACGCGCCGGGCAAAATTTTCATTTCCGTCACAAAACCGACGGACTTTTCCGCCGGACGGACTTAGAATCGGGGCTATGGAAGTGATCTATGCCGACTCGCTCGTTTTACTGAACGCGGTCATCGACTATCTGCTGCTGCTCTCCGCGGGCAAGCTCTGCGCGCTGCCGCTGCGCCGGGGGCGGATGGCGCTCGGCGCGCTCTGGGGCGGGGCTTACGCCCTCGGCTGCGCCGCGCTCGGCGGCGCGCTCGCCCACCCGCTCGCAAAGCTCGCCGCCGGAGCTGTCGCCGTGGTCATCGCCTTCGGCGTGAGGACGCGGCTCCTGCGCGCCGTGCTCGCGTTTTACGGCGCTGCCGCCGCCTTTGCCGGCGCGGTTTACGCCGCGATGGGCCTCGCGGGTCTCCCGCGGGAGGCGGGGCTGCTGCTGCCGGTGTCCCTGCGTGTGCTCGTGCTGTCCTTCGCGCTGAGCTACGCGGTCATCGCGCTCGCGTTCCGCAGCGTGGGGCGGCGGAGCGAGCGGACGCTCTGCACCGTGGAGCTGGAGCTTGGCGGGCGGTGCATCACGCTCCGCGCCCTGCGCGACACGGGCAACGAGCTGACCGACCCGCTCACCGGCTGCGGCGTCGTCATCGTGCAGAGCGAGGCGCTGCGCCCGCTGCTGCCCGGCGCAGAGCTTGGCGCGCAGGACGTCTCCGCGGCGCTGGAGGCGGCGAACGCGCTCTGCCCCGGACGCTTCCGGCTCATCCCCTGCGCCGGTGTCACCGCCGACCGCGCCCTGCTGCTCTGCTTCCGCCCCGACGCCGTCTACGTAGACGGCCACCGCCGCCGCGACCTGCTCGCCGCCGTCTCGCCGAATACCCTGTGCCCGGACGGGGAGTACAGTGCAATCGTCAAATGAGACCCGCTTCGTTTCCAAAAAGGAGGTCACATCTTATGTTCATGTCCAAACTCAAACTGTTCCTTCTCCGCATTCTGAACCGGCTGGGGCTTGCTTTGCCGGAGGCGGTGCATTATGTCGGAGGACCGGACACGCTGCCGGCGCCGCTGGAGGGCGAGGCGGAGCGCGCCGCGCTGGAGGGGCTCGCCGCGGGCGCGGAGTGGGCGCGCCAGACGCTCATCGAGCATAATCTGCGCCTCGTGGTCTATATCGCGCGCCGCTTCGAGAACACCGGCGTCGGGCTGGAGGACCTCGTCAGCATCGGCACCATCGGGCTCATCAAGGCGATCAACACCTTCCGCGCGGACAAAAACATCAAGCTCGCGACTTACGCGAGCCGCTGCATCGAAAACGAGATCCTGATGCACCTGCGCAAGATCGGCAGCCAGCGCAGCGAGGTCTCCATCGACGAGCCGCTGAACACCGACTGGGATGGCAACGAGCTGCTGCTCTCCGACGTGCTCGGCACGGACGGCGACGAGGTCAGCCGCCCGCTGGAGGAGGACGCCGAGCGCGCCGCGCTCCACGCCGCCGTGGACAGCTTAAGCGAGCGCGAGCGCGACATCATCACCCTCCGCTTCGGGCTCGGCGGCAGAGCCGAAGCCACCCAGAAGCAGGTAGCCGACCGCCTCGGCATCTCCCAGAGCTACATCTCCCGTCTGGAAAAGCGAATCCTCCTGCGATTGCGCCGCGAGCTCGTGAAGCGGGAGTGAAGGGGAAGAAAGGAGCTGCGTCTTGACTCTTCGGGAAAAACATGCTATATTTAACGGTAACTATATTTTTAGGAGTGTGATTTTTCCACTATGGATGGCGACAGTATATTTTCTGCCATTATCATCCTTGCACTGCTTTTCTTTGCCGCATACTTTGCCGTATGCGAAACGTCGTTTGCCTCGGTCAACCGCATCCGGCTGAAAAACGCCGCGGAGCGGGGGGACCGGCGGGCGAAAACGGCGGTCTACATCACCGAGCACTTCGACAAGGCGATCACCACGATCTTGGTCGGCACCAACATCGTCCACCTGAGCGCGGCGAGCTATGTCACCGTGCTGGTCCACCGGCGCTGGGGCGACAGCGCGGTGACGCTCAGCACCTTCATCACGACGCTGGTCGTGTTCTTCGTCGGCGAGATGCTGCCGAAGAGCATCGCGAAAAAATACAGTGAGCGCCTCTCACTCGCAACGGCGTCGTCCCTGCGCTTTTTCATGACGATCTTTACCCCCGTCTCCGCCGTCCTGACCGCCATCGGCTCCGCCGCGGCGAAGCTCACGAAGGGCGACCCGGAGGTCACGGTCACGGAGGATGAGCTCTACGACATCATCGAGAACATGACCGACGGCGGCGAGCTGGACGCCGAGCAGGGCGAGCTCGTCAGCAGCGCGCTCAGCTTCGCGGACGTGACGGTGGAGAGCATCCTCACCGCGCGCGTGGACGTCGTCGCCTTCGACGTGGAGACCCCGCCGGAGCGCATCATGGAGCGCATTCGCACCCTGCGCCACAGCCGCGTGCCCGTCTATGAGGGCAGCATCGACAATATCATCGGCATTCTCCATATCCGCAAATATATCCGCGCGTGGCTCGAAGACCGCGAGCATATCGACCTGCGCAGCCTACTCGACGAGCCCTATTTCATCCACCAGAGCACGAATATTGACGAGCTCCTGCCCGCGATGAGCAGCAAAAAGCTGAACATGGCGGTCGTGACGGACAATTACGGCGGAACGCTCGGCATCGTGACGGTCGAGGACATCCTCGAAGAGCTCGTCGGCGAGATCTGGGACGAGGAGGACATCGTCGTGGAGACCTGCGTCAAAAACGACGACGGCAGCTTCTCCTTCGACGCCGGCGTGGACGTGGAGACTGCGTTTGAATTTATGGACTACGAGGACCCGGACAAATTTGACTTTGAGCATAAGCTGCTCGGCGAATGGACCTACGAGCAGTTCGACTCCCTCCCCGCGGAGGGGGACAGCTTTCATTATAACGGCCTTTGCGTAACGGTCGAAAAGCTGGACCAGCGCCGCATCCTGACGCTGCGCATCCGGCGGGACGACGCCCCGGAAGGGGGTGAGGCGGTATGACATTCCAAATTATCGCCGCCATCGCCTGCGTTGCGCTGAGCGCGTTCTTCTCCGCGTCGGAGATGGCGCTTTCTTCCGCAAACCGCCTCCGGCTGGAAAATCAGGCGGAGTCCGGCAGCCGCGCCGCGGCGCTCGCCGTGCGCGCCATCGACCGCTATGACGACGCGCTGAGCGCCATATTGATCGGCAACAACTTCGTCAACATCGCCGTCAGCTCCCTCGGCAGCGTCATCACCATCGCCGCCTTCGGCGAGCAGTACGCATGGCTCAGCACCGTCATCGTCACGGTGACGGTCATCATCTTCGGCGAGACGATGCCGAAGATCGTCGCAAAGCACAACGCCAACCGCGTCGCGCTGCTCGTCGCGCCCATCGTCTCTGGGCTGCGCATTATTCTGAAACCCCTGACGGCGCTCGTCGTCGGGCTCGTGAATCTCATCACGAAGCCGATGCGCGGCGAACAGCCGGAGGACGGCTCCGACGCCGCGGTGGAGGAGCTGCAAAGCATCATCGAGACCGCCGAGGACGAGGCTGTTCTCGACGTGGACCGCAGCGAGCTGCTTCAGGCGGCGCTGGATTTCGACGAGATCAGCGTCAGCGAGGTCATGACGAGCCGCGTGGACATCGTCGCCGTGGATGTAAACGACGACTGGAAGGCGATCTACGACGTCGCCTGCCAGTCCAACTACAGCCGCATCCCGGTCTATGAGGGAAGCATCGACAATATCGTCGGTATCCTGCACTTAAACCGCTTTTTCAAGGCGCTCAGCGAGCTCAAACGCCCGCCGCTGCGCAGCATGATCATGAAGCCCTGCTTTGTTTACAAGGCGACCAAGCTGCCCGCCGTTTTGGAGCAGCTGCGCCGCTGCAAGCAGCACCTTGCCGTCGTCACGGACGAATACGGTGGCGTCTGCGGCATCGTCACGATGGAGGACGTGCTGGAGCAGATCGTCGGCGAGATCTGGGACGAGACGGACGAGGTCGAGGAGGAGGTCGTGGAGCGCTCGGACGGCGTCTGGGAGCTCGACGGAGATATGAGCATCGGCGACTTCACCGAGCTGCTGGGGCTCAACGAGGACGAGTTCGAGACCGAGAGCAGCACCGTCGGCGGCTGGACGCTGGAGATGTTCGGCTCCTTCCCCGCCGAGGGCGACAGCTTCCGGTGGGGGCAGCTCACGGTGACGGTGCTGAAAATGGACGGCCTGCGCGTCGAGCGCGTGCTCGTCCGGCGGGAGGAGCAGCCCGCGGAGGACGGAAAGGACAAGTAAGCTATGTCCCAGATCACGAAGCGTGCATTGGAGCAGTCGCTCAAGCGCCTTCTGCTGCAAAAGCCGCTGAACAAGATCACCATCAGCGACATCACCGACGACTGCGGCATCAGCCGCATGACGTTTTACTACCACTTCAAGGACATCTACGACCTCGTGGAGTGGGCCTGCCTTCAGGACGCCGCCGGCGCGCTTCAGGAAAAGCGCACCCACGACACGTGGGAGGAGGGCTTCCTCCAGATCTTCTATGCCGTGCGGGAGAATAAGCCCTTTGTTATGAACGTCTACCGCTGCGTCGGCCGCGAGCGGGTGGAGCAGTACCTCATCTCGCTGACGGACGGGCTCGTCCGCGGCGTTGTGGAGGAGGAAGCGGCGGGAATGTGCGTCCGGGAGGACGACCGCGCCTTCATCGCGAAGACTTATTCTTACATGTTCGTCGGTCTGATGCTCGACTGGGTGGCGGACGACATGCGCGGCGACCCGGCGGAGATCGTCCGCCGCCTCGCTCTCTGCATCGAAGGCACCGTCGCCGCCGCGCTCGCGCGCTTCCGGACGGACAGCCTTACAAAACCGCCCGTCTGATAAAAATTTTTACAGAATTTTGCCCCGTGATGGATTTTTCCTCACGGGGCTTTTTCTGACCGTTTGAAACCGGGGCAGAGTCGGTTATGATAAGACCATCAAAAGAAAAAAACAAATTCTTATGGAGGTCAAAAATTATGTATTACTCTGCCGGAACCTATGAATCCTTTGTCCGCCCCGAAAAGCCGAAGGATGTGGACAAAAAGTCCGCCTACATCATCGGCACCGGCCTCGCCGGGCTGAGCGCGGCGTTCTACCTCGTGCGTGACGGTCAGATGAAGGGCGAGCACATCCACCTGCTGGAGAAGCTGGAGCTCGCCGGCGGCAGCTGCGACGGCTACCGCGACGTCACGAAGGGCTTCTTCATGCGCGGCGGCCGCGAGATGGACAACCACTTCGAGGTCATGTGGGACGTCTTCCGCGATGTTCCGAGTCTGGAGCATCCGGGACAGTCCGTGCTCGATGAGTACTATTACCTGAACAAGATCGACCCGAACTACTCCCTCTGCCGCGCCACCGTCCGCTGCGGCGAGGACGCCCACACGGATAAGAAGTTCACCCTCGACCGCGACAGCGCGCTCGCGCTCTCCCAGCTGTTCATCACCCCGGAGGAGCAGCTGGAGGACAAGAAGATCTCCGACGTGCTGCCTGAGAGCTTCTGGGAGACCAACTTCTGGCTTTACTGGCAGACGATGTTCGCCTTCCAGCGCTGGTCCAGCGCGCTGGAGATGAAGCGCTACCTCTGCCGCTATGTCCACCACATCGACGGTCTGCCCGACTTCAGCGCCCTGCGCTTCACGAAGTATAACCAGTACGAGAGCATGATCCTGCCGCTCGTGAAGTATCTGGAGAGCCACGGCGTCAAGATCGAGTACGGCTTCGACGTGAAGAACGTCGTCATCGAGAACGTGGACGGCAAGCGCGTCGCCCGCCGGATCGAGTATGTCAAGGACGGCACGGCGCAGAGCATCGATCTCGTCGAGGACGATCTCGTGTTCATCACGAACGGCTGCTGCACGGACACCTCCTGCTACGGCGACCAGACCCACGCCCCGGACCTCAGCGGCGTCAGGAACGGCTGCGGCGAGAGCTGGGATATGTGGAAGGCGATCGCGGCGCAGGCCACCCACGGCGAATACGGCAACCCGGACGCCTTCTGCTCCGACGTGGAAGCCACGAACTGGATGAGCGCCACCGTCGCCACGGCGAACGAGGAGATCATCCGGCATATCATGCGCATCTGCAAGCGCGACCCGCGCGCCGGCAAGGTCACGACCGGCGGCATCGTTACCGTGCGCGACAGCAGCGAGAACTGGTATCTCTCTTGGACCATCAACCGCCAGCCGCAGTTCAAGAGTCAGGACCCGAACACCGTGCTCGTCTGGCTCTACGGTCTGCACACGGACCGCGAGGGCAACTATGTGAAAAAGCCGATGCGCGAGTGCACCGGCGAGGAGATCTGCCGCGAGTGGCTCTACCATATCGGCGTGCCGGTCGATCAGATCGAGGCGCTGGCGAAGGATGCGTGCAACACCACGACCTGCTATATGCCCTATATCAACGCCTTCTTCCAGCCGCGCAAGAACTCCGACCGCCCGCGCATCGTCCCCGACGGCGCCGTGAACTTCGCCTTCCTCGGCCAGTTCGCCGAGACCCCGCGCGACACGATCTTCACGACCGAGTATTCCATGCGCACCGGTATGGAGAGCGTCTACACCCTGCTGAACGTCGACCGCGGCGTCCCCGAAGTCTGGGGCAGCAAGTATGACGTCCGCGAGCTGCTGCGCGCCTGCTATTACGCCATCGACAAGCGTCCTGTCACGGATATCAAGCTGACCTTCAAGGAGAAGGAGATGCTGAAGGTGGTCCTGAAGAAGATCAAGGGCACCGACATCGAGCTCCTGCTCCGCGAGAGCGGACTGATCGAGTGATCGGGATACACAAAAAGAGCCCGGCGAAAGCCGGGCTCTTTTTGCCAGCTTGTCAAAGAACTTCCAAACCGCCCCGGTTTCTGGTATAATGGAAGAAACG
>CAVJGI010000037.1:0-19357 GCA_963649145.1 Ruminococcus bicirculans (ex Wegman et al. 2014) | reverse complement strand
TTTTTGAGTGGTATCTACATTATACACTTTGGAAGGCGTATTGTCCCGCTTTTTTTCGGTGGGTTGCACTTCAGATGATAGCATGCCAGCTCCCCTTGCACAGGGGAGCCGGCGCGCGAAGCGCGCCTGAGGGGTTGTAAGCCCCCGAAACTGCCAAGCCCGGATGATCAGCGCACAAGCCCTTGGCTCTCCCTCTGGGAGAGCTGTCAGCGCAAGGCGCTGACTGAGAGGGTCCCGCCCCCGAAACCGCCAAGCTCAGATGATCGGCGCACACGCCCCCTCACTCCAGCACCTCGCACGCCGCGCACGCCGCCGCAGCGCCGTCCGCCGCCGCGGTGACGAGCTGGCGCACACTCTTCCGGCGGCAGTCCCCGGCGGCGAAAAGCCCCGGCACGGCGGTCTTCGCGTCTTCGCCGACGAGATAATACCCGGCATCGTCCGCCCCGGCGAGGGCGGCAAAGGGCTCGCCGCAGGGCTCCTGCCCGACGGCGAGGAACACGCCGTCCACCGCGAGCGTAAGCTCCCCGTCCGCTGCCGAGCGGCAGCGGAGCCCGGTCAGCTCCCCGTCCGTGACCTCATAGCCGAGCGGCACGGTCTCGAACAGCACCTCCACATTCTCGCGCTTCGCCGCGGCCTCGGCAAGCTTCCGCTCCGCACGCAGGCGGTCGCGCCGCACAACGACGGTGACATGGCGGCAGGTATTCGCAAGAAACAGCGCATCCTGAAGCGCGGTGTCCCCGCCGCCGACAACGGCGACGTCGCGCCCGGCGTAAAACGCCCCGTCGCAGACGGCGCAGAAGCTGACACCGCAGCCGATGAGCTCCTCCTCGCCGGGCAGCCCCAGCGCGCGGTGGCGCACACCGGTCGCAAGAATGACGGTCCTCGCGCGCCGCACCGCAAGATCGCTCACAACGGTAAAGCCCCCGTCGCAGGGCGTCACGGAGACGACCTCCTCGGCGCAGAGCTCCGCGCCGAGCGCCTCGACCTGCTCATAAAGCCGCGCGGCGATCTCCGCGCCGGAGACATGCGGCAGCGCCGGATAATTCTCCACCATCGGGCTCAGCGTGATCTGCCCGCCGAAGTTCTCGCGCTCAAGCACGATCGCGCGCTTCCCCGCGCGCGCGGCATAAAGCGCCGCCGTCAGCCCCGCGGGACCGCCGCCGACGATCAGAATGTCATAAGATTCGGACATAAAATTCTCCTTTTCCAAATCAACCACAGGTCCCCGGCGGGGACCTGTGGTTGAAGTCGTTTTTATGGTTTTTAGTTCCTGACCGCGGCATTCTCCGCGATGAACTTCCGCACCGCGCCGACGCCGACGAGCTTGACCGGCTCGCCCTCGCCCTCGATGACGAGCGTGGGTGCCTGACGGATGGCGTACTGCACGGCGAGGTCGCGATGCTCCTCGACCATCATCTTTTCATAGGCGATGCCCGCGTCGTTCAGAAGCTTCTCCGCCTGCTTGCAGTTCGGGCAGGTCTGGGTCGCAAAGAGCATCAGCCGACCGGTCCCCGCCGCGGGCGCGGCGGACTCGCAGACCGGAGCCTCGGCGGGCTCAAGCGGACCGGTGTGGGTCAGATGGGAGTGCCCGATATCGTAGACAACGCGGTCCTTGAACTCCTGCGCCTTGCCGTCGTTCCAGTTCTGCACCGGGCGGTAATAGCCGGTGATGCGGCTGTAGACCTCCGCGCGCTCGCCGCATTTCGGGCAGGTGTGGACCTCACCGGCGAGATAGCCGTGATTCTTGCAGACGGAATAGGTCGGGCTCATCGTGTAGTAAGGCAGGCGATAGTTCTCCGCGATCTTGCGGACAAGGTTCGCAGCCGCCTTCCAGTCGGGCAGCTTCTCGCCGAGGAAGGCATGGAACACGGTGCCGGAGGTATAAAGCGTCTGGAGCTCGTCCTGCACGTCGAGCGCGGAGAAAATATCCTCGCTGTAGCCGACGGGCAGATGAGAGGAGTTGGTGTAATACGGCGTGCCGTTTTCGTTCGCGGTGATGATGTCGGGGAACTCCTCCTTGTCATGCTTGGCGAAGCGGTAAGCGGTGGACTCCGCAGGGGTGGCTTCAAGGTTATAGAGGTCGCCGTACTGCTCCTGATAATCGCTGAGACGACCCCGCATATGGTTCAGAACGTCCTTCGCAAACTGCTGACCGCGGCGGTCCGTGAGGTCGCAGCGGAGCCACTTGGCGTTCAGGCAGGCTTCATTCATGCCGTTGATGCCGATGGTGGAGAAGTGGTTCGCAAAGGTGCCGAGATAGCGCTTCGTGTAGGGATAGAGCCCCGCGTCGAGCAGCTTGGTGATGACGGTGCGCTTGGTCTTGAGGGAGCGGGCGGAGATGTCCATCAGCTTGTCGAGGCGCTCATAGAACTCCTTCTCGTCCGCCGACTGATAGGCGATGCGCGGCAGGTTGATGGTGACGACGCCGACGGACCCGGTGCTCTCGCCGGAGCCAAAGAAGCCGCCGGACTTCTTGCGCAGCTCGCGCAGGTCAAGACGCAGACGGCAGCACATGCTGCGCACGTCGCTCGGCTCCATGTCGGAGTTGATATAGTTGGAGAAATACGGTGTGCCGTATTTGGCGGTCATCTCGAAAAGGAGCTTGTTGTTCTCGGTCTCGCTCCAGTCAAAGTCGCGGGTGATGGAGTAGGTCGGGATGGGGTACTGGAAGCCGCGGCCGTTGGCGTCGCCCTCGATCATAATGTCGATGAACGCCTTGTTGACCATGTCCATTTCCTTCTTGCAGTCGCCGTAGGTGAAGTCGACCTCCTTGCCGCCGACGATGGCGGGCAGATCGGCGAGGTCCTTCGGAACGGTCCAGTCGAGCGTGATGTTGGAAAACGGCGCCTGCGTGCCCCAGCGGGACGGGGTGTTCACGCCGTAGATGAAGGACTGGATGCACTGCTTGACCTCCTTCTGGCTGAGGTTGTCGATCTTGACGAAGGGAGCCAGATAGGTGTCGAAGGAGGAGAACGCCTGCGCGCCCGCCCACTCGTTCTGCATAATGCCGAGGAAGTTGACCATCTGGTTGCAGAGCGTGGAGAGGTGGCTCGCCGGAGAGGAGGTGATCTTGCCGGGAACGCCGCCGAGTCCCTCCTGAATGAGCTGCTTTAAGCTCCAGCCGGCGCAGTAGCCGGTCAGCATGGAGAGGTCATGGATGTGGATCGCGGCGGAGCGGTGGGTCTCCGCAACTTCGGGATCATAGATCTCGCTCAGCCAGTAGTTCGCGGTGATCGCGCCGGAGTTGGAGAGGATGAGTCCGCCGACGGAATAGGTGACGGTGGAGTTTTCCTTGACGCGCCAGTCGTTGATCTGGAGGTAGTTGTCCACAAGGTCTTTATAGTTCAGCAGCGCGGAGTTGACGTTGCGGACCTTCTCGCGCTGCTTGCGGTAGAGGATATAAGCCTTCGCAACGTCGGCATAGCCCGCCTCGCTCAGCACCTTCTCGGCGCTGTCCTGAATGTCCTCGACGGCGATGAGGTCATTTTTGATCTTGGTCTCCGCGTCGCTCGTGACGCGCAGGGCGAGCATGTCCATGACGGAGGGGTGATAGGGCTTCCCCTGCGCCTCAAACGCCTTGGTGATGGCGGCGCTGATCTTGCGGATGTCGAACTCCGCGACCTTTCCGTCGCGCTTCAGAACCTGATACATAGTCTTCAGTTCTCCTTCTCTCTTGTATGATAAAAGTAAATATAAAACACTATCTCTTGTGCCGCCATTTCGGGAGCCAGCACAAGAGATAGTAGCAGAGAACACATCGAATGTCAAGAGCAAATTGCAAAATTATTGATATTTTATACTGGCAAAAGCAAGAAAGACAAACAGACTCAATTTGTTACAAATCGTAACAAGCCCTCAGTCCGCCCCGCGGATGCCCACCTCGCCGACAAACCCGCGCAGGATCTCCGCCCAGCGCTCCAGCGTTGGCATATCCGGCGCGGAGAAGCCCGCGAAGGCGACGGTGTCGCGGTCGGCAAAGGGCTGCAAGAATAGCCGCCGCGCCCCGGAAAGGAACTCCCCGACGCCGCGGATCGCGTCGTCGTCATGCAGCTCGCGGCAGACCGTCGTGCGGAACTCATAGTCCACCCGCCCCTCCATCAGCAGCGCGGCACTCTCCCGGATCGGCGCGAGATCCAGCCCCGCCACGCCGACCGTCTCGGCATAGCGCTCCGGAGAATTTTTGATGTCCATCGCCACATAGTCGACGAGCCCCTCGTCCAAAAGCGCGCGCAGCCGCGCCGGATGCGTGCCGTTCGTGTCGAGCTTCACGGCATAGCCCAGCGCGCGCACGGCGCGCAGCAGCGGCGCGATGTCGCGCAGCAGCGGCTCCCCGCCCGTAACGGCAACGCCGTCGAGCAGCCCGGCGCGCTTTTTCAAAAACGCGAGCAGCTCGCCGTCGTCCATCACGGCGGGCGCGCTGCCGTCGATAAGCTCGGCATTGTGGCAGTAAGGGCAGCGCAGATCGCAGCCGCCGAGAAACACCGTGCAGGCAACGCGGCCCGGAAAATCCAGCAGCGTCATTTTTTGCAGTCCGTGGATCAGCATCGTTTTTCAGTTCTCCTCCTGTTCCGAAAGCCCCAGCCGGGCAAGGATCGCGCCCTTTTCGTTCGGCACCTCGCCGTCTAAAACGGCGCGGAGCGCGCTGTTCAGCATCCCGCCCATCTCCGGACCGGGCGCGACTCCGCAGCGGCGCAGCGTGCAGCCGTTCACGGCGAGAGAGCGCAGTGAGAGACACTGCCCCTCCGCGATTGCCTCGCGCGCAAGGCGCTCCAACTCGTCATACTCGCGCTGGCGATAGCGCAGCACCTCTCCCTGCCCGAAATTATCCGCGCGCTTGAGCGCGAGGAGCTGGAAAAACGCCTCCTCGCCGAGCCGGTTCAGCGCGCGGCGCACGGCGGGAGCCGTCGGCTCGATGGTCCTGTCGTGCCAGCGGATGAGCAGCGTGACGCGCTCGCGCGTCGCGGTGTCGAAGCGCAGACGGCGCAGAATTTCGTCCGCCATCTCCGCCCCGCGCTCCGGGTGTCCGTAAAAATGCCCCACGCCCTCCGCGTCGAGCGTAAAGCAGGCGGGCTTTGCAATGTCATGCAGCAGCGCGGCGAGCCGGAGCACCGGCACGGGCGCGATCGCCTCCACCGCGGCGGCGGTGTGCTCCAGCGCGGTGTAAATATGGCAGGGGTGGCGCTGATCGAAGCCCTTTTGCAGTGCAAGCTCCGGCAGCACCGGCGCAAGCAGGTCGATCTGCTCCATCAGCACGCGGCGCACCCCCGCGCCGCAGAGCAGCTTTGTAAGCTCCGCCGCGACCCGTTCCGCGCTGACCGCGCCGAGCGCCTCCCGGTGCCGCAGCGCCGCCACAGCGGTCTCCGGCTCGATCGAAAGCTCCAGCGTCGAGGCAAAGCGCGCGAGGCGCATAATGCGCAGCGCGTCCTCGGAAAACCGCCGGTCCGGGTCGCCGACGCAGCGAAGGACCCCGGCGGCGAGATCATCGCGCCCGCCGAAAGGATCGGCGAGCCCGCGCCGCGGAGAATACGCCATGGCGTTCACGGTGAAGTCCCGCCGCGCAAGATCGTCCCGCAGCGAGCGCGTGAAGCGCACGGAATCCGGGTGCCGCGCGTCGGCATAGCCGCCGTCCACGCGGAAGGTCGTGATCTCCAGTGGCTGCCCGGCGAGCAGCACGGTCACGGTCCCGTGGCGCAGCCCCGTCTCGATGACGCGCTCCCCGGTGAACACCGCCTCCACCTGCTCCGGCAGCGCCGCCGTCGTGAGATCATAGTCCCCCGGTACCGCGCCGCGCAGCGCATCGCGCACGCAGCCGCCGACCACGTAAGCCTCAAAGCCCGCCGCCTCCAGCCGCTCCAGCGCCTCCACCGCAAACGCGGGCAAAGCGATCTCCATAGCCGCGCCTCCTCTCCCGAATCATTTCTGCCGATTATACCACGCCCGCCGAAAATCGGCAAGCCCTCCCCGAAACGCGATACCAAAATGTTGCAATTCGCGGCTAAACTGTCTATAATAAAGGAAACCAACGAAATCAACGAAACCGGCAACCGAGGATACCGCCATGAACTATGTGACCCTCGTCTTCCCCTTGGCGCTCATCGCCTTTCTTCTGCTTTTCTATTGGGAAGCCCTCCCCGCCCTGCGCGTCCCACTGGCGCAGCCGCAGCGCGATACCCGCTGGCGCCGGCGCGACAGCGTCGTCTGCCTCGGCATCACCGTGCTCTACGCCCTCGTCGCCTTCGCCGACCTCGGCAACACCCACGGCGTGGAGACCTTCTGCAAATTCCAAAGCCGCGGCGACTACGCGGAGATCACCCTCGCCGAGCCCGCCGAGCTCGGCAGTATCCGCTATTACTCCGGGCTCTATATGGGCGAATACTCCCTCTACATCTCCGCCGACGGCGAGGATTTCGACTACGCCGCCGCGCTCCCGCAGGGCCACACCAAGGTCTTCAAGTGGAACGAAGAAACGCTGGACCAGCCCCGGACAGCAAAGGCGATCCGCATCGTCGCCGACGGCAAGCTCTGGCTCGGCGAGATCGCGCTTTACGACGCGGACGGCAGACTCCTCACGGACCTCTCCTGCGCCGATGGCGGCAGCGCGCTCATCGACGAGCAGGATGAAATTCCGGAAGCCTACGATTACCGCAACAGCACCTATTTCGACGAAATTTACCACCCCCGCACCGCCTACGAGCACCTCGAAAACGAGCCCCCCTACGAGATCAGCCACCCGCCGCTCGGCAAGATGATCATGTCCCTCGGCATCGCCATCTTCGGCATGGTGCCCTTCGGCTGGCGCTTTATGGGCGTGCTCTTCGGCGGGCTGATGCTCCCCGCGCTCTATTATTTCCTGAAAAAAATGCTCGGCGGCTATCTCATCCCCGCCTGCGGCACGGCGGTCTTCGCCTTCGACTTTATGCACTTCGTCCAGACCCGCCTCGCCACGATCGACACTTACGCCGTGTTCTTCACGCTGCTGATGTACCTCTTCTTCTGGCTCTACTGGCGCGCCGACCGCGAAAGCGGCAGGTGGCGGCTGCCCCTTGCGCTCAGCGGCATATGCTTCGGGCTCGGCGCGGCGAGCAAGTGGACCTGCATCTATGCCGGCGGCGGACTCGCCGTCCTCTGGCTGCTCGACCGCATCTTCCGCGCAAGAGCGCTCTACGCGGCAGACCGCCGCCGCGACTACTGGCGCGAGACGCGGAAAAATGTCCTCTGGTGTCTTATCTTCTTCATCGTCATTCCCACCTGCATCTATTACGCGAGCTATTACCGCTACGGCACCGCCGCGGGGCTCTCCGGCGGCATCGGGATGTTCTTCACGCGCGACTACGCGAAGATCGTGCTCGATAACCAGAACTACATGTTCACTTACCACGCCGGCGTGACGAGCTCCCACCCCTATTCCTCCGTCTGGTGGCAGTGGATGCTGGATATCCGCCCCATCCTCTATTATCTGGAGTACTCCGCGGACGGCGCTTCCCGCAGCTCCTTCGGCGCTTGGGTGAACCCGGCGCTCTGCTGGGCGGGGCTGCTCGCGATGGCAGCGATGGCTTACCTCGCCGTCCGCCGCCGCGACAAGACCGCGCTTTTCATCCTCGTCGGCTACCTTGCCCAGCTCCTCCCGTGGGTGCTGGTGAGCCGCGTCGTGTTTGAATACCACTATTTCCCAAGCGTCGTGTTCCTCACCCTCGCGCTCTGCTACATCCTGCGCACGGTGGAGCTGCGCCACCCCCATGGTCGTCGCTGGGTCCTGATCTTCACCGGCGTCTCCCTGCTGCTCTTCCTCGTGTTTTACCCCGCCCTCTCCGGGCTGGAGATCCCGACATGGTACGGCAGGAGCTTCCTCCGCTGGTTCCCGACGTGGCCCTATTGACAAACCGCCCCCGTTTGGGCTAAACTAACCGTTTGGGGTCCTCCCCACTAAAAAAAGAGACAAAAAGGAGAACATTCTGATATGATCGCGATCGGTTCTGACCACGGCGGCTACGCCCTGAAGCAGCAGCTTATGAAGCACCTCACGGACCTCGGTCTGGAGTACAAGGATTACGGCACCTACAGCGAGGACAGCTGCGACTATCCCATTTACGCCGAAGCGGTGGCGCGCGCCGTCGCCGGCGGCGAGGCGGAGCGCGGCATCCTCATCTGCGGCACGGGCATCGGCATGTCCATGGCGGCAAACAAGATCCGCGGCATCCGCTGCGCCCTCTGCGGCGACTGCTACAGCGCGGAGCTGACCCGCCGCCACAATGACGCCAACATTCTCGCCCTCGGCGCGCGCGTCCTCGGCGAGGGCCTCGCGGAGAAGATCATGGACACCTTCCTCACCACCGAGTTCGAGGGCGGACGCCACGCCCGCCGCATCGGTCTCATCGCCGATCTGGAGAAGTAACAAAAAGCACCGAAAGGGCGCGCTGCTTATGCCAAGACCAAAGACCGTTTACCGCGGAAAAAGAAAATACAGCTGGCTCATCACGCTGCTCGTGAGCACGCTCGCACTCCTCCTGCTGCTCACGGTCTGGATGTTTTACCACCTCCAGACTTACCTTGTCTACGACAAGGACGGCGTGCGCCTCGTGCTGCCCTCGGAGCGGGAAACGCTGTCGCCCTCGGAGCCGGACAGCCCCGGCGCGGCGGACCTGCCGCGCATCGACGTGGAGATCGTCGTGGACAAGACGGACTATTCCGGCGTGGAGACCACCGCCGGGCAGGACACGCCCGCCGTCCGTGCGGTCTACGTCCCCGCCTCGGAGGTCACGGCGCAGAATCTGGACTTCTACCTCACCGGTCTCGGAGACTTCAACGCCCTCGTCCTCCAGCTCAAGGGACCGGACGGCTACCTGCGCTATGCCTCGTCCCTCCCCCTCGCCGCGAGCTATAACGTCAACGGCTCGCTCGACCTGAAGTCTTACGCGGAAAAATTCAAAGCCCGCGGCGTCTACCTCATCGCGGAGCTCGGCTGCCTGACGGACTCCGCCATGGCGGTGCGCAACGCGCCCGCGGCGCTCAAAAACGCCGTCACCGGCAGCGCTTACACCGCAAGCGGCACCGCATGGCTCGACCCCTACAGCGAGGTGACGCGCGGCTACCTTACGGACCTGATCGCAGAGCTTGCGGACCTCGGCTTCGACGAGATATTGCTCTCCGGCGTCTACTGCCCGGAGGGGGAGAACATCGAGTTTTCCCAGCCCATGACGCTGACTCCCGACCGCGCGAGCGCCGTGTCCTCCCTCGCGCTCTACCTGCGCGAGCAGGCGGAATCGCTCGGCATCCGCCTCTCCGCGCTCGTCGAAACGGACGCGCTGGTGAGCGGCGAGAGCGAGACGATCGGGCAGGACCTCCCCGTCTTTTTCAAAGCCTTCGACCGCGTCGGCTTCCTCGCCGGCGAGAGCTACCAGTCCGCCCTCGCCGCCCTGACGCCCTACACCACCGCCGCCGACCGCATCCTCCCCGTCACCGACGATTACGCCCCGGAGCGGACGAGCTACGCGGTAAAATAACGCCCGTAATATTTCTGCGATTTTTGTTGTAAAGACTTGCAAAACATTGTATAATAAGCGTCAGGATGTAAGAGCCATCCCGACGCTTATTTTTTTCGGAGGTCCGCCCATGAAAAAATCTGCTCCCACCCGCATTCCGATGCTTGTCAGCGCGCTCATCATCGTGCTGACGGTCGCTTACGCGCTCATCCGCTATTCCTCCCTGCCGGAAACGATTCCCATCCACTTCAACGCCCGCGGCGAGGCGGATGGCTTCGGCGCGCGGGGGATGATCTTCCTCTCCCCGGCGATCGGGCTGCTGTTCTGGGTCATTTTGTCCGCCGTCTCCTCCTCGCGCAGTCTTGTGGGACATCTGAATTTCCCCTTCGCCGTCCCGGACGAAGCGAAGGACCGCGTCGTGGAGTTAAGCCGCGCCATGATCGCGTGGATGACCGCCGCGGTGACGGTGATGCTATGCATCCCCAGTCTCGCTCTCATCCACAGCTCTGCCGCGGTCACGAGCGTCTCCACCGCCGTCTGTCTTTCCGGCATGGTCGGCGCCGCCGTCTATTACCTTATCAAAATCCGTCGCGTCTGCCGGGAAGCGCGACCTTGGGACACTACGATATGAACAAGTACAAAACCATTCTCTTCGATTTTGACGGCACGCTCCTCTACACCGTGGAGGACCTCGCGAATGCCGTGAATTACGCCATCGGACGCCGCGGCTACCAGACGCACTCCGTCGACGCCATCCAGCGCATGGTTGGCAACGGCGTCAACATGCTCGTCGCCCGCGCGCTGCCGCAGGGCTTCGATACGCCGGACTATGAGGCGATCATGGACGATTTCCGCGCCCACTATAAAGCCCATTGCTACGACCACACGCGGCCTTACCCCGGCGTGCCGGAGATGCTCGCCCGCTTCCGCGACGCGGGCTATGCCCTCGCCATCGTCACGAACAAATACCAGACCGCGGCGGAGCTGCTGCGCCAGCGCTTTTTTGCCGACACCGTGCCCCTTATCGTCGGCGATCTGGAGGGCAGAGCACGCAAGCCCGCGCCGGACGGCGCGCTCGAAGCGCTGAAAACGCTCGGCGCCGACCCCGCGACCGCCGTCTATGTCGGCGATACGGAGGTGGATATGCAGACGGCGCAGAACGCCGGTCTCGCCTTCACCGCCGCCGGCTGGGGCTACCGCACGCGCGCGGAGCTGGAGTCCTTCGGCTCCTTCCCCATCGCGGAAGCCCCGTCGGACCTGCTCAAACTGCTTTGAGAAAGGGAGGAACACCGCCATGCTGACGCCTTGGGGCGAAGCGCTGGACAAAAGCTGCCCCCTGCCGGAATACCCCCGCCCCCAGCTCCGGCGCGAGAGCTATCTGAACTTAAACGGACCGTGGGACTACGCTATCACCCCCACTGCGGAGCCTCCGCTCGCGTGGGACGGGGAGATCGTCGTCCCCTTCTCGCCGGAGAGCGTCCTCTCCGGCGCTGCCCGCGGTCCGGAGCCGGACGAATACCTCTGGTACCGCCGCAGCGTAACGCTGCCCGCTCTCTTCCGCCGCGGGCGGCTGCTGCTCCATTTCGGCGCGGTGGACCAGATGGCGTGGGTCTACGTCAACGGCGCGGAGGTCCGCGCCCACACCGGCGGCTTCACGCCCTTCTCCGCGGACATCACGGACGCCGTCGGGGACGCCGACACCTTCGAGCTGACCGTCCGCGTGCTGGACACGACGGACGCGAGCTGGCACACCCGCGGCAAGCAGAAAACGCGCCGCGGCGGGATCTGGTACACGCCCCAGAGCGGCATCTGGCAGACCGTGTGGATGGAATCCGTCCCGGAAAGCTATATCCGCGGGCTGCGCATCATCCCCCACTTCGACACCGCAAAACTGGAGCTCTGGGTCGCCGGAGAAGGGACCTGCCATGCCGAGTTCGGCGGCGAGAGCTATGACTTCCCAGCGGGAAGCCCCGCCGTGCTGCCCGTGCCGGACATGCACCCGTGGTCGCCGGAGGACCCCTACCTCTACGACCTCTACCTCCGCCTCGGCGATGACGAGGTGGAGAGCTACTTCGCCATGCGGAAGTTCTCCGTCGAGCCGGACGGCGAGGGCGTCCCCCGCCTTTTCCTAAACGGCGCGCCCTACTTCCATAACGCCCTGCTCGATCAGGGCTACTGGAGCGACGGACTGCTGACCGCGCCGAGTGACGAGGCGCTCGTCTACGACATCGAGCTCGCGAAAAGCATGGGCTTCAACGCCCTGCGCAAGCATATCAAGCTCGAACCGCTCCGCTGGTATTACCACTGCGACCGGCTCGGCATGCTCGTCTGGCAGGATATGCCGAACGGCGGCACGGCTTACCGCGCCCCCGCGGTCACATGGCCGCTCGTCACCGGCGCGCACGCGAAGGACGACCGCTACGCCTTCTTCGGCAGAAAAGCCCCCGAAAGCCGCGCGCAGTATCTCCGCGAGCTGCGCGAGATGTTAAACGCGCTCGTCAACTGCCCCTGCATCGCCATGTGGGTCCCCTTCAACGAGGGCTGGGGTCAGTTCGACGCCGCCGCGGTCAGCGAGCAGATCCTCGCCTTTGACGCAACGCGCACCGTCGACCACGCGAGCGGCTGGCACGATCAGGGCTGGGGTCAGCTCTGCTCCCGCCATGTTTACTTCAAGCCCTACCGCTTCGCCCCGGACGAGCTGGGCAGAGCCGTCATATTGAGCGAATTCGGCGGCTACACGCTCCGCATCGAGGGCCACGCTTTCTCAAAACGCGAGTTCGGCTATAAGCGCTTCGACAGCGCGAACAGCTACCAGTTTGCCCTGCGCGAGCTCTACGGGGACCAGATCCGCCCCGCACGCGCCGCCGGGCTCGCCGCCGCGGTCTATACCCAGCTCTCCGACGTGGAGGACGAGCTGAACGGGCTCGTCACCTATGACCGCCGCGTCGTCAAGGTCCCGCCCGCCCTCATGCGCGGCATCACGCGCACCGAATAAAGCCTTGCAGCCCGGCGAAAGCTGTGCTATAACTATCCTATAAGGAAATATCAACTCGAAAGAGGAGGAAATAAAACCATGTCCGATACCCCTGAACTGACCCTTGAACTGAGCCTGCCGGAGACGGAGAAGGCGCCCCTCGCCCCCATCCAGCCCGCCGCGGAGGAGCTCGCCGCGCAGGACGGCAAGTATATGGAGGACGTCGTCCTCAGCGAGAGCGAGCAGCAGATGGTCGACGATTTTTCCAAGAAGATCGACCTGCGCAACTCCGACATCGTGCTCCAGTACGGCGCCGCCTGCCAGAAAAAGATCGCCGATTTCTCCGACACCGCGCTCGATAACGTCCGCACCAAGGACCTCGGCGAGGTCGGGAATATGATCACCTCGCTCGTCACGGAGCTGAAGGGCTTTTCCGCTGAGCCGGAGAGCAAGGGCTTCCTCGGCATCTTCAAGAAGGTCGGCAATTCCCTCGCGAAGATGAAGGCGCGCTACGGCAGCGTGGAGACCAATGTGGACAAGATCACCGGCGTGCTGGAGGGCCACCAGAACCAGCTGCTGAAGGACGTCGTGATGCTCGACAAGATGTATGACGCGAACCTCGTCTACTTCAAGGAGCTGACCATGTACATCCTCGCCGGCAAAAAGGCGCTGGAGACCGCGCGCGAGACAACGCTCGCGGAGCTGCGCGCAAAGGCGGCGGAGTCCGGACTCTCCGAGGACGCGCAGGCGGCGAACGATTACGCCTCCCTCTGCGACCGCTTCGAGAAAAAGCTCCACGACCTCGCGCTCACGCGCACCATCAGCATCCAGATGGCGCCCCAGATCCGCCTCATCCAGAACAGCAACACCCTGATGGTGGAAAAGATCCAGTCCACCATCCACAACACCATCCCCCTCTGGAAAAACCAGATGGTCCTCGCCCTCGGCATGGCGCACTCCCAGCAGGCGATGGAAGCCCAGCGCGAGGTCAACGACCTCACGAACGCGCTGCTGAAGAAAAATGCCGACACCCTCAAGACCGGCACCGTCGCCATCGCGGAGGAGAACGAGCGCAGCATCGTCGATATCGACACCGTGCGCTACACGAACGAGCAGCTCATCTCCACCCTCGACGAGGTCATCCGGATTCAGGACGAGGGCCGCCAGAAGCGCGCCGAAGCCGAAAACGAGCTCGGCCGCATCGAGAACCAGCTCCGCCAGAAGCTCCTCGATATCCGCGGCTAAGTCAAATGAGAGAACGCCGTTGGCGTTCTCTCATTGACAAACAGAAATCATCCCAAGGAGGGCATTGCCCGTGAATAAAAAAACCTCCGGCGGTCTGACTACCGCCGGCATCATCGCCCTGATCGTGCTGGTGATCGTCTTGAAGCGCTCGGACGTCAGCGTCGGCGGGCTCGTCGGCGGCGCGGTGAAGATCGTGATCATCATCCTGCTGCTCATCGCGGCGCTCGTCGCGCTCGTCATCGTCCTCGCGTTCACAACGCGCAAGGATAAGGGCGCGTCCGGAACGCAGTCAAAGTCCACCGCCGCCCCCGCCTCCGGCGCATCCCGCCCCGTAACGCCGCCGCCCGCCTCCGCCGTGAAGCTCAGCCCGGAGCAGGAGGAGATCCTCAAAAAAGGCCGCTCCAACCTCAGCCAGCTTCGCATCATGGCGATGCGCGTGCGCTCCACGCCCATCCGCACGAAGGCGACCGCCATCTGCGGCAGCGTGGAAAAGATCCTGAACGTCCTGCGCGAAAAGCCGGAGAGCATCCCCGCCGTGCGCCAGTTCCTGAACTACTACCTCCCCACCCTCGGCGAGATCATCACGAAATACGAGCGCGTGGAGCGCAGCGGCGTGGACATGCAGGACATGACCGCCAAGGTCTCCGAATACCTCGACAAGATCGACGCCGCGATGGACAAGCAGTACGAAAACCTCTTCCAGAACGACTTCCTCGACATGACCGTCGAGATGGAGGCGATGACCATGGCGTGCAAGCGCGACGGTCTCCTCACCGAAGAGGAGCTCTCCTCGCCGGACAGCGAAGTGAACCTCACGCTGTAACTCCCCCCCGCAAACCGAATAAAAACGCACCAAGCCGCAGGACGCGCCGACCGCCGTCCTGCGGTATATTTTTTGGATATTTTGTGAATTTTGTAAATGCATGTCCAAAAAGCGCTGAATTATTATGCATTCTGATTCTTGCGTTTTATGTAGAAACGTGTATAATTATGCCCAAGAAAAGAAAAGGAGTGCATAATTATGAAATACCTCAAGATCCTCGCGGTCCTGCTCCTCGCGCTGGCGATGCTCGTCGGCTGCGGCAGCACCGCCCCGGCGGAGACCGCCGCACCCACCCCGGAACCGACCGCTCCGCCGCCCGCGGAGAGCGAAGCGCCCGCCGCCGAGGGTCCCGTGATCGAGATCAGCGTCCCCGATGATTTCGAAGGCGAGCTGAACGGCAGAGCCCTGTTCGTGCTGGACTACGAAATGCCGGAGGAAGGCGATCAGGTCTACGATAACCTCGACGTCACCGGCTGCCCCGTCTTCGGCAAAACGGTCTACGGCCTCCACGCCGGCGACGTCATCACCATGACCGCCGACGACCCCGATGTCTACGGCTACCCGATGCAGCTGAATGAAATCCCCGCGGGCGAATACGCCGTGCAGGTGCTCTTCGTGAAATACACCCAGTTCAATCGCGCCGACGGCACGAGCATCTGGGGCATGGCGGACCACGGCGGCGGCGGAAGCGCCGGCAGAAACCCCTATAACCTCTACAGCGACGCCAAGCTCTCCACCGTCGACGCCGGCAGCGTCATCGAGCTCGCCCTCACGAACGAGATCCCGCTCGGCTACGAGCTTCAGGACGGTCAGGTCGACCAGCAGGGCAACTATGAGAGCAAATACGACTGCGTCGTCTATGACAAGATCAAGAGCGAGGTCCTCAGCGAGTTCTGGGGCACCGACATGTACATCGGTCTGAACATCCTCCTCCCCGCGAACTATGACCCCGCCAAGCAGTACCCCGTCCTCTACTATCAGGGCCACTGGGTCGGCGGCAGCGCCCCGCTCAGCTACGGCAGAAACGAAGCGATCACCGAGTGGTGGGACAGCGGCGAAGCCCCGGAGATGATCGTCGTCACCACGAGAGACGCCAACATGTACTATGACAACATGTACTGGGTCAACAGCGCCAACATGGGACCCTGCGGCGACGCCTACACGCAGGAGCTGATCCCCTATATCGAGCAGACTTACGGCGGCATCAGCGAGTCTTGGGCGAGAATGCTCGCCGGCGGCAGCAACGGCGGCTGGGAGTCTATGGCGCTTCAGGTCTATTACCCCGAAATTTTCGGCGGCAGCTGGGTCATGTGTCCGGACGGCATGGACTTCCACGCCTACCAGATCGTGAATCTCTATGACGACGAAAACGGCTTCTACCTCGATAACGGCTGGACCAAAACCGAGCGGCCCGCCTCGCGGGACACCAAGGGCAACATCCGGTGGACCATCGCGCAGGAGAACCACTGGGAGACCGCCATGGGCGGCGGCACCGCAAATGCCCGCGGCTGCTGGAGCGGCTGGGAAGCGGTCTACGGTCCCGTCGGCGAGGACGGCTACCCCCAGAGAGTCTGGGACCCCATCACCGGCGAGATCAATAAGGACACCGTCGCCTACTGGCAGGAGCACTTCGACATCAACTACTACCTGCAAAACAACTGGAGCGAGCTCGCGCCGAACCTCATCGGCAAGCTCCACCTCCGGGGCGGCGACATGGACAACTATTACCTGAACCTCTCCCAGTACCTCGTCGAAGACTTCCTTGAGACCACCGAGCCCTACTACGACGGCTACAGCGTTACCTTCCCCGGCAAGGGTCACACCGGCAACATCAGCAATCAGGACCTCCTGCAGGAGATGGCGGACCACATGATCCAATACGGCCCCGCCAACGCCGCCGAAATTCTCGGCGTGAACTGAAAAAAATCGCCCCGTTCCGATTTGGAACGGGGCGATCTTGCACCCGCTATAGCAGCATGAGCAGCGTCCCCGCGACGATTAGGACCAGACCGAACGCGGACCTTTTCGTCAGCTTTTCGCGGAACACGATATAAGAAAACGCCACGGTCACAAGGATGCTCAGCTTGTCGATCGGCACGACGACGCTGGCGGGACCGTCCTGAAGCGCCTTATAGTAGCAGAGCCAGCTCCCGCCGGTCGCGAGCCCGGAGAGGCAGATGAAGCCCAGCTCGCCCTTCGGAATGCTCTTCAGCGCGCCCTGCTTGCCGGTGACGAACACCATCACCCAAGACATCACCAGCACCACGCCGGTGCGGATCGCCGTGCCGAGGTTGGACTCCACGCCGGAGATCCCCACCTTGCCGAGAATGGCGGTCAGACTAGCGAACACCGCAGAGCCCAGCGCGTACCAAAGCCACGCGGCGCTTTTGCTCCCGCCGCCGCTCTGCTTCTTCTCGATCATCAGAAACGTCCCCACGGCGATGAGCACCACGCCGATGCCCTTTGCAAGGCTCACGCCCTCCCGCAGCAAGACTGCGGCGAGCAGAATGGTCAGCACCGTGCTGGATTTGTCGATGGGAACGACCTTGTTCACGTTGCCGAGCTGAAGCGCCTTGAAATAGCAAAGCCAGCTCGCGCCGGTCGCGAGCCCGGAGAGCACCAGAAACAGCAGCGTTTTCCCGCTGATCTCCGAGATCGTCCCCTGCGAGCCGACAACAAACACCATCAGCCACGAAAACGCCAGCACCACAATGGTGCGGACAGCGGTCGCCACGGTGGAGTCCGTTTTCCGGATGCCGCACTTCGCCAGAATGGAAGTCAGCCCCGCAAAGATCGCCGACCCGAATGCAAACAAGATCCACATGGGTTTCTCCTCCTTTAAGGAAATGACAGTCTGAGTCTGAATATTCCAAGACATGACGAAAAAAAGCCGCCGGAATCCCGGCGGCTTTTTTCACTTTTTCCCAAGCATCTTATCGTAGAGCTTCTTCACGCCGCATTTCCAGACTAGCAGCATGCCGAAGACGGCGCCGACGGCGGCCTGCAGGATCTGATACGGCAGCTTCACCAGCGCGACGGCGGGCGTGCTGTAAATAAACGCGCGGCCGAGGGAGTAACCGACGACCATGATCACCGCGCCGACCGCAGCGCCGACGCCGGAGGCGAGCACGGGGTGCTTCTTCCACGCGCGGTGGGCGATGAGCGATATGACGACCGCCTGAAGCCCGTGGGTCACGAGCGAGACGAACATCGGCGTCGGATAAAAGAACAGGTCGCCCAGAAACGCGCCCACGCCGCCGACAAGAAACGCGCCCAGCGGGTCGAGCAAGATCGCCGCCGTGCAGATAATGATGTCGTTCAGATAAAGATGCCCGCCGGGCACCGGCACGCCGAAGGAGCTCAGCGCCACGTTCATCGCCATAAAGACCGCCGTCGTGCAGAGCCAGATGGCGGTGCGTCTTCCGTTTTTCTCTTTCATCGGGGAAAAGCCTCCTTGCCTTTTTGACCTGCATAGTATATACTGGAATCTGGTAATATAAAATAACCAGATTCGGAGAAAATGATATCACCAGATGAACTACCAGATCGACCCGACGAACCGCCCCGTCTACCTCCAGCTCTACCGCCTGCTGCGGGACGACATTATCGCCGGCGTGCTGCCCTGCGGGAGCCGCCTGCCCTCCAAGCGCCTGCTCGCGGAGGAGACGGGCGTCAGCACCGTCACCGTTGAGCACGCCTACGCCCTGCTCTGCGAGGAGGGCTACGCCGCCGCGCGCGAGCGGAGCGGCTTTTTCGTGCTGTTCCGCAGTGCGGACGGCTTCGCCGCGCCCGCCCCGGCTTACTCTCCCCCGCCGCGCCCCGCCGACGCGGAAACGACACTCCCCTTCCCGGCAACGACGCTCGCGCGCGCGATGCGCAAGGTGCTCGCCGACCGCCCCGACGCGCTCGGCAAGAAGCCGCCGAACCCCGGCTGCACGGAGCTGCGCCGCGCCATTCAGGGCTACCTCGCGCGCAACCGCGGCATCCGCGCGGCGCTGGACCAGATCGTCGTCGGCTCCGGCGCGGAGGCGCTTTACCGCCTCATCATCGAGCTGCTGGGGCGCAGCCGGACTTACGCCATTGAGTCGCCCTCTTACGAAAAGCTCGAACAGCTCTACCGCGCCGCCGGCTGCGGTCTGGAGCTGCTGCCCCTCGCCGCCGACGGCATCGACTCCGACGCCCTCGCCGCCTCGCGCGCGGACGTGCTGCACACGACGCCCTATCGCAGCTTCCCCAGCGGCGTCACCGCGACGGCGAGCAAGCGCCACGAATATATCCGCTGGGCGGCGCAGTCCGGCAGGGTCATCATCGAGTCGGATTACGGCTCGGAATTTTCCGTCGCGTCCCAGCCGATGGAGGCGCTCTACGCCCTCTCCGACCGCGAGAATGTTATATACCTGAATACCTTTTCCCGCACGATCTCCCCCGCCCTGCGCGCCGGATATATGGTCCTGCCGCCCCCGCTCGCCGCGGCGTTCCGCGAAAAGCTCGGCTTCCTCTCCTGCACGGTCCCGACCTTCGACCAGCTCGTCTTGGCGGAGCTCCTGACCTCCGGCGCCTTCGAGCGCCAAATAAACCGAGCCCGCCGCGCCGCCCGCCGGGGGTTGGAGTGAAAGTGAAGAAAGTGCCGCTGTCCCGGCAGGGCAGCGGCGCTTGAGGGTGTCAAAAAAACCACGAGCTGCGGATTTAAAGGCTCCCCTGTGCAAGGGGAGCTGGCGCGCGAAGCGCGGCTGAGGGGTTGCTACCAAGCTTGAGAAAACGCAAAACTTGGCTGTTTCGGGAGCTTACAACCCTCCAGTCAGCCTTCGGCTGACAGCCTCCCTTGCACAGGGAGGC
>CAVJGI010000036.1:0-20353 GCA_963649145.1 Ruminococcus bicirculans (ex Wegman et al. 2014) | reverse complement strand
TTTTTCGGTGGGTTGCACTTCAGATGATAGCATGCCGGCTCCCCTGTGCAAGGGCACCCCCAGTGCGCACACTGGGGGCGTGCACAGCAGAGCTGGCGCGGCCTAGCCGCGACTGAGGGGTTGTAAGCGCCATGCAGCAGCCGGGTCAAAGCCCGCGGGAACCCCTCCACCGCTTGCGCGGTCCCCCTCCCCCTTTCAGGGGAGGCAAGGGCTGGTGCTTTTCTTCTTGGCAGCAGCAGGATCCGATGCGCATGCTTCTTGGCTCCCCTGAAAGGGGAGCTGGCAGCGCGAAGCGCTGACTGAGGGGTTGTTACCGGGCATCCGAAAACGCCAAGCCTGGATATTCCGGAAGCTTACAACCCTCCAGTCAGCTTCGCTGACAGCCTCCCTTACACAGGGAGGCCTTTAAACGGTGCGGCTTCGCCGCGTTGATAAGACTTTTTTGCCAGATAAAGGCGGGAGCATCTCAAGCGATGCTCCCGCCTTAGCTTTCTTAATGGGAGGCGTGTTTCTCCTCCAGTGTGTCCAGCAGCTTTGCCGCCGGACCGCTGGGGTAGAGCTCCCGGCAGGCTGCGATGGTCTCGGCGAATTCCGCTGTTCCGCCGTGCATGACGGCATCCGTGACGGCGATAAAATCTCAGACGGCTTCCGCGGCGGGAGGGTTATCCCAGATGTCGGCTTTCTGGTCGCCCATAAGCACCAGATAAGCCAGCACGGTGTTGGGGGCTTCCAGAAACCGGCACCGCAGCTCCTCGCTCGCGCCCTCCGACGCCGCTCCGTCCGCCGCCAGAGCAAACGCGACCAGCTGGTCCAGAGGGACCGTGTCGAGATTCTGGAACAGATCGCAGAAATTCGGATTTTTGAAGCTGCCTTCAAGATCGAACACCGCGGCGTCCGTGCTGACCGCCAGCCAATCCGTTTTTTCCAGCTCCGACATTGCCGCTTCCGCCGGGGACTCGCTCGGTGCGCTCTCCGTGCTGCCGCAGCCGGCGAGGAAAAGCAGCAGCGCGAGGATCAGGGCAAATGACTTTTTCATGATCGTCCTCCAAGTTCAGTATATTTTCGGCAGCGGACCGGATCGGTTCAGCCCGCAGGTGCCATAGAAAGCGTACTATAAATCGACCGAAATTGCAAGCCCTTTTCGTAGCCTCCACCCGCCGGGCGCAGGCGCATTTGACAATTTCTTCCGGCTATGGTATAATTCACCGGATAAAGGGTTAAACCTTTTTTATAACGGCGTCAGGCGCGGGGAGACACCGCGCTGGATATAGATCAAAGAGAATATCAGCGGCAGAGCATTGGGCTGGGCTGCGGGGAATAAGACGGGGGCGAACGGGGTCCCCGGATAAAGCCGCGCGCCGAGTCCATGCCGTGCTATGCCGTAAAACGCGAAAAATTATCTGGTTTCAAAGGAGATCATATGGCTGCAAAGCAGAACAAGCTGAAGATCATCCCCCTTGGGGGACTCGGTGAGATCGGCAAGAACCTCACCGTTTATGAGTACGGAAAGGACATCATCGTCGTCGACTGCGGCATGGGCTTTCCGGACGAGGAGATGTACGGCATTGACTCCGTCATCCCCGACATCACCTATCTGGAGGATAACGCGAGCCGCATCCGCGGCATTTTCCTCACCCACGGCCACGAGGACCATATCGGCGCGATGCCTTACGTCCTCCGCAAGATCAACCCGCCGATCTACGCAACGCGCCTCACCGCCGCGCTCGT
Organism: Ruminococcus bicirculans (ex Wegman et al. 2014); assembly: GCA_963649145.1. GTDB lineage: Bacteria > Bacillota > Clostridia > Oscillospirales > Oscillospiraceae > SVKR01. The sequence continues at coordinate 18,625 of CAVJGI010000036.1, read as the reverse complement.
GAAGATCAAGCTCGAAGAGCACCGCCTGCTCAAGCAGGCGAAGATCACGACCGTTGAGGCGGGCACGACCATCAAGGCGGGCTGCTTCTCCGTGGAGTTCATCCATATCAACCACTCGATCGCCGACGCGGTGTCCTTCGCGATCAAGACCCCGATCGGCACCATTGTCCACACCGGCGACTTCAAGTTCGACGTCACGCCCGTCTCCGGCGGCATGGCGGACATCGCGCGCCTCGGCGCGCTCGGCAACGAGGGCGTGCTCGCGCTGCTGCCGGACTCCACCAACGTGGAAAAGCCGGGCCACAGCGAGAGCGAGCGCAAGGTCGGCGCAAGGTTCGACGAGCTTTTCAAGGACTGCGACAAGCGCATCATCGTGACGACCTTCGCCTCCAATGTCGACCGCATCCAGCAGATCATCAACTCCGCCGCGCGCTATAAGCGCAAGGTCGGCATCACGGGCCGCAGCATGGAGAACATCATGAAGGTCTCGCGCGAGCTCGGCTACATGAAGGTTCCGGACGGCGTGCTCGTGGAGATGGACAAGCTCAAGACCATCCCGCGCAACAAGATGGTCATCATCACGACCGGCAGTCAGGGCGAGGAGATGAGCGCGCTGCACCGTATGGCGTTCTCCGAGCACAAGCAGGTGGACATCGACGCGGGCGACCGCATCATCATCTCCGCCTCCGCCATTCCCGGCAACGAGCTGACCATCAGCCGCGTCATCGACGAGCTCTTCGCCAAGGGCGCGGAGGTCATCTATACCCGCACGGACAATCTCCACGTCTCCGGACACGCCTGTCAGGAGGACCTCAAGATGATGATCGCGCTGACGAAGCCGAAATACGTCATCCCCCTCCACGGCGAGACGCGCATGCTCCATCAGCACGCAAAGCTCGCGAAGGAGATGGGCGTCGACCCGCGCAACATCGTTGTCAGCGGCATCGGCCACGTCATCGAGGTCGGACCGAAGTCCATCCGCGAAAACGGCGAGGTCATGGCGGGCAAGGTTCTGGTGGACGGCTCCGGCGTCGGCGACGTCGGCAGCGTTGTCCTGCGCGACCGCAAGCATCTTGCCGACGAGGGCATGCTCGTGGTCATCATGACCATGTCCAGCGAGGACGGCAATATGGTCAGCGACCCGGAGATCATCACCCGCGGCTTCGTTTATATTAAGGAAGCGGAGGGGCTGATGGAGGAGATGAAGCGCGTCGTGAACGAGAGCGTCGCGAGCTGCGAAAAGCGCCGCATCACGGACTGGGCGGGCATCAAGGGGCAGGTCAAGAGCAACCTCTCCGGCTATCTCTACAAGACCACCCGCCGCTCGCCGATGATCCTCCCCGTTATCATTGAGGTTTGATTTATTGTGAAGATCCCTTATTTTGATGCCCACTGCGACACGCCGGTGCCGGTCCATTATGAAAAAGCGAGCCTGCGGAAAAACGGCTTTCATCTCGATTTAGAGCGGCTTTCCCGCTTCACGCCCTGCGCGCAGGTGTTTTCCGTCTGCGTCCGCCACGGCGAGACGATGATCGCCGAAACGGACGACGTTCTGACCACGTTCACGCGCGAGATCGACGCGAACGCCGACCTCGTCGCCCTCTGCCGCAGCGCGGAGGACATCGACGCCGCCGTGCGCGAGGGCAAGATCGCCGCGCTGCTCTCCATCGAGGGCGCGGAGAAGTTCAATTGCAGCATCATGAAGCTCGCGGGCATGTACACCCGCGGCGTGCGCATCGTCCACCTCACGTGGAACCACGACAACGCGCTCTGCGGCGCGGCGGTGGACAGCGGCAGCGGCCTGACCGATCAGGGGCGCGGCTTCGTCCGCGCGGTGCAGTCGATGGGTGTGGCGCTCGATATGTCCCATATCTCCGAGCGCGGCTTCTGGGACGTGCTGGAGATCGCGGAAAAGCCCGTTCTCGCGGGCCACAGCGATTCGCAGGCGCTCTGTAATGTGAAGCGCAATCTGAGCGATAGGCAGTTCGCCGCGCTCGTCCGCACCGGCGGCGTCGCGGGACTCAATTTCTGCACCGATTTCCTCGGTCTGAGCCGCGATATCGACGCCGTCGTCGCCCACGCGGAGCACTATCTGGAGCTCGGCGGCGAAAAAGCCGTCTGTCTCGGCGGCGACCTTGACGGCATTTCCGAGCTGCCCGGCGGCATCGCGGGCGTCCAGAGTCTGGACGCGCTCTATGAGGCGATGCTCCGCAAAAACTGGAGCGAGGCGCTCGTGCAGGATATCTTCTGGGGAAACCTCCGTGCCTATTTCGGGAGGGTGCTGTGAATATCCAGATCTACGGAAAGAAAAAGTGCTTCGACACGAAAAAAGCCGAGCGCTATTTCAAGGAGCGCCGGGTGAAATACCAGTTCATCGACCTCGACCGCTTCGGGCTCGGACGCCGCGAGCTGGACACCGTCCGCGCCGCCGTCGGCGTGGAGGCGCTCATCGACGAAAAGGACCCCGACGCCGCGCTGCTGCACTATCTCGCAAGCGACGCCGCCCGCCTCGACAAGCTCTTCGAGGAGCCATGGCGCATCAAAACCCCCATCGTCCGCAACGGAAAACAGGCGACGGTAGGCTATCAGCCGGAAGTCTGGAAGGGCTGGGAGTGAAAAACTCAAATGAGAGACCACCGTCGGCGGTCTCTCATTTGAAGGGGATTCACTCCGCTCAGCGCACGCACTGCGGGCGCGAACTCTGCGAGGCTTTTTACACGATGAAGAGCGTCCGGGCGATATTCGCTCGGACGCTCTTTTTTTAGAAGTAGTAGTTGTCGGCGGAGATGAAAATATCGGAGGCGAGCTTCGTTGTTTCTTTCCCGTTATAGAACATCAGATCGGTATAGATGTTCCCGGAGCTGTCGGCGGAGGTGTATTTCTGGAACCAGAAGCCCTTCGGGTCTATGCCGCCGCTGAGTCCGCTTAACGGGGTATAAAAGCGGACGTCGGACGAGAGCTTGGTCGGAGCCTCGTCTCCGTATGTCCAGCTCATCAGTGTCCCGTGATAAGCAAGGTATGTGTCCGGAACGGTCTCTTCTCCGTCCTTGAAGAAGAACACCGAAGCGCCGTCAGTGGAATAGCGGTTGTACATAGAGCCAAAAAGGTACGAAACACTAAGCCCCGAAATCTCGCTGTAGTAACACGCTACATCGTCTGCGACCTTCACCGGCTCGGCTTCCCCGACCTTATAGCAATACAGGGAAGCGGTGTCGGGACCGCTGTCGCTCTCGGAGCCGTTCTTGATGAAGTAGATGTATTTTCCGTTCTGCGTGACATCGAAATCGGCGACGCGGGTCGCGATCCGCTGCTCCTCGGTTGCCGCGCTCCCGTCGAGCTTCGCGCTGAAAAGCGTATAGTCCGTGTTGGTGAAAATGATCCGATCGTTGGAAACGATGTAGTCCTCCACGCCGGTATAGACCCGGTCTCTGTCGCCGTTCAGACTGATGTTGTAAACATTGCTTCCATTGTCCGCTTCGACGGAGAAATACAGCGAGCTGACATCGGCGGCATTCTGTTCGGAAAGCTCGCCGCCGTTCGCGTAAACTGTCCAGCCGTCGGGGAGCGCGCCGAGCTTTACCCGGACGACGGGCTCGCCGCTTTTCTTGATCCAAGCATAGTCGCTCTCGGTGTTCGAGATGAAAAGCAGGGTCTGGTCTTTGGAAAATGTTGCGCGAGTCTCCCGGTCCTCCGCATACTTCACAGAGCCGATCACGGAAACATCCTCACCGTCGCGGAGATTGATCTTCTGCGTTCCGTCCAGCTCCTCCGTCACCCAGACGCAGGTTTCCGCGTCGTCGGAGATCGCAGCCAAGTATGCGTCGCGCTCAAATCTGCCGTCGCTCAGCACGGCGATTTTTTCGGGCTCGCTTTCCGAGGCACCCAGACGCCAGAGCTCGTTGTCCGCGGCGTAAAGAATGCTGAGGCTGTTCGAAGCGAGCGTGCAGGCGTCGGGCATCGCAAACGAAAGGGATGAGGAGTCGGCAAACAGAAAACGGCACAAGGAGCCGGACTTGTTTTTATAAAAGAAGCCGCCTTCCCTGATGGCTTGCAGATTCTCGCAGTCGTCGCAGATTGTCTGCTTTTTCTCCAGCTTGGGGTCGGTGACATAAAGCGTGCCGTCTTCCAGTTGGACGACAACACGCTGCCTGTCCGCGGTGATATAGGCTTCCCGGACGTCGTCGTTTATTTTAATGCACGTCCCGTCGGCGAGCGGGATGAATGCCGTCCCGTCCTTTGTCATCTTTGCTCCGACCGCGATCGGTGCCGGGGCGTCCGTTTTCGCGACGTCTGTCTTTCCGCCGCACGCCGCCAGCGACAGGCAGAGCGCGAGCAGGAGAAGGATGGATAGTTTCTTTTTCATAGCTTGATACCTCTCTCATGCAGTCTTTGAAACGGCGAATATCGAGATAACGCCTATTTCAAAAGAATAATAACATTATAAAATGTGCATGTCAAGCATAATAACATCTTAAAAATGTAATCTTTCGAGAAAAATGCCCTATCCTAAAGTGGAAAGGGGCGCTGAGAATGGACGGACGATTTGTTCGGGAACGGATTACGCGGCTGCGCTTGCAAAAGGGCGTGTCGGAGTATAAAATGAGCTATGATCTGGGACACAGTCGGGGATATATCAATAATATTTCCTCCGGGAAAACGCTGCCGTCTATGACGGAGTTTTTTGCGATCTGTGAGTATTTCGGGATCACGCCGGTCGAGTTTTTCGACGAACGCGCGGAGAACCCGCGGCTGTCCAAGGAACTCCTCGCCGCGCTGGGGGAACTGGATGAAGCCGACCTGAGCCTGACACTGACGAATGTCAGGCGTCTGCTGAAAAAATAGCGCGGCATTTGCGGGCTTATCAGCCGGAGCTCCGGATAAGCCGAGAATCATGAAAAACAGGGTCTCTCCCGGAGGGGGAGACCCTGCTTTTTTACGGCGTTGCCTTGACAAACGACAATTTTGGGGATAAAATAAACGCGATTATCAATAAACATAATTATCATTGGAGGAACAAAAAATGCCTGCAAAAAAGCTGGTCACGAAGGATATGATCCTCCGCGCGGCGCTGAAGCTGCTGCGGGAGGAGGGGTATGAGGCGGTGAATATCAAGGCGCTTGCGGGGGAGCTCGGCTGCTCCACGCAGCCGGTTTATCTGTCCTTTTCGGGGATGGAGGAGCTGCGCGCGGCGCTCGTTCCGCTTGCCGCCGCCGAGTTCGGGCGGCTGATGCGCGGGATGAGCGCGGACGGCGTGGTGCGGCTTTATGATATGGCTTACATCCGTCTTGCAAAGGCGGAGCCGCGGCTTTTCCGCTTTCTCTTTATGCGCTCCAACGCCTTTTCGGAGATCCGGCAGATCCTGCTGCCGATGACGGAGGAGGCAATGGCGGAGCTCGCGGGCGAATACCATCTGGACCGCGAGGCGGCGCATTTTCTCCACGATCAGCTCTGGATGCACGCCCACGGCATCGCGTCCATGGTCGCAACGGCGTTCTGCGACTGGGATATGGACAAGGTCGGGCGGATGCTGTCGGAGAGCCGGCGCGCGTTTACGGCGAAGTATGAAAGCTGAGATGTTTTCCAACAAGGACCTGCGGAATCTGATCCTTCCGCTTTTCGTGGAGCAGTTTCTGCTGATGTTTGTCGGCATTGCCGACACCTTTGTGGTCAGCTTTTCCGGCGAGGCGGACGTTTCCGGCGTGTCGCTCGTGACCTCGTTCAACACGGTGCTGATCTTTCTGTTCACGGCGCTGTCCTCCGGCGGCGCGGTCATCATCAGCCAGTATATCGGCGGAAAAAACACCCGCGCGGCGTCCCGCTCTGCCGGGCAGCTGCTGATGATCTCGGCGGTCGTCTCGCTCGTTCTGACGGGGCTTATCATGGCGTTTCATACCCAGCTCCTGCGGCTGCTGTTCGGCAAAATCGAGCCGGAGGTGATGGCGGCGTGCGAGTCCTATCTGCTCATCACGACGCTGTCGCTGCCGTTTCTCGCGATCTATGACGCGGGCGCGGCGCTCTGCCGCAGCATCGGGAAAACGCAGGTGACGATGAATATCTCCCTTGTCGCCAACATCGTCAACGTGATCGGCAACTGCGTGGGCGTATTCGCGCTGAAACTGGGCGCGGCGGGCGTTGCGTGGCCCTCGCTGCTCTCGCGCGTGCTCTCCGCCGCCGCGGTCACGGTCTGGTGCTTCCGAAAGGAAAACCCGGTGCGCTATGCGCACCGGGACATCTTCGTCTGGGACGGCGGGCTGCTGAAAAAGATCATGGGCATCGCGCTGCCGAACGGCGTGGAAAACGGCGTCCACCAGCTCGTGAAGGTCGCGCTCTCCAGCATGGTCGCGCTGTTCGGCACGTATCAGATCGCGGCGAACGGCGTGGCGCAGAGCATCTGGTCTTTAGCGGCGATCATGGGGCTTGCCATGGCACCGGTTTACACCACGGTCATCGGCCAGTGTATGGGCGCGCGGGACATCGACGCGGCGAATTTTTACTTCAAAAAACTGAACCGCATCACGCTGGTGCTGTCCGTCCTGTGGAACGCCCTGATCTTCGCCGTTACGCCGCTGATCGTCAGCTATTCCGCCATTTCGCCGGAGGCGAAGGCGCTCGTGGTGAAGCTGGTGCTGATCAACAACATCTTCAACGGAATCGCCTACCCCTTCGCCGGACCGCTGGGGAACGGGCTGCGCGCGGCGGGGGACGTGAAGTTCACGATGCTCGTTTCCATCACGCTCACCATCGCGGCGCGGCTGCTGTTTTCGGCGCTGTTCGGGCTGTGGCTCGGCTGGGGCGTCATCGGCGTGGCGATCGGTATGAGCCTCGACCTCGTGCTCCGCGGCGCGATCTTCCTCCGGCGGCAGCACTCGCAAAAATGGACCCGCTTCCGGGTGATTTGAGCGTTATAGAGCGGTAGGCACCGCGCCCTCCGGGATGGGGCAGGCGTAGCCTGCGGCGGCTGCTTTTTGGAACTCCGTTTTCGCGGCGGCGAGGGTCTCCGGCTCGGTGAGGAGCTTCGCGGCGAGGCAGGCGAGGACCTTGCCCGCGTAGAGCATTCCCTTATGTCCGAGCGGGCTTTTCCCGGCGGCGACGTTCTGCCAGCTGTGGCCGGGGCTGCCGGCGGCGCGGCAGGCGGTGTAGATCTGCACGGTCGGCGTCTGCCAGCTGACGTCGCCGACGTCCGTGGAGGACATCGTAACGTGGTCCGTGTGGTGATAGGGCATCAGGAACTCATTCAGCGGGGCGGCACCGTTCTGCGTGACGCGGTTTACATAATCCATTTCCTCCGGCGTGAGCATGTAGGCGTATTCCTCCGCCGCGGTCTCGGCGGGCGCTTCGTAGCTCTTGCAGAGCGCGGCGGCGAAGGCGCGGTCGTTCTCGTCGAAGTCGGGGAGGGGGAGGGACTGCATCACGTCCCACGCCGCACTCTCCAGCACGCGGTTCGGCACGGTGTTGCTCGTGCCGTCGATGAAGCGGATCTGCATTTTCGTGTCCGTCATCAGCGCTGCGCCCTCCGCGATGCGGTCCACGCGCTTTTCCAGCGCAATGGCGTCGGCGACGGCGTGGTCGCGGATCATGTAGAGCACGCTTGCGTGGGGTTGGACGACGTTCGGCGAGACGCCGCCGGCGTCCGTGATCGCGTAGTGGATGCGCGCCGTGCCCGGCATGTGCTCGCGCAGGAACTGCACGCCGATGTTCAGCAGCTCCGCGGCGTCCAGCGCGCTGCTGCCGAGCTCCGGGTCGCGCGCGGCGTGGGAGGAGATGCCGTCGAAGATGTACTCCTTCTGGATGCAGGAGATGCAGCTGCCGCTGACGACGGCGTTTACGCTGTCCGGGTGCCAGGTGACGGCGGCGTCCAGAGCGCGCCACGCGCCCTCGCGCGCCATGAAGGCCTTGCCCGCGCCGCCCTCCTCGCCGGGGCAGCCGAAGAAAATGACCGTGCCCGGCGCGCCGGTGCGCTGGAGGAAGTCCTTCACGGCGAACGCCGCGGCGAGCGCGCCCGCGCCGAGCAGATTGTGGTTGCAGCCGTGGCCCGCCTCGCCGCCGGCGCTGCGCTTTTCGGCGACGCCCGCGGCTTGGCTGAGCCCGGAGAGCGCGTCAAATTCGCCTAAAATGCCGATGACAGGCTTCCCGGAGCCGAAGGAGCCGGAGAACGCCGTCTCCACGCCGCAGAGCCCCTCCTCAACGGCGAAGCCGCCCTCGCGCAGCACCTCGCAGTAGAGCGCGGCGGACTGATATTCCTTCAGGCTGAGCTCCGCGAGCTCCCAGATGTGGTCGGAAACGCCGGTGAAAAGCGCGGCGTTGCGGTCGATATAATCGCAGATGTTTTTCTGAATGTCGGTCATAAAAAATGCCTCCTTGACTTGAAAAAACGGACGCGCCGGAAAAAAGAGCGCGTCCGCCTGATTTTTTAAAGGACCTTGGAGAGAAAATCCTGAAGCCGCGCGTTCTGCGGGTGTTCGAAAATGTCGGCAGGGGAGCCCTGTTCGAGCAGCTTGCCGTCCGCCATGAAGAGCACGCGGTTGCCCACCTCGCGGGCGAAGCCCATCTCGTGGGTGACGACGACCATCGTCATGCCCTCCTCGGCGAGCTCCTTCATGACCTCCAGCACCTCGCCGACCATTTCCGGGTCGAGCGCGCTCGTCGGCTCGTCGAAGAGCATGACCTCCGGCTCCATCATCAGTGCGCGGACGATCGCGATACGCTGCTTCTGTCCGCCGGAGAGCTGGATGGGGTAGGCGTCCGCACGGTCGGCAAGACCGACGCGGGCGAGCAGCTTCATCGCCTTCGCCTCCGCGTCCGCGCGGGACATTTTTTTCACCTGCATCGGCGCTAAGACCATGTTTTCCAGAATGGTCTTGTGGGGGAAGAGGTTGAAGTGCTGGAACACCATGCCCATCTTCTGGCGGTGGAGGTTGATGTTCAGCTTCTGGCGGCGGAGCTTGCCGTCCTTGCCGGGGACGAGGGCGGATTTTTTCGTGATGTCCACGCCGTCGAAGATGATCTCGCCGCCGGTCGGCTCTTCGAGCAGATTCAGCGAGCGCAGAAAGGTGGATTTGCCGCTGCCGGAGGGACCGATGACGACCATCACGCCGCCGCGGTCAATGTCCACGCTGACATCGTCGAGCGCCTTGATCGCGCCGTGGTTATAGTATTTTTTGAGGTTCTTGACCTCGATCAGCTTCTCGCTCATTTCGTCTCCTCCTCCGTCGTGACCATCGGGACCGGCTGCGCGCCGGCGCCGGCGAAGCCGAGCTTGCGCTTGCGCTGGCGCTCCGCGCCGCTGCGCTTGTCGCCGACGCTCATTTTCTTCTCAAAGTGGGCGATGATCTTGCTCGTCGGGAAGGTCAGGCAGAAGTAGACCGCCGTGGCGACGAGGAGCGGCTCGGCGATGGAATAGGTCGCGCCCTTGACGCTGGACACCGCGTACATGATCTCCTGTACGCCGATGGTGTAGCAGATGGAGGACTCCTTGATGATCGTCACGAACTCGTTCGCGATGGCGGGCAGGATGTTCTTGATCGCCTGCGGCAGAACGATGAAGCGCATATTCTGCATCTGCGTCATGCCGAGGCTGCGCGCCGCCTCCGTCTGGCCACCGTCGATGCTTTGGATGCCGGAGCGGATGATCTCGGAGAGGTAAGCCCCGGAGTTCAGCGCCAGCGCGACGACGCCGGGGAGGAAGCGGTCGAAGCGGATGAAGCCGAAGATCTTGAATTTCGGGAGGTCCACGCCGTTGAAGACGACGTAGTAGATGATGAACAGCTGCACGAGCATCGGCGTCGCGCGGAAGACCTCGACGTAGACGTTCGCGAGGAAGCTCACGGGGTTGAAGCGCGCGAGGGCGTAAAGGAATCCGCCGCGCCCCGCGAGATCGCGCTGCGCCTCCGTGGAGAGGCAGCGGAAAACGTTCAGCTTGCTCAGGCGCGCCACGGCGAGCAGCAGCGCCAGAATGAAGCCGAACAGGACCGTCAGCGCCGAGAGCGAGACGGTGCAGACGAGCCCCTGTTCAAAGAGCTCGATGTATTTGAAGGTTTTGGCAAAGCCCGCGGAGCTGATCATGGACGGATGCCCTCTCTTTCCCTTTAATTATATAACCCGCAAATTCCTCCCCCGATGAGCCGGGGGAGGAATTTTGCGTTCCGAAGGGTTCTTCCCGGTCGGGGCTTCAGCCCTCGATCAGACCCTCGATGATGTCGCCCTGCGCCTGCTCGATGGCGGTGACGACGTAGCTGTCGAACTCGCCGCTGCTCATGCACGCCTCGATCGCGGCGTTGACGCCTTCGAGCAGAGCGGTGTTGCCCTTGTTGACGCCGACGACGGAGCCTTCTGCGTCATAGGGGACGTCCAGCACGACGCAGAGCTCAGGATAGTTCTTGGCGTAAGCCTCGGCGACCATGGTCTCGATGTAAGCGCCGTCCATCTTGCCGGTCAGCAGCTCGGCGATGATGTCCGTGACCTTGGCGAGCTCGATGATGTCCGCGTCGGCGGAGTTCTCCTTGGCGAGATCCGCCTGAATGGAGCCGACCTGCGCGCCGATGGTGTAATCAGCCTTGTTGGTGTCCTCAAGAGAGGTGAACTGGTCCTTGTTGCTCTGGAGGCAGACGAAGGACTGACCGCCGGTGATGTAGACAGTGGAGAAGTCCATCTTGTCAGCCCGGTCCGGAGCGGGGGAGTAGCCAGCCATGCCGAGGTCGACCTTGCCGGCGGCGAGCTCCATGATCGTGCCGTCGAAGTCCATCGGGATGACTTCGAGCTCAAGGCCGAGGTAATCGGCGATGTACTGCGCGAGGGACATATCGAAGCCGGCGAGCGTCGGGGTGCCGTCCTCGTCCAGCGCGTAGAACTCATAGGGGGCGAAGTCCGGGCTGGTGGCGACGGTCAGGACGCCGGGGGTGACGGTCTCGATCTCGACGGCGACATCCGGCTCTTCGGTTTCAGCCGGAGCCGCGGTCGGCTCAGTGGTTGCGGGGGTCTCGGTGGCGTCCGGGGTCTTGGTGGGGTCGGGGGTCTTCTCGTTTCCGCAGGCGCAGAGGGCAAATACCATGCACAGCGCGAGGATGAGTGCAAGAATCTTTTTCATTTTGGGTGTCTCCTTTGTGTTTTCAAATTATGGTTGGATTATAATCCAAGAAAAATGAATAATCAAGCCGATATTCACGAAAATAGTGAATATTATGCGTAAAATGCACGATTTATTCAATATCACAGCAAGGTGACGAAAATAGTGGGGTCTGGTTGTGCGGTTTGACGAACAATACCGAAGCAGCCCGGATTTTAAAGGCCTCCCTGTGCAAGGGAGGCTGTCAGCGCGCAGCGCTGACTGGAGGGTTGTAAGCTTCCGGGAGTACCGAGCTTGGCGTTCACGTTAGCTTGGCAACAACCCCTCAGGCGCTTCGCGCCAGCTCCCCTTGCACAGGGAAGCCTTTAAAATCGCAGCTTTTGCGAACGGAACAGCCCGGAAACGCATTGCGTTTCCGGGCTGGTTTGGACCTTATTTGAATTATTTGCCGGTGCTGCCGAAGCCGCCCACGCCGCGGGCGGTCTCGCTGAGTTCTTCCGCCTCCTCAAATTCCGCGCTGAGGTAGGGGAGGACGACGAGCTGGGCGATACGGTCGCCGGGGGAGACGGTCTGGGCGGTCTCGCCGTCATTATGCAGGGCGACGATATACTCCCCGCGGTAGTCGCTGTCGCAGACGCCGACGCAGTTGGCGGGGCGTAGGCTCTGCTTGCTGGCGAGCCCGCTGCGCGCAAACACCGCCCCGAAATAGCCCTCCGGGATCGCCATGGCGAGTCCCGTGCCGATCTTGCGGTTTTCGTGCGGCGGGATCTCCACCGGCGCGTCGAGACAGGCGTAGAGGTCGTAGCCTGCGGCGGCGGCGCTGCCGCTCGTGGGCAGCTTGGCGTTTTCTTTCAGCTTCTTAACGGTGATCTTCATAGCTTTTTCAGCCCTCCGTCGGTTTCGGTTTTGCCGCGCCGGTGTCTGTTACGCCGAGGCGGGAGATAAGGCGGGAGATACTTTTATAAATAAGAAAGGTGACGAGCCCGTTCACGCCCGCCTTGATGAAATTGAACAGCAGGATGAAGGGCATAAAGCCCATCAGCGCGCGGACCGTTTCCCCGTTGACCGCGCCCATCATAAAATAGGGTGTGACGACGAGGTTGGCGAGGAACATCATCGCGACCATCGCCGCCGTTCCGAGGGCGAGGGACGCCGCCGCGCCGCCGCGCGTGCGGTGGCGGCGGTAAACGAGGGAGGAGACGAGCACGTAGACCCCCGTTGCGAGGACGTGCATGATGACGCCGTAAACGCCGCTCGCGGCGCTGACGGTGAAGCCCTGAATGAGTGCGGCGATCGCCGTCACGATCAGTCCCGCCGCGGGACCGAAGGCGAAGCCGACGATCAAAATCGGGATATCCGCCGGGTCATATTCGAGGAACGACACGGCGGGGAAGATCGGGAAATGGATGAGCGCGACGAGCATCACGCTGAGCGCGGTGAACACGCCGAGCGCGGCGATGCGCTTGGTTCCGGTTTTGCTGCTGTTCATAATGCGGTTCTTCCTCCTTGGGTGATGGAATAGAAATAAAAAATGCCCCAGAGTCTCCTTGATCTCTGCGGGCGGGGAAGAACGCACGCGGCGCGCATAAGCCGCTTAACGTGTCTTCTTCCATCCAGACTTTCAACTGTCGGTACCGGAATCACACCGGTTCTGCGCATCCTGTGCGCTCGCGGACTTTTTTCTCACCGCCGGTCGGGAATTTCACCCTGCCCTGAAGACGTCAGTTTTCACTTGTCTGCGACCAGTATAACAATTCCGATGCAAAAATGCAATAGGCTTTTGACATCGGGGGAGAAATATTGTAAGATATAAGGAATGGAGTTGATGAAAAGATGGAACGAGCGCAGACCTGCACCTTTACGGGCCACCGCGAGAACAAGCTCCCGTGGGGCGAGAACGAGAACGATCCGCGCTGCCTGCGGCTGAAGGAGCGCATTTACGACGCCGCGGAAGCGGCTTACCGCGCCGGTGCGCGCCACTTTATCTGCGGCATGGCGCGCGGCTGCGACCTTTTCTTCTGCGAGGCGGTGCAGCAGCTCCGCGGCGAGCACCCGGAGATCACGATCGAGGCGGCGATCCCCTTCGAGGGGCAGGCAAAGGCGTGGCCCGAACGCCAGAAGCGCCGCTGGGAGCGCCTCGTCACGGACTGCGACTACCAGACCGTGGTGCAGCGCGACTATACGCCGAGCTGCATGCAGCGGCGCAACGAATATATGGTGGACGCCTCCGGCACCCTCATCGCCGCCTATAACGGCGCGCCGGGCGGGACGCGCAACACCCTGCTCTACGCCATGCGCGCGGGGCTGAACATTATTGAGCTTCCGATGGAGGAATGAAAACGATGAAAAAGCTTCTTACGATCCTGACCGCAGCCGCGCTGCTGCTCGGCTGCCTTGCGCTGCCCGCGGCGGCAGCGGAGAGCGGCTTTGCCAATTTCCGGAAGACCGCGGAATACGCCGCGGGACAGTTCCCGGACGTTGCCGAGGGCGAGTGGTACACCGAGTCCGTCGCCGCCGTTTATGAGCTGGGGCTCATGAAGGGCAACGCCGACGGCAGCTTCAACGTCACCGGCAGCATCAGCCTCGCCGAGACCGTGACGCTCGCGGCGCGGCTGCACAGCAGCTATTATACCGGCGCGGCGGAGTTTGCCGCCGGGGACCCGTGGTATCGCCCTTACGCGGACTATGCGCTGAAAAACGGGCTGCTGAAGGTCGAGTGCGCGGACTATGCCGCCGCCGCGACGCGCAGCGAGTTCGCCGCGATGCTGTCCCGCGCGCTGCCCGCGAGCGCCCTGCCGGAGATCAACACCGTTGCGGAAAACCAGCTCCCGGATGTCAAGGCGTCGAGCGAAAACGCCGCGGAGATCTATCAGCTCTACCGCGCCGGCATCCTCGCCGGAAACGACAGCCACGGCACCTTTACGCCCGCCGCGCCCATCCAGCGCGCCGCCGTCGCCGCGATCGTGGCGCGCATGGCTTACCGCTCCCTGCGCCTGACCTTCTCGCTCGAAGCGCTGACTTATCCGGACCTGATGCTCCGCGAAAAGACGGACGACAGCTTCTTCGACGATGCGGCGATGGTCGGCAACTCACTCGTGCAGGGCATGCAGCTCTATTCCGGGCTTTCTAACATCGACTATTACTGCTATCAGGGCATCAGCGTCAACACCGTGGACAGCTATATCACGAAGCTCTGCGAGAAGCAGTACGGCAAGGTGTATATCGAGCTCGGCATCAACGAGATCGGGCTCGCGCCGGAGACCTTTGCCGCCACTTACGGCAAGAGCATCGACCGCATCCGCGAGGCGATGCCGGACGCGGACATCTATATTATGGCGGTCACGCCCGTGACGCAGGCGAAGAGCAACGAGGGCACCTTCACGATGAAGCGCATCACCGGCTTCAACGAGGCGCTGCGCGCCCTCGCCGCGGAGAAGGAATGCTGGTTCCTCGACTGCTGCACCCCGCTCTGCGACGAGACGGGCTATCTGAAGAGCATCTATTCCGGCTGGGACGGCAGCCCCCACCTCTCCGTGCAGGGCTACAAGGACTGGGCGGACGTGATGCGCACCTATTACGCCTGAGAAAAAAGAGAGGAATCATACACGATGAGAATGAGAAAAAAGCCGAATCTCCTGCCGCGCATGGAGCGCTGCGCCGCCGTGCTCGTGCGCGAGCCGGAAACGCTGCGCGGGCGCTGGCGGGAAAGTTTCCCCGGCTATGACGCGCTCTGGCTGGAGCTCGGCTGCGGCAAGGGCCGCTTCACGGCGGACACCGCGGGGCAAAATCCCGCCGCGCTGCTGCTCGCCGTGGAAAAGGTGCCGGACGCCATGGTCGTCGCGATGGAGCGCGCCGTGGACCGCGGGCTTTCCAATGTGCGGTTTTTAGACCGCGACGTGGCGCTGCTGCCGGAGCTCTTCGCCCCCGGCGAGGTGGACCGCGTGTTCCTGAATTTCTGCGACCCGTGGCCCAAGAGCCGCTGCGCCAAAAACCGCCTCACCGCGCCGGGCTTCCTGCGGCTTTATGCCGACGTGCTGCCCGCGGGGGGAGAGATCCATTTCAAGACCGATAATCTGCCGCTGTTCCAGTGGTCGCTGGAGCAGTTCAAGGCGGAGGGCTGGGCTCTGCGCGAGGTGACGAACGACCTCCATGCCGGCGGCACGGTCCGCGGCGTGATGACCGACTATGAAGCGAAGTTCCACGCCGAGGGCGTTAAGATCAACCGCCTCGTCGCCGTGAAGACGGCGGAGACGAAATCGACTGCGGACGGCGTTCCCCCGCGGCTGCGCAACGCGAGCCTTTCCGACGCGAAGGGCCGCGCGGAGAGCGAAGCCGCCTTCGCAGCGCGGGAGGAGACGGCGGAATGAGGCTTATTTCGTGGAATGTCAACGGTCTGCGCGCCGTCTGGAAAAAGGGCTTTGAGGACATTTTTTACGGTCTCGACGCGGATGTGTTCTGTCTTCAGGAGACGAAGGTCCAGCCGGGGCAGTTCGAGCCGGAGCTCGCGGGCTATGAGAGCTTCTGGTCCTGCGCCGAGCGCAAGGGCTACTCCGGCACCGCCGTCTTTACGCGGCGGACGCCCGATGCGGTCACTTACGGCATCGGCGCGCCGGAGCACGACACGGAGGGCCGCGTCGTGACGCTTGAATTTTCCGGATTTTTCCTCGTCTGCGTCTACACGCCGAACGCGCAGGACGGGCTGCGCCGCCTCGATTACCGTATGGCGTGGGAGGACGCCTTCCGCGCTTATCTCTGCGCGCTGGACGCAAAAAAGCCCGTCGTCGTCTGCGGGGATATGAACGTTGCCCATCAGGAGATCGACCTGAAAAACCCCGCGGCGAACCACAATAACCCCGGCTTTTCCGACGCCGAGCGCGAAAAATTCTCCGACCTGCTCGCCGCGGGCTTTACGGACACCTTCCGCCATCTCCACCCGGACACGGCGGAGGCGTATTCGTGGTGGAGCTACCGCTCCGCCGCGCGGGAGCGGAACGTCGGCTGGCGCATCGACTATTTCCTCTGCTCCGACCGCATCGCGGACAGGATCGACCGGGCGTATATCTGCCCGGAGATCTTCGGCAGCGACCACTGCCCCGTGGGGCTCGACATCCGGCTATGAGGATCGGGAACGTTGAGCTCGCCGGGCGGCTCGTTTTAGCGCCCATGGCGGGCGTCACGGACGCGGCGTTCCGCCACGTCTGCTATGCGCTGGGCGCGGCGATGACCACGACGGAGATGGTGTCCGCCCGCGCGCTCTGCTACGGTGACAAAAAGACGAAGGACCTGCTCCGCACCGTCCCCGGCGATGCGCCGCTCGCGGTGCAGATCTTCGGGCATGAGCCGGAAATTATGGCGGAAGCCGCGCCGCTGGCGCTGGAGCTGAGCGGGGCGCAGATCTTGGATATCAACATGGGCTGTCCCGTCGGCAAGATCGCCGGAAACGGCGACGGCAGCGCCCTCATGCGCGCGCCGGAGACGGCGCGGGACATCGTCGAGCGCGTCTGCCGCGCGGTGGATGTGCCCGTGACGGTCAAGTTCCGCAAGGGCTGGGACAAGGGCAGCGTCAACGCCGTGGAGTTCGGAAGGCTCTGCGAGGAGGCGGGCGCCGCCGCCGTCGCCGTCCATGGCAGGACGCGGACGCAGATGTATGAGGGCAAAGCCGACTGGGACATCATCCGCGGCGTGAAAGCGGCGCTGCATATCCCGGTCATCGCAAACGGCGACGTGTTTTCCGCGGAGGACGCGGCGCATATCCTGCGCTATACGTGCTGCGACGCGGCGATGATCGGGCGCGGCAGCTTCGGCGACCCGTGGCTTTTCCGCGCGGGCAACGCCGCCGTCGCCGGGGAGACGGTCCCGCCGCGCCCGCCGCTGCGGGAGCGGATGGAGACCGCGCTGCGCCAGATCGAGCTGAGCGCCGAGCTGCGCGGGGAAAAGCCCGCCTGCCTCGAAGCGCGGCGGCACCTCGCGTGGTATCTGCGCGGCGTGCCCTTTGCGGGCCCCTACAAGGTCGAGGCCGTACACGTGGAAACGCTGGAAGACGTCCGGCGCGTCGTGCGCGGCATCCAGAGAGATTTGAGAGATGAGGTGACGTGAGCGCAATGGAGCGCGAGATCGAGCTGGATATCCTCCAGCGCGCCCGGAAGGGCGACAGCGCGGCGTTCGAGGAGATCGTCCGCGCGCACGAAAAAACGGTCTATAACCTTGCCCTGCGCACGCTCGGAAACCGCGAGGACGCGGAGGACGCGGCGCAGGAGACGTTTCTGAAGGCTTATATGGCACTCTCCGGCTTCCGGGGCGAGAGCCGGCTCTCCGTCTGGCTCTACCGCATCGCGAGCAACGTCTGCACGGACGCTCTCCGCCGCCGGCGCGAGATGGTCAGCCTTTCCGCGGAGGACGAAAACGGCGAGCGCGAGCTGGAGATCGAGGACCTGCGCTTCGACCCCGCCGCGGCTGCGGAGAAAAGCGCCCTGCGCGACGCCGTGCGCGAGGCGATGGACGCCCTGCCGGACGCCTCCCGCCGCGTGCTGCTCCTGCGCGAGATCGGCGGGCTTTCCTACGACGAGATCGCCCGCACGCTGGAGATCGACGTTGGCACCGTAAAAACGCGCATTTTCCGCGGGCGAAAAAAACTTTGCGTTTTGCTTTCGGAAAATGGGAACTTTTTTTGCGCCGGTGCGTCTAACAGTTCGGAAGGAGGCGATCAGGCGTGACAGAATGTGAAAATATTCAGGAAAAGCTCAGCGAAATGCTCGACGGCGAGCTTTCCGAGGCTGACGAGGCCGAGGTCCGCGCGCATATCGCGCATTGTCCGGACTGCGCGGCGCTCTACGCGGCGTTTTCCGCCCTCAGCGAAGCGGCGGCGGAGCCGGAGGACGTGCCTGATGAGCTCCACGGAGCGGTGATGGACCGTGTGCGCCGCGCCGAAAAAGCGGTAAAATTCCAGAAAAACTTCCAGCGCTGGCGACCGATCGCACTCGCGGCGGCGTGCCTTGTTGTTCTGGTCGGAACAGTGCTTTCCGTGAACAGAGGGCTTACGTTGAAGTCCGCCGCGCCGACCGCTTTGGAAAACAAAACGGGGATGGGCGAGACATACGGCATAGTGGACGGCAGCATGTTTTCCTATTCCTGCGACGCGTCGGATTTTCCGGCGGAGGAGTGGCCTGAGACGTCGATGAAGTCCGACCCGGACGCGGGACTTGAACTCGAAGACCGCATGGAGGCAATGTACGCCCCGATCCCGGAGCCGGAGGCACTCTACACCATGACCGTGCGCATCACCGGCGAGAACGAGGACGGCAGCGTCGCCGAGGTCGTCGGGTCGGATTACGCCGAGCCCGGCACGGTCGTGTATCTCTACTGGACCGAGCAGCCGGAGACCCTCGCCGAGGGCGAGGAGCTGGCGGTCGCCTGTGTGTGGTATAATGCGGAGACCGGCGAATGCTGGGATACGGTGGTCGAGGAGAAATAAAACAGTCATTCGCCCCGGAACCGGTCGGTTCCGGGGCGATTCAGCTTGTCAAAGAACTTCCAAACCGCCCCGGTTTCTGGTATAATGGAAGA
>CAVJGI010000035.1:0-20660 GCA_963649145.1 Ruminococcus bicirculans (ex Wegman et al. 2014) | reverse complement strand
CGTTTCTTCCATTATACCAGAAACCGGGGCGGTTTGGAAGTTTTTTGACAAGCTGAAAAAGTCACCGCACATAGGAGCGGTGACTTTTTTTAACATCATCCGGGACTCTGCTCCTCCAGCGCGGCGGCGACAAAAATGTCGAACAGCGCGCCGAGGCGCTCGACGCTCTCGTCGATGTCCGACGCCATGCGCTCCCAGAGGAACTTGGTCATAAAGCCGACGTAAGCGCAGGAGCAGAACGCGGCGATCTCCTGAATACGCCGCTCCGGGACCGGGCGCTCCCCCGCCGTGCGGCGCACCAGCGCGAGAAAGGCCTGCTCCGTCAGCCGGTAGATATAGCGCTCCATCCGCTCGCGCGAGAGGGCGTTGAACACATGGTAGATCGCCTGCGACTCGGCTTTGTAGCACGTGAGCACGGCGCGCGCCGTTTCGCGCGAATTCTCCAGAACATCCGCCGGAAGATAGCGGCTCAACGTGGTGCGGAACCAGACGTCCAGCAGCTCATAAATGTCGCGGTAGTGGTAATAAAACGTGTTGGAGCTGACGCCCGCGCGCTTTACGAGCGCGGAGACCGTGATGCGGTCAAAGGGCATTTCCTCCAGCATTTCTTGAAACGCCGACATGATCAAGCGGTTCGTGCTGAGTGCCATGGCAGTCTCCTCCCCTGCACCGTTTTTTCAGGCATTGCCGTTCAAGATGCGCATAAACTCCTCGCCGGTGATGGTCTCCTTCTCGTAGAGGAACGCCGCGAGCGCGTCGAGCTTTTCGCGGTTTTCGCGGAGAATGCCGAGCGCCTTGGCGTGCTGCTTTTTGACGAGCTCGATGACCTGCCGGTCGATCTGCGTCTGGGTCTCGGCGGAGCACGCGAGCGAGGCGTCGCCGCCCAGATACCGGTTCGTGACGGTCTCCAGCGCGACCATATCGAAATCGTCGCTCATGCCGTAGCGCGTGATCATCGCGCGGGCGAGCTTTGTCGCCTGCTCGATGTCGTTCGCCGCGCCGGTGGTGACGGAGCCGAACACGAGCTCCTCCGCCGCGCGGCCGCCGGTGAAGGTAGCGATCTTGTTCTCAATCTCCTCGCGGCTCATCAGAACGCGGTCGCCCTCGTCGACCTGCATCGTGTAGCCCAGCGCGCCGGAGGTGCGCGGCACGATCGTGATCTTCTGGACCGGCGCGGAGTTCGTCTGCTTCGCCGCGACGAGCGCGTGCCCGATCTCGTGATAGGCAACGATGTGCTTTTCATGGTCGGTCATGATGGCGTTTTTCTTCTGGTAGCCCGCGATGACGACCTCGATGCTCTCCTCCAGATCCGCCTGCGTCGCAAAGCGGCGGCCGTCCCGCACGGCGCGGAGCGCAGCCTCGTTCACGATGTTGGCGAGCTCCGCGCCGGAAGCGCCGGACGCCATGCGCGCGACCTTGTTGAAATCAACGTCGTCCGCGACCTTGATCTTCTTTGCGTGGACCTTCAAAATCGCCTCGCGGCCCTTGAGGTCGGGCAGCTCCACGGGCACGCGGCGGTCGAAGCGGCCGGGGCGCGTCAGCGCCGGGTCAAGCGATTCGGGGCGGTTCGTCGCCGCGAGGATGATGACGCCGTTGTTGCCCTCAAAGCCGTCCATCTCGGTCAGCAGCTGGTTGAGCGTCTGCTCGCGCTCGTCGTTGCCGCCGAGCTGACCGTCGCGCTTTTTTCCGATGGCGTCGATCTCGTCGATGAAGACGATGCAGGGCGCCTTCTCCTTCGCCTGACGGAACAGGTCGCGCACCTTGCTCGCGCCCATGCCGACGAACATCTCGACAAATTCCGAGCCGGACATGGAGAAAAACGGCACGTTTGCTTCGCCCGCGACCGCCTTGGCGAGCATCGTTTTACCGGTTCCCGGAGGACCGACGAGCAGAATGCCCTTCGGCATCGACGCACCGATCTCCTTATATTTGCTGGGGTCATGGAGATACTCGACGATCTCGGCGAGGTTCTCCTTCGCCTCGTCCTCGCCCGCAACGTCGTCGAACTTGATGCCCTCGGCGGACTTGACATAGACCTTGGCGTTGGACTTTCCCATATTGAACATCAGCGAGTTCCCGCCGCCGCCCATCTTTTTCATAAGCCCGCGGGAGATGAGCTGGCCGATGCCGATGAAGATGAGCAGCGGCAGGATCCAGCTCAGGATGCTGACGAGCAGCGAGGTCTGCTGGATCTCGGTGCCCGTCGTGGAAACGCCCGCTTCCAGCAGGCGCGGGATGAGGTCGTCGTCCGGGACCATAGCGGTCTTATAGACGGCGGACTTGTCGGCGTTCGTGAACAGAATGCGGTTTTCCTGCTCTTGGATCTCGACCCTGCCGACCTCCCCCGCCTCCGTCATGGAGACGAAGGTGTTGTAGTCCACGTCGCGGATGCTGTGTTCATTCAGCCACGGCATGGCGATGAAGTTGAAGAGCAGCAGGACCAGCAGCGCCGCCAGATAATAAAAAAGCAGCGGCTTTTTCGGCGATTTGACTTCGTTCATGTCGAATCTCCTTTTTTAAATTCGTTGCCTGATTATAACATTATTTTCCCGCCGCTGTCCGTAAATAAACTGTAAATTATGCCGAAAACGCGCCGCTGTCCTCTTTTTCGCAGAAGACAGCGACGCGATTTTTTCCGCCGGGGGTGCAGGTATAGAGCACGAGCGCCGAGCCGCTCGCGGCGACCGCCTCCACGTCGCCCGGCGCGAGCGAGGCACTGCGGCTGACGGTGTAGTCGGTCCGTACGCCGTCCATGTCCGTGAAGGAAACGGCGTCGCCGGGCTGAAGCTCCTTCAGACACCCGAAGTGGCGGCTGAAATTATGGGCGGCAATGACGAGATCGCCGCCATAGGTGGAGCCGAATTCGCGGCAGGGCGCGAGCGCGAGGCGCGCATAGTCCCAGTCCGCCATGACGGGCAGACGCAGATCGAGCGCCGGGAGCTCCAGATAGCCGATATAGTCGTAGCCGCCGATCTCCACGGTCGGCATGGCGGGCGTTTCCGCCGCCTCCGGCGCGTCCGGCTCCGGGACCTCCTCCGGCACGGACGGCGCGGAGCGGGCGGCGATCGCCGCCTCGACCGATTCCAGCGCCGAGGCGGAGTGCTCCCCCGCCTCGGCATCGGTGCGCCGGTTCTGGGCAAGCAGGAGCAGCGCCGCGGCAAGCAGCCCCGCTCCCGCGGCGAGCAGAAGCCAGCCCGCCTTAGACCTCATCGCTCCTGCCCTTCCATCTGCGCAGCAGCATCCACGCGCCGGCAGCCAGCAGCAGCACGCCCACGCCGCCGAACACGGCGATGGGCCAACGCAGCTGTCCCGTCTGGATCAGCGTCCGGCTGTTCGTGATGGTCCAGACGCCGCCGGAGACGCTGTAAGTCGGCGTGTAGCCCTTCGGGATGTTCGTTTCCAGCACGAGCCAGTCGCCGCGGCGCTCTGCGTCGTGCCAAGTGTAAGTCCAGTCGTTTTCCTCGCTCAGCGTGACCGTCTCGCAGGGCGTTTCGCCGTCAAAGAGCGTCACGGTCACGGCGTCGGGGTGCGCTTCGCCGTCCTCCGCCCAGCGCTTTGTGACGCTGAGGTCCAGCGCCGGGAGCTCCTCAGGCGGCTCCGTCGGCTCCGGACCCGGCTCGACAGGCTCGGTCGGCGTCGGTGTGGGCTCCGGTCCCGGCGTGGGAGTCGGTCCCGGACTCGGCACGGGCGTCGGCGTCGGCTCCGGGGTCTCGCCGCCGCTGCGGGTGTTCGTGATGGTCACGGTGCCGCCGCGCGTGCTGCTGCTCGCCGTGTAGCCAGTGGGGACGTCGGCTTCCTCCACGGTCCAGTCATAGCCCTCCGCGAGACCGCCGAAGGTGAACGCCCAGCCGTTCTTGGCATTCAGCACCTGCGTGCGGCTGACGCGGCCGTTGCGCAGGAGGTTGACGGTCACGCTGTCGTTTTCATGCGCCGCTGCGCCGTCGGACCAGACCTTGCGGACCGTGAGCTGGCTGTCCTGATAGCACTCGGCGAGGAACACCCAGTCCACCTCGCCGACGCGCCCGGCGTATTCGTTGCCGAGCTCGGCGGGAACGCTGAGCTCCGCGCGGAGGACCGCCTCCGCGCCGCGGGCGTAAGTCCCCAGATATTTGGCTGCGGAAAGCCCGTCCGGGTCGTCCGGCGAGCCCTCATAGATGAGCTGCGTCCCGTTCCAGACCTTCATGGAGAGCTTGGAGAGAAAGTCCGTCATCGTCGCGACGGTCTCCGTCTCCGCGACGCGCTCGCTCAGGGGGTTCTCCTCCTCGCTGTGGGGCACGGCGCGGAGATAGAGCCGGATATAGTCGCAGTCCGCCGCCTCGTTGCGGAAGCGGATCGTCTGCTCAAGCGTGTCGCCGGGCATGGCGTTTTTGAAGTTTTCAAAAAGGTCCGTCGCCGTGTAATCGCTGCCGGGCGCAAAGCGGAAGCCATCCGCCGCGCCGCAGTAAGTCACGGTCGGCTCCGCGGCGCAGACCGCGCCGGAGAGCCCCGCCAGCGCCGCGAGCGCCAGCAAGAGCGCGAGAAGGCTGCGTTTCGTTCGTTTCATGCTTATGCTCCTCCTCCCGTGTAAGCGCTGACAGTGCTGTTTCTGATCGTGACGCCCCAAACCTCGCCGACCGCCGCATCGGGAACGTTCTGGATCGCCTCGGCGATGATTTCGACGGAGAGGTCGTAGCCGTCGGGACCATTCTTGAGCTTTTCCGCTTTGGTGATCAGAGCAGCCGTCAAATGCTCGGAATCAACGGGCGCGGTGAAGTAATAGAATCCGTCAGTATGTTGGACCCACTTGGGGTTTTCAGCAAACATGACGCTGTAGTCCACACCCTCAACCGGAACCGTCCCACTGACGTTGCCTGTGGTGGCGTCCTTCCAGCAGACGACGACCTTTGCGCGGATATATGCCGTGGTGTCGCCGGTGTTTTTGATTTGAACATTGCTTTTTGTTGTGCCGTTGAACGATTCAACAACATCGCATTTTACCTTGGAGGGGGCGAAGACGTTTGTGACCTTGCTGCTTGAAGCGGTGAGCCATGCGACCGCGCCGCCGATGACGGCGCAGAGCGCCAGCGCGAGCGCCGCTGCCGCGGCAGCGGTCCTGCCGCCGCGCGGACGCGGACCGCGCGGTTTTGCGTGCTTTGCGTGATACATCTCAGTTGCTCGCCTCCGTTCCCCAAACGTTATCTTTGCATGCGCTGCCGCTGAGCCATTTGCGGTTTGTGCGATCGTTGGTAAAGGTCAACTTGTTTTCCTCCGTTGCCTTGATTTCAATCTCCTGCGTCGCCTCCTTCGGCTCATACCGCCAGCTCCAGCCGGTCACTTCCGTCACCGTGTACTCCCCGACCGGGAGACCCTTGACCGTAACGGAATCGTTCCCGGTAGCCCCGTGTATGACGACCTCCATGTTCACGCCGTTGCCCTCAATACGGAAAACAAAGCTCTGCCCCTCGTCGGTCTCGTTCCAGCCGGTCTTGGTGATGGTCAGGTCAGCCGAGGAGGGCGTATAGGTGTTCGTGCAGGTGATCGCGGCGGTGGGGGCGGTGTCGGTGAGTGTGACGTCTATGCCGCTGCCGTTACCGTTGGAGCCAGCACCGCTGTAAGCCACGTTCAAATCGTATCCCTTGAAGCCGGGACGGTCTGTTTCTCTGACGATGTATTCACCGTTCTCCAGATCGCCGCTGAAGGAGCCAAGCGCGGTGATTTTTCCCTGCGAGTTGAGCTTCGGTTCCAGCGTTATTGTTTCGAGGGCTTCTTCATTTTCTTGCCCTTTCTTGAAAAGCCCAAAGACCGCTTTGCAGCCGTACAGAAGACTTTCCAGCTCATCTGGAGTCAGCTCATCCTCGATCACCACCACCTTTGTCACCGTGATGGCGCGCTTGCTGAGGAAAATTTTGAATGTGATGTCGCCGCCGACGCCGTATTTCGTGATTAAAAGTCCGTTATTTGCAACATCGCCGGGGTAGGGCTCGCCGTTCGCGGTCACGCGCGTGATGACGTAGCCCTCTTTCAGATAATCCAGCAAATAGCTCGCGGGAACGCTTGTATGCACCGTTGCGCTGCCGGATTCGGTCTTGGCGGCGGTGTCTGCACCGTTCAAGTAATACTCAATCGTGTAGTTCATCATCTCGCCGGCGCTGACGCCGTCGATGAGGTTGCCCTCGGTCTTGCTGTCACTGTCCGGGGCCGAGACGAAGAATAGGCGGGTCAGATACTGTTTCGAATCCTCCGGCACAGTGTAAGTGCCGCGGAGTGTGGTCCACGTGGAGGCGATAGAAGTGTGCTGCCAGATATAGTAGGTGCCGCCGTCGTGAGTAAATGCTTTTCCTTCCTGAGGCGTTGCAGTGGCAATGGGTATGATACCTTCTGCCGTGGTCGCCGCACTGATCAAAGCACTGATATTTGTTTCATCGACAATTTTTTGCGCGTCCTTCGTTGCGGCGATGACGATGTACATTGTGTCGGTGCCGTCATTGCGCGAGGCGTGGCTGAAGGACCAGCTGAGCTTGGCACCGGGGGTCGTCAGGATATCCTGATAGAGCGCGCCGACAGCCTCGGCGTTCAGCTCGGCAAACTGCTTTCCGTCGTCCGGGGTGTCCGTGATTCCGTAGGGGTTACTTCTGGTCTGGATCGAGCCGAGCTCTATGTCGGAGCTGGTCTTGTCGCTGGTTCCGGGCGCGGTCGTTTTCCAGTAGAGACCCTTGTTCCCGTTAGGATAGGCACGGTGATTCTCGTTCTTCGGCAGAGCCGGGGACTCGAAGCTGGGGTTCAGGATCTCATTTCCGTAAAGGACCTCGTAGCTGGCGGTTTCGGTCTCCTCACCCCAACTCGCGGTCACGTAGTAAGTGAGCGGCTCGCGGCTGTTCGTAACGCCGCCGCTGTCCAGCGAGATGTTTACGCTGCCGTCATCGTTCAGCGCATTGGACTGAATGGTCTGTTGGTCGCTGCGGGTCCAAGTGTATTCAATGTCGCCGTCAGGCTTTGTCTCATCATCCCAGACAGGAACAAGACAGCCGCTTGCAGCCACTTCGTCGCGGATGCGGAAGCCATCCTTCTCGCTGACGGTGATCGTGAAGGTCTCAGTGGGAGTGTAAAACTGTCCATTGCTCTTGTAAAGATACGTCAGCGTGAGCTTGACCTCACCTGCCCGCTTCGCGGTCACGGTTATCCAAGGGGCTTTGTAGCCATAGAAGCCGCTAGTACCGTTGATAAAATCGCCGTTTTCGTTGTCGTAAGTTATGTAATTAACAATATTCTGGGTGTCTGCAACAGACCAGACGCAGCCGAGGATGTTTCTTTTTTGTTGACCCTCGTAATCGAAATAAAACGTCCTCGTTTCGTCGACTTCCATTTTATAGGTGCTGTTCGCAGTCACCAGTTCGGTCTTTTCTTTTTTGCCCTGCTCCTCCACGACGAAGATCGAGAAGCTGTCGGTGAAGAATGTGAGCTTGCCGTCGATGACGACGTAGGTGTATTCTTCCTGCTCGCCGCCATGGAGGTGATAGAGCGTGACCATTTCGCCGTCGTCGAGACCGGTTTTGGAGACGTCCAGCGTCAGGGAAACGAAGGTTCCGGCATCGCTGGGCTGCCACTCCTCGTCGTTCAGCATCAGGGAGATATCCAGCGCCGCGACCGGATTTTCGCAGGGCAGGTCCTTATCGGAAGCGTCAGAGACCACGAGCGCGACATCCTCCGGCATGTCGCCGCGGACCGTGACGCCGATATTGCCGACCGTCTCGCTCAGCTCCCGCTCCGTCAGCTCCGTGTCCTCCACGATCTCGACGAGCTCGGCGTGGACGAAGCAGCAGATGGGATCAACGTCCACCTGATACCAACGAACACCATCGCTGTCAAGAAAGGCACGTACTATGGTGAATGTCCCCGAATCGCTCGCGGCATAATCCATCGTAGCGACCGATTCCTTGTAAGGCGCTGAATAGAGCGTGATCGTTGCCTGCGTAAAACGACCGGTCTTATTTAGCTCCGGGCTGTCGGGACAGCCAAGATAATGCTCGCCATCTGCTCCGTCGCACCACTCGCAGACGCTGCTATCGCCGCTCTCGTCCTCCTCTGTGAGCGTGGCTCCGCTGAAGGCGATGGCGGAGAGCAGGGCGGCGGCGCAGAGGAGGAGCGCCAGAATTCTTTTTTTCATAAGTCCTTCCCTCCCCTTTTACGCGGGCCAGCCGACGGCGTCGGCTGCGGCGCTTCCGTTGTTCGCGGTCTGCACCGCCTGCGCCGTGAGGTTGACGGCAGCGGTCGCGTTCTGGTATTCGTTGCCCATCGCGCGGCTGAAGCTCACGGTCGTGAAGAGCGGCGCGGTGGTCTCCCCGGCGGCGAGCGGGGCGTTATAGTAGTAATAGCCGTCCGCGCCGGGGGTCCAGTCCGCGGTGTTGAGGTCCAGCGCGAGCAGCGCCGTGTCCGGCTCGCCCTCGCCGCGGAGCGTGATGACCTTTTCCACGCGCACGCGCACCCAAGCGGCGGCGGGTCCGGTGTTTTTGACCTCCGCGATCTTCGTGACGCTCGCGCCGGGCAGAATGCCGTCCCGGTCGGCAAAGGGCTGGGTCTTCTCCGTGTCCGCCCACTCCAGCAGCGCGATATCGACGCCGCCGGTGGTGATGACGTTGTGCGCGGCGGACTCGGAGGTGAAGTAAGCGAGGCTCCCGGCGGCAAGCGTGGCAACGCAGATCGCCACCAGCGCCAGAAGCAGGATCTTTCGCTTCATAGTCCTATTACTCCTCTCATGCTTGTTCCATGTGTTTCCGGCTCCCCAAAAAGCCGTGCCATGCGGGAACGCCCGCGCTCCGGACGCTCCCGCACAGCCCGCGCCCAAGCAGGGCACGGGGGTGTGTGCGTAGGGGGGGAAAATCAGGCTCCGAACGTGTTGTTCCAAGCCTCAGCTGCGGAACCAAAGCCCTCAGCTTGCACAGCGTAAGCCGTGAAATGAATTTCAAAATCCTTTTTGATCGTGTTGAAATCGTTCGCCATTCCGCCAATCTCGTCTCCGGAGTCGATCATTTCCGACGTGACGGTGCTGGGCATGCCGAAGCTCTTCATGAAGGTCACAGATTCGCCCGCCTTCAGAACGCCTTTGTTCTCGCCGCCGATGTAGGCGAGCTTGACGGTCAGCAGATTCGTGTCGGTGTTGTCGGCACCCCACTTGAAGCTGAGGACTTCCCAGTCGGTGTGGGTAATGTTGCCGAACCACTTGTTCACGATCGCTTGGAAGACAGTCTTGTTCTTCTGCGCAGCTTCGATGAACTTGGTGGTGGAGAAGACACCACTGTCATTCTTAAATTCTTCCTTCAGAGTCTTGTTGCCAGCAGCATCGGTGTCGAAAAGCGTAAAGTTGATGCTATCATCCGCGTCGGCATCGGCAGCCATGACCCAGAGAAGGGAGCTGAACTTGTTGAAGGACATTTCGAGGAAGACGTAGCTGTCATCGCTGCCGTCCTCGACGGTGATGGTCGGGTCCTTCTCAAACGTGACGCCGGGCATGAGCTTGTGAGAGGCGTCTGCATTCCAATTCTGCTCTTCCAGCTTGATATCGACGCCGCCCATCGTGAAGGTGTTCGTCACTTTTTCGGTCGTATCCGTGAAATACGCCAGAGATGCGCCGACGACGGCGATGGCGACCAGCGCCACGCACAGGCAGATCGCGGTAAGTTTCTTTTTCATGTGCTTGTTCTCCTTTTAAGTAATGGGGGTTGTGCTGGGATTGATCTTGTCCCAAGCCTGTGCAGCGGTGAACTGGGTGTCGTTCGTGCTGTAGAGCTGGCAGGCGTAGGCGGTGACGGTCAGCGTGGGCTCTTTTCCATTCGCTTCGGTCATGTCGGCTTTCGTGACGGTGTCCTTCACGGTAAGCTTGTTGTCCTTGATTACGAAAAACTCCTGCTTCTCCGTGGTGTCAGTGACCATGCGGCAGTAGACATTATCCACGCCGTCAACGCCGTTGAGCTTTTCCCAGCCATCTTCAGGTTCAAACTCCGCAATATACTTGTCGAAGTTCGTCGACTTCTCCAGCTTCACGAACAGCCAGCAGGGTTCGCTTCCCGCCTCGACCGTGACCTTGGGGTCCTTCTCGATCGTCCAGCCGGGGATCATCTTGAACTCGTGGTCTTCTTTGCCTACTTCGCCTTTTTCTTCTGTCAGCGTGATACCGATATTGCTCGTGGTGAAGGTGTTCTTAACCGGTTTCGTCGTATCCGTCAGCCAAGCGAGAGAGCCCGCGGTGATGCTCACGGCGAGCAGGACGAGCGCCGCGATGAGCGCGATTCCTTTCTTTTTCATCTCATTTTCCTCCTTTCCTCAAAAAATCATATATATACGGCAAAAAGCCGGATATATCGGGTCAGGCGTCCTCGCTGCGGCTGCGCTTTGGCTTTTCCGGAGCGAGGATGTCCGGGAGAAAGACGAGCAGGAGCAGCAGTGCGCCGGCGGAGATCGCAACGTAAGTCCCCGGCGGGTGCTGGATGTAGTCGGCGACGTAGCCGAGATACGGAATGGTGAACACCGGCTTGCCGAGGACGTTTGCGGAGTGGACGAGCGCGCCGTCCTCCGCCTCGTTCGCGTCGCCCTTGGTGCGGAAGCGGACGACGGTGGGGTCCTCCTCGTCCGGCACGACGCCGACGACGCGGTGGGTCGCGACGGTGTCCTCATCGAGCATAAAGGTGATGGCGTCCCCCTCGCGGATGGTCAGCGGGTCGGTGCGCTTTACATAGATGAGCGAGCCGGTGTGGTAAGTCGGTTCCATCGAGCCGGAGAGCACGGTGAAGACCTGAAGCCCGATGACCCGCGCGCCGACGAGCAGCAGCGCGAGCAGCACGACGAGCGCGACGAGGATGGTGCTCAGCGTGTTCCAGAGCTTTTTCACGGAGCGCTTCATACCTCTCGCCCCTCTTCAGCGCGCGGTGAGCGCGCGGCGGCGAGCTCGCGGTAGCGCGCAAGGCGCTTTTTGCTGATATTCCCGGCGCAGACGGGGCAGCCGCTGCGCTGGCGTCCGGCGCGGGTGTCCACGCGCGTGCGCCAGACGTGACCCTCCGGACACTGCCACCAGACGAGGCGGCTGCTGCCGAAGGTGACCTGCTGCGGCGTGAGCTCGCCGTTGAGCGTCGGGTGCCACTGGGCGGCGATGGCGGGCTCCACGGTCCCAAGGTCGTTGAAGCCGACGAGGACGCGGCGGTTCGTGCAGTAAGGGCAGCACTGCTCCCGCGCCGTGCGGAACGCGATGCGCATCGGGAAGCTATGGTCCTTTTTGCATTTCCACCAGACCATTTCGGAGCTGCCGAAGGAGACGTCGGCGGGCGTGCGCCCGGCGTTTTTCGCGCCGTCCCATTCGCGAAGAAGCTCCTCGCGGTGGTTTTCGCGGCAGAATTCTTCCGGTGTTTTGTTCATATTGGCTCCCTTCTTCCGCGCGCCGCGGGTGGTCGGCAAAGCAGAGTTTTTTTACCGCGGGGGCTTGCATTTTTTGAAAGAAGACTATATAATGACGATAAAAGCGGCAAGCACTCGGAAACCCAAGCACTTGCCGCCGTTCGATGTCGATACCGGGATACCCTCCTCCGGTACTGGAAATTAGTGTCAAATAAACTCTGATTTTTTTGCCCCGCGGCGCGAAAAAAGCCGCGGGGCTTTCTTTTTTAAACTTTATCCTCCTTTACCCAAAGCAGAAACGTCTGGTGCGAGACGCCGAGCAGACGCGCCGCGCCGCGCGCGGAGATCATCCCGCGCTGCCACTCCCGGCGCAGCGCGCCGAATTCCGCCGGGCGCTCGATGGGCCGCCGCCCGAAGCGGACGCCCCGCGCCATCGCCGCGGCGATGCCCTCCGCCTGCCGCTGGCGGATCATCGCGCGCTCCGTCTCCGCGACATAGCTCAAAAGCTGGAGCACGATGTCCGCGATGAGCGTGCCCGTCAGGTCGCGGCTGCGCCGGGTGTCCAGCAGCGGCATGTCCAGCACAACGATGTCCGCCCCCTTCTCCTTCGTGATGATGCGCCACTGCTCTAAAATCTCCGAGTAGTTGCGCCCCAGACGGTCGATGCTCTTGACCACGAGCGTGTCGCCGCCGCGCAGCCGCCGCATCAGGCGGCGGTAGCCGCAGCGGTCGAAGTCCTTGCCGGACTGCTTGTCGAGGACGATCTGCCCGTCCTCCAGCCCAAATTCGCGCATGGCGATCATCTGGCGCTCCTCGTTCTGCTCCTTGGTCGAAACTCTGACATAACCGTAGATCATTCTGATATCCTCCTGCTGTGCATGTGTTTGATAGTAAAACATATAACTAAGACTATATAACACTTTACACAAAGATGCACGTCCGAATTTCGAGCCGGGATACCCTCCAGATAAGAATAAACCGGAAACGCAAGGCGTTCCCGGCTTTTAGTGTGTGTAAAGCGTAAAGTTTTCATAAAATTTAAAAATAAAAAAGACAGGCTTTTTATAAAGCCTGTCTTTCTTGGTCCGAGTGACTGGATTTGAACCAGCGGCCTCTTGAACCCCATTCAAGCACGCTACCATCTGCGCTACACCCGGATATGCTGGGCGCTGATCTCTCAGCGCCCGACTATCATAGCATAAGAAATCGAAAAATGCAAGAACTATTTTCGCATTTTGTTATTTTTCGAGGATGCGCTCCCCTACCTTGTAGATATCGCCCGCGCCGACGGTCAGGATGAGGTCGCCGGGCTGGGCGGTCCAGCGGACGGTCTTGACGATCTCGTCGAAGGAGTCGATGTAAAGCGAGTTCGGGATGACCTGCGCGAGGTCGCGCGAGGAGATGCCGATGGTGTTTTTCTCTCGCGCGGCGTAGATCTCCGCTAAAATGGTGAGGTCCGGGCGGCGGAGCTGGGCAGCGAAGTCGTCGAACAGCGCCTTGGTGCGGCTGTATGTATGCGGCTGGAAAATGACGATCGTGCGCTTATAGCCGAGGGGCATTGCGGCGTCCAGCAGCGCCTTCAGCTCGCCGGGATGGTGGGCGTAATCGTCGTAAATGTCCGCGCCGTTGAACTTGCCCTTGAACTCAAAGCGCCGTCCCGCGCCGCGGAAGGCAGCGAGACCGTATTTGACCGCAAGGGGGCCGCAGCCGACGCAGATGCTCGCGGCACAGGCGGCGAGGGCGTTTTTGACGTTGTGGATGCCGGGGACCTGAAGCTGCACGTGGGTGAACTTCCGTCCCTGATAGATAACATCGAAGTCGCTCTGCGTGCCGAGCTGAACGATGTTTTTCGCCCAGATGTCCGCCTTGTCGCTGAGACCGAAGGTCAGTAGTTCGCGTCCGAGAGGGCGCAGGGCGTCCATCGTGTTCTCGTCGTCGAGGTTGGCGATGATCGTCCTGCCCTCCGGAACGTGGGAGGCGAACTCGCGGAAGGACGCCTTGATCTCGTCGAGGTCGTGGAAAAAGTCGAGGTGGTCCGCCTCGATGTCGAGCACGACGGCGACGGTCGGGTAAAAATTCAGGAAGGAGTTGCAGTACTCGCAGCTTTCCATCACGATGGTGTCGCCGCTGCCGACGCGGTGACCCGCATGGAGCAGCGGGAGCGTGCCGCCGATCATGACGGTGGGGTCCATGCTCGCCGCCATCAGGATCTGCGTCACCATAGAGGTCGTGGTCGTTTTGCCGTGGGTGCCGGAGATGCAGACGGCGTTTTTGTAGTCGCGCATAATGGCGCCCCACGCCTCCGTGCGCTCGAAGACGGGCAGCCCGCGGCGGCGCGCCTCCACGATCTCCGGGTTGTCGTCATGCACCGCGGCGGTGCGGACGACGAACTGCGTGTCCGCGCCCAGATTCTCGGTGCGGTGGCCGATGGCGACGGAGATGCCCTTTTCGCGCAGGTGCTCCACGTTCGCGCCGTCGTTCATATCCGAGCCGCTGATGCGCAGCCCCATACCGCTCAGCACCTCCGCGAGCGGGGACATGCTGACGCCGCCCACGCCGATCAGAAAGCCGCAGCTGCCGGGGGTCATATATCTGGAAAAATCATTCATAGAATCTGCTCCCATCCAAGGATATCCCTGCCATTATACTGTCATTCTACGAAAAAAACAAGGGGAATATGCTGCGAAGCGCTCACTTGACCGCGCGGGTCGCCCAATAGGTCGGGATGCGCAGCTCGGCGAACAGACCCTCGCTGTTATAATCCTCGTAGAGCTCCTTGAGCGTAAAGCCCGCGGCGAGCTGCCCGCCGAGCTGCGCTTCGGCGGTGTGGGAAAACTGCACGCCGCAGTCGTCGGCTTCGAGCTGCGCCATCTGCTCCGGGTTTTCGAGCGGGTCGAAGGGGAAACGGTTCACGATGCGGCTCTCGTCGTCGTTCACGAGGTAATTTGTCCCGTTTTCCAGCCCGCAGAGCAGCGTTCCGCCCGCGCGCAGAACGCGGAAGCACTCGCGGAACACCGGCTCGACTTGGCGGATATAATTATTTGACACCGGGTGGAAGATGAGGTCAAAGCTCGCGTCTTCAAAGGGCAGCGGCTGGCTCATATCCGCGCGGACGATCTCGATCTCGTAGCCCTCGCGCGCGGCGACGAGCCGTTCGCTCTCCAGCTGCTTCTCCGAGTAATCCAGCACGGTACACTGCGCGCCCAGCGCGGCGAAGATGGGCATCTGCTGTCCCCCGCCGCTCGCGAGTCCGAGCACGCGCTTTCCGCGCAGATCGCCGAACCACGCATGCGGCACCGGCTTCGTCGGCGTCAGCACAACGTCCCACTCCCCCGCCTTTGCCGCGAGAAACTGCTCATGCGTGATGGGAACGCCCCACTCCCAGCCCTCCTCGACCCAGCGGTCGATGGTCTCGGCGTTTTTATCCTGATAGTTCATATCTGAAATCTCCTCATAGCTCATAAAACTCGAAAAGGGCATCCTGCCGATGCAGGATGCCCTTTTTCTTGGCACCGGGAGAAGGATTCGAACCCTCACAGACGGAGTCAGAGTCCGGCGTGCTACCTTTACACAATCCCGGTAAACGCAAGTGCTATTATAACCGATTTCACAAAAATGTCAAGCATTATTTTTGCAAAAGGGCCAAATTTCTTTGACCCTTTTGCGGAAAACACTTTATTCCTGCGCATTCGCCTTTCGCTCGGCGAGCTTTTTCTGGAACCAGTCCTTGCCGTCCACAAAGCGGGAGACCACGAAGGAGATGACATAGTCACCGGCGGAGTTGAGCATCGTGGCAGGGGGATCGACGAGATCGCCGATGGCGAGTGCGATCGGGAACGCGACCGCGAGGTGGTCCGGGAAGAACAGCGTGCAGAGCACCAGCTCACCCGTACCGCCGCCGCCGGGGATACCGGACATTGCGACAGAGGAGAACACGGCGACAACGATCGCGAGGATCGCCTCACCGGCGCCGAAGTCCTTGCCGAAGATGCCGAACAGGAAAGCGACCTTGATAATGGCGCTCATCGCGGAGCCGTCCATGTGCATCGTGGCGCCCAGCGGGAGCACGATCTCACGCACGTCCTTGCTGACGCCGCTCTCCTCCGCAACCTCCATGTTGGTCGGAATGGTCGCAACGGAGGAGCAGGTGCCGAAGCTGACCGCAGCCGGGCGGAACAGGCGGCTGAACATTTCCTTCGCCGCGCCCTTGCCGCCGCCGAAGCGGGCGTAGATCGGGAAGAAGACGAACATATACGCGAAGGACACGACGTAGTAGACGATGATGGTGCGGGCGTAGCTGCCGATGAAGTCCTCGCCGTGGACGGCGACGAGATAGGCGAAGAAGCCGAAGAAGCCGATGGGCGCATAGTAGGAGATCAGCTTGATGACCTTCATGATGCAGTTCGTGACATCCTCAAGGATCTTGGCGGTGAGCGTCTCCTTGCCGCCGGACATCTGAATGCCGAAGCCGAACAATATCGCCGCCACGATGAGCGGCAGGATCGCCCTGCGGCTGAAGAGCTCCGTGAAGTCGGGCTTGGTGAAGAAGTTCACGATCATATCCGCGACGCCGAGCGTGCCAGTCGTGCTCTCCTCATAGGCGGGCGTGACCGTCACGATAGGCAGGAAGCGGACGATGATGTACATAATGATCGCCGCGATGCCCGCGGTGCAGAGGAAGGTCACGACCGTGGTGCCGAGGACCTTTCCCGCGCGGCGGAGGTTCGGCATATTCGCGATGGCGGAGGCGATGGAGCAGAAGACCATCGGAACGACGACGCAGAACATCAGGTTGATGAACACGGTGCCGAGCGGCTCGAGCACGGTGGCGCCCTTGTCGATGACCTCGCCGCCGGCGTTCTTGACCTGCGGCCAGACCGCGCCGACGATGCAGCCCGCAACGATGGCGAGAAGCATGCAGAGAATGAAGCCGTAGCTTTTCAGGAATTTTTTCATGTTGACCCTTTCCCTCTCAATTCAGAATTTGATAAAGATCTTCGTCCGTCAGCTCGCCTTTTGCGACGATGTTGGTCGGTCCGGTGAGCCATAGATTTCTGACAGCGCCGCCGTCGAGCTCGACGCGCACGCGGAGTGTTCCACCGCGCTGCAAGACGTCGATGTCCTCCCCTGCCGGGAGCTCGCCGCGCAGCGTGAGCGCCAATACCGTCGCTCCGGTGCCGGTGCCGCAGGCGTAGGTGAAGTCCTCCACGCCGCGCTCGTAGGTGCGGAGCAGGACGCGGTTTTTTCCGGTGATCTCGTAGAAATTGACGTTTGCGCCCTTCGGAAACTCCGGATGATAGCGCAGCGCGCGGCCCAGATACGTCAGCGTTCCGACCGCGGCGTCAGCCAGATCGTCGATATGTACCACCGCGTGGGGCAGTCCGGGCGAGCCGAGCTCGATGTAAGCAAGCTCATAGAGCATGCCCTCCACCTCCGCGCTGCGGTCGAGCCGGATGACGCTTGGGTCGTTCAGGCGGATACGGTAATCGCGCGCGCCGAGGCGGTATCCGGTCACGAGTCCCGCCGGGGTCTCCACGCGGACCGTCTCCCCCGCGAGACCGTTCTCATACCCGTAGCGGCAGATGCACCGCGCGCCGTTGCCGCACATTTCTCCGGCGCTGCCGTCGGCGTTGAAAAAGCGCATGCGGAAGTCCCCTCCCGCCTGCGGCTGCTCCACCGCCATCAGACCGTCCGCGCCGAGCGAGAGGCGCCGCTCGCAGACCCTGCGTGCCAGAGCGGGCAGCGCGTCCTCCGGGATCGCGCCTCCGCGGTTATCGAGGACGATAAAATCGTTCCCTGCGCCGTTCATTTTCCAGAATTTCATCGCAGCACTCCCCTCGCTTCCACCCCAGTATACCATTCTCAATTTGCATTGTATAGCGCGTTTTGTGTTTGAAACCTTGCAGATCGTGCGCAAGAAAAATCCCCCGCTCTGTGCAGAACGGGGGACGGTCAGTTGTGATTATTTCCCGGCTTCCGGGAAGAGCGCGTTCGTAAACTCCTCAAGCCACGGGGCGCGGATCTGGTTGACCTCGCCGGCGTCGCACTTTTCGGCGATGGCGGGGTCCATCGGGATGCGGGCAATGTTCTTGATGCCGTGCTTCGCGGCGATCTCCTCCAGATGGCTCTCGCCGAAGATGGCGTGGCGCTTGCCGCAGTCCGGGCACTCGAAGTAGGACATATTCTCCACGAGACCCAGCACGGGGACCTTCAGCATTTCCGCCATGTTGACCGCCTTCTCGACGATCATGCCAACGAGCTCCTGCGGGCTCGTGACGATGATGATGCCCTTCACGGGCAGGGACTGGAACACGGTCAGCGGCACGTCGCCGGTTCCCGGCGGCATGTCGACGAACATATAGTCCACCTTGCCCCAGTTGACCTCGGTCCAGAACTGCTTGACGACGCCGGAGATGACCGGACCGCGCCAGACGACGGGCGAGGTATTGTCCGGCAGCAGAAGGTTGATGCTCATGACCTTCACGCCGTTTTTGCCGGTGCTGGGCAGCAGACCGTTCTCGTCGCCCTCCGCCTGCGCGTCGTTCAGACCGAAAAGCTTCGGGATGGAGGGACCGGTGATGTCCGCGTCCAGAATGGCGGCGTGCTTGGTCTTGTGCTGCATCTGGCACGCCATCAGCGCGGTAACGAGGCTTTTGCCGACGCCGCCCTTGCCGGAGACGACGGCGATGACATTTTTGATATCGGAATGGGCGTTCTGGGGAGCCAGAAGGCTCTCCGGCTCGCGGGAGCCGCAGTTTGCGCTGCAGCTGGAACACTCATGGGAACACTCAGACATATTGAAAAAACTCCTTCTTTTTTATTCCACACGCTCTATTATACCCTGCTTTTCGGGCAAGTCAACCTTATTTTCCGAGGAAAAACCCCGGAGCGCGGCTCCGGGGCGGGGTTTGTTCAAAGCTTATATTTGTTCGTGTACTCCTGATAGAGCGTGTCGAACTCGCTGCCGCCGCCCTTGAGCGCGGCGACGTAGCTGTGGGGCTCATATTCCGCGTGGGTAAGCTGGATGACGCCCATCGCGAGGTTGCTGCAATGGTCGCTGACGCGCTCAAGATCCGTCAGGATATCGGTATAGACGAAGCCGAGCGTCAGCGAGCAGATCCCCTGTTTCAGACGGGCGACATGCTGGATGCGCAGCTGGTCCTTCAGATCGTCCACGACCTGTTCGAGCGGGTCGATGCGGTAAGCGAGCGCGGTGTCGCGCCCGATGAACGCCTCCACAGCGAGGTCCATCACGTCCTCCACGGCGTGGAAAATGACCTCAAGCGAGCGCGTTGCCTCTTCGGAGAAACTGATGCCCTTGTCGACGAGCTCCTCGCCGGATTCCATAATGTTGCGCGCATGGTCGCTGACGCGCTCCAAATCGCTGATGCTGTGGAGGATGCGTGTGACCTCCTTGCTGTCCGAGGCGGAGAGCTTGCTGCCGGAGAGCTTCATCAGATAGTTTCCGATCTTGTCCTCAAACACGTCGATCTCGCTTTCGAGATTGCGGACCTGCTTGGCTGCCGCGGCGTCGTAGCTGCGGACGGTGCCGATGGCGAGACGGAGCGTTTTGCGCGTGAGCTCCGCCATTTCGTTCGCGAGCTCCGCGCAGCGCGCGACGGCGACGGGCGGGGTCTTGAGGAAATTGTCGTCGAGCATGGCGAACATCTGCTCCTCCTGCCCCGGCCGGATGATGAGACGCGTGAGCGCGATGATCTGGCGGTAAAACGGGAGCTGGATGGCGGTGTTGACGGATTTATAGATGGTGTGCAGAATGGCGATCTCGAAGGAGTTGATCGGCGTGTCCAGAAACGCGGGATTGATGGTGAGGCGCAGGGCGCAGAGTAGGACGAGACCGATGACGGCAGAGATGGTGTTGTGGATCATATAGATCCACGCGGCGCGCTTCGCGTCCCGGTTGGTGCCGGCGGAGGCGACGAGGACGATGATGCCCGCGCCGATGTTGATGCCCATGATGAGCGGCAGTGCGTTGCCGATGCTGACGACGCCCGTCACCGCCGCCGCCTGCACGATGCCGACGGAGGCGGAGGACGACTGCAAAATGGCAGCCATCACAAAGCCGAAGAGAATGCCGAGGAAGGGATTGGAGAGCAGGGTCAGGATCTCGCGGAAGGCGGCGGATTCGCGCAGCGGGCTCATCGCGTCGCTCATCATGCTCATGCCGAACATGAGCACGGCGAAGCCGAGGAGCATCGTGCCGATATCACGCGTGCGGTCCCGCTTGCAGAACACGAGCATGACCGCGCCGATGAACGCCAGCAGCGGAACAAAGCTGTCCGGATTGAGCAGACGCAGAACAAGGCTCGTCCCGGAAATGTCGTTCAGGGCGAGCAGCCACGCCGTCACCGTCGTGCCGATGTTGGCGCCGAAGATGAGACCGAGGGAGTTCTCCAGCGTCATGATGCCGGAGTTGATAAAGCCGAGGATCATCACAGTCGTCGCGCCGGAGGACTGGATGATCGCGGTGACGCCGGCTCCGAGGAGCACGCCCATCACCTTGCTGGAGGTGATCCTTTCCAGTGCGGTCTTGAGCTTACCGCCCGCTTGCCGGGCAATGGACTCGCCCATCACGTTCATGCCGAACAGAAAGAGTCCAAGTCCGCCCGCAAAGGAAAAGAGCGTAAATATATCCATCGCAAACTCCTGATAAAAAATTCGGGAAACTATAGGATACCTTTTACATTATACCCCATGCGCCCCCGGCGAACAAGTCGTTTTTTTGTATAAAAAATTCAATCCCTGTCGGTTTTTCTGTTCAATTTTTACACAAAGAATCCAAAAAAGCCCCGCCCTTGACAAGCGTGCGGGCGAGGTGGTAAAATGTTCCGGTCTCCGAGCGGGCATGGCGGAATTGGCAGACGCGCAGGATTTAGGTGATGTCACCTCAGTGTAGGTTTTTGCAAATAGATGAATTTGAAGGAGAATCTGAGGATATGCTGATGGAAAAGTTGAGAAAACAAAATAGAAACTTACCCGCATTTCCCAAAATGACTCCTAATAAGACGGAAACTTTTGCAGGTAAGTGGACCGCTCGAGTTACTAAGGTATATAATCAGCCCGATGGTTCTATCATCAAGGCAACCAGAAGAATTAACAAAGACGGAAGCATAACTGATAAAATTGAGCATAGACACAAATAAGTGTTCATGGCTTGTTCGTAATCCCTTACAGCACCGAAAGGGGAAGATACTAAATAAAGCGACAAGTTAACCTTGTCACTCATATATGCGGGTATGGTGGAATTGGTTGACACGCAGGATTTAGGTGATGTCACCTCA
>CAVJGI010000034.1:0-20913 GCA_963649145.1 Ruminococcus bicirculans (ex Wegman et al. 2014) | reverse complement strand
GGCGCAGAAATACAAATTTTGAAAGGTAGGAACAGACAATGGCAAAGACGATTTTTGAGGAAATGGGCGGTACTTACACACAGGTCGGGGATTATCTTCTTCCTGATTTGAAACTGCCCGAAGAAGAACAGCAGCCCATCGGCGTATGGGGACAACGCCACCGGCGTTACCTAAAGGAGCATCGCCGGGCAACCTATGCGACCCTGCTCGCCAGCGGAAAACTGAACAGCTATCTTGCCGCTATTGACCGGCAGACAGAGGAAATGTTCTCTCAGCTGGTAAAGCAGATGACCGAGGCGGAAGGTGTCACGGAGCAACTCAAGGCAGACCACCAAATGGAGTGGGTCAGAAGGATGAATAACATCCGAAATCGGGCTATGGAGATTGTAAATACTGAACTGATTTACACAGCGTAAGTGCAGCAGCGGCAGGGATTGCTCCCTGCCGCCATTTTTCATTAATAACCATAGATAATCACAAATGCCCCTTGCAATCATTCGCATTTCGGTATATAATAAAAATGCTATCGGAGGTGTATTATGAATTATATTAGCGTTAGAGAGGCTGCGGAAAGATGGGAAATGACACCCCGTAGGGTTCAGGTTCTTTGCAATGACGGAAGAATTGATGGTGCCCAGCGTGTGGGAAATGTATGGACTATACCTGAAAACGCAGATAAGCCAATTGATGCAAGAAAGAAAATAATAGCTCCAAAAGCAAAAATAAATTCAAATATTACCATAGAGCGTATATGGGCTATGCCCAATAAAAATACGTTTGAAATCAAGCCTATTCACGATTTGATCGTTGATGAAATAACAGACGGAATATGGATTGATCCGTTTGCTAACAGGAACAAGCTTGCGTCCATTACAAACGATTTAAGTACAGAATTCGACACAGACTATCACTTGGATGCTCTTGATTTCTTAAAAATGTTTGATACCGATTCTGTGGATGGGGTCTTGTACGATCCCCCCTATTCGCCTCGCCAAGTAAGCGAATGCTATAACAATGTGGGTTATAACGTAACTTGGGATACTACAAAAGCGTCCTTTTGGGGAAATCATAAGAGAGAGATCTCACGAATTGTAAAAATCGGAGGCAAGGTAATTACTTTCGGATGGAACAGCGGAGGAATAGGGTATAAATATGGCTTTGAAATACAAAAAGTTCTTTTAGTACCCCACGGCGGCTGGCACAACGATACAATTTGTACCGTTGAAATTAAAACACACGAAGGCGAAATATTCACCGCAAAGGATAGTGAAAAAATGGGTGCGCACAAATCTGAAAAAACGACAGATACTGACAAAAAACTAATATCTTTACTCCAACAACTCCCAGAAAATTATTGGGACTTTAAAGAAGATGATACCAGAGAATATACTCACGGAATACACAGTTATCCCGCAATGATGGTCTGCCCAATCAGCCGAAATACTATCAAAATTATGAAAGGCATTATGCCGATTTCATCTTTATTTGATCCCTTTTCCGGATCAGGAACTGCTCTTGTCGAGGGAATGCTTTCAGGAATTCCAAATGTAGCAGGCAACGATATCAATCCGCTAGCACTGTTTTTAGCAAAAGTTAAAACAACGCAGCTAGATATTAGTACGTTG
The DNA here is from genome assembly GCA_963649145.1 of Ruminococcus bicirculans (ex Wegman et al. 2014). Taxonomy (GTDB): domain Bacteria; phylum Bacillota; class Clostridia; order Oscillospirales; family Oscillospiraceae; genus SVKR01. The sequence continues at coordinate 19,288 of CAVJGI010000034.1, read as the reverse complement.
CAATCGTATGCAAATAACCTTTTGGATTCCATCCGAAACAGTTATGAACAATACATTCTGCAAATAGATTCAGTCGATGATGTGCTGACGAATGCTTATGAGCTTGATTTAACTGCCAAAAACGGATGGGGTGATAATGCACCGCACTATCTTACAGAGTATTGTGAAAAGAATAATGTTGACATTAACATTCCATCATTCAAGAATATTGGATATTGGTTTAAGCCGAGAGTAATCCTACTTCTACAAATCATCAAAGATGAAATCAATAAGATAGGAGATAAAGATATCAGGGATTTCGCTTTCGTTGCATTTAGTGAATCAATCCGCCTTGTTTCTAACCGCCGGAACGGAGAGTTCAAGATGTTCCGAATGCCTACGGCAAAAGTGGCGAAATTCGCCCCTGATGTGATCAAAGAATTTTCCACGATTTTTCGGCGAAACATAGAAAAAATGAATTCTTTTGTTGAAGCTTGTTCGGACACTGGCACGGATAGCAATGTGACAATTTTCCAAAACAATGCTACTGTATTGCAGGATGTCCCAAATGAATCGATTGATTTAGTTATCACCTCACCTCCGTATGGAGATAGTAGGACAACAGTAGCCTACGGCGAATATAGCCGATTATCATTACAATGGCTCGGCATAGACAATTTGTCCGAAAAGGAAATAATGGGCATTGATAAATCCTTGATGGGTGGTGCCAAATTCAGGAATGGCTTTGAATATACCATACCGAGCCAATCTTTGCGAGAATCATTATTCAGAATCAAAGACAAAGACCTCGAAAGGGCCGGGGACGTTTATAGCTTCTATAATGATCTTGAAAAGTCAATTAAGGCGATTTCCGCAAAGACAAAGACAGGCGGTTATCAATTCTGGGTAGTAGGGAATAGAACCGTAAAGGGCGAATTGTTGAAAACCGATGTTATAATCACAGAAATCGCTGACAATTACAGCCTTGAACACGTTTATACGATTGGTAGAAATATCATCAACAAGGTTATGCCTTCACTTAACTCGCCAACAAACGAGAGCGGAGTTAAATCGGGAACAATGACAAACGAACATATTGTTGTATTGCGAAAGAGATGATGAAATAGCGGAGAGCAACTTTGTGCTTGAGGAATTTGAAAACAATTATGTCAGGGCACAGGACTATGTAATTAAGAGTAAAGATTGCCTGCTGCTGATTATGACATGGATTTACTTTATGAAACAGAATCATTGGAAAAGAGACGCAACGCAGGTAAAGCCGCTTAACAAAATGGCCATGGAGCTGAAGAACACAGACATGGATCGTTACTGGTTGTTCTGCTACGAAGCTTTGTCTTGGGGTAGTTTACCGGGCCAATGGAGATCAATGAAGCAAGCGGGAATAAGCTTTATCAGAAAGGAAATAGTAGATGGCGCTACCTCGACTAACATCGAATCAAATTGAACAGATTGCACGTGTCATAGGGGATACTGAGAATGGATTCACTGGAACTGAGATCGGTCACCATCTTGCTCAGTGCCACATGGATGATCCGAATCCCAGTCTAACAAAGTGGAAGCGTCTGTACAATGCTTTTTGCGTTGCAGTAAATGAAAGCGGCTCGGCAAATGCTATTTTTCAGTTTATACAGCATTGTATGGAGCCCGCTCAAGGGCTAAATAATATCGAACGATATAGCATTATGCGGCTTGAACTCAACAAGGTCTTGATGCTTGTAGGGATCGAAATAAAAGACGATGGACAGTTCTATTCTGTTTCAAAAGCGCAAAGCCTTGGAGAAGTCCAGAGGCGGACAAAAGAATTGCGCAAAAAGTTAACTGGATATGGCGTACATTCAGAAGTGTTGAAGTGTTGCCGTGATGAATTGTTAGCACAGGATTATTTTCATGCTGTTCAAGAAGCGGCAAAAAGCCTGTGTGATCGAGTTAGGACAATGTCAGGGCTAACAACGGACGGGGCAGCGTTATTCAATACCGCTTTTGCAGTTAATAGCCCATACATTGCATATAATTCATTGCGTACAAGTAGTGAACAAAATCAGCAGAATGGGCTTAAGGAAATGCTCTGCGGCGTAACTCACATGGTCAGAAATGTTACTGCTCACGAGTTGAGACTTCACTGGGATGTGAACGAGAAAGATGCAGTGGATATCTTAACTCAGATTTCATATCTTCATAGGTTATTGGATATGTGCATAACTGTACCGAGGGTGTCACTATGAAAATAGAAATGCAGCGATTCGGAAAAGCCTTCGAACAAGGGAAAGATAAGCAAAAGAGAAATAATGCTCTTTTGGGGGTAATTGTTTTCCTTATTATCTCCATTGTGGTTGTTGCCTTTATGTCGATCGGTGTTGAAGCTGCTATCAGATATTGTGTCTTTCTTGGGCAGGAAGAGACTTGGATTGCATCAGTAGCTTCATACTGGGGTGGTATTATCGGCGGCGTAGTTTCCGGCATACTTTCTTTTCTTGGTGTCTTTTATACGATTCGATATTACAAAGAATCAGATACACAGAAAGAGCAGCAATACAGCCGTTCCTTTTGGTTGAACTTGCGCAAGATCCACGGCATGAGTTAAGTACAGGATTTAGCCTTGGAAACCGTACCGATGATAAAGAAAAAAAGAAAACTATCAATGTAACTATAAAGAATATAGGACACGGGTTCACAAAAACGTTAGTCATCCACACAGGGTTTAATGTGGGAGGGAATGCATTTAATAGAGTTATTACTGTTGGGGGGAACGCATATACATTCTTCGTTCTAAACAAGGATAATCTTCAAGACGGCGTTTCTTTTTCTCTGCAGTATATTGACTCAATGACAAATGAGTATATACAAGAGTACACCATAAAAACAGTGCACAGTGCCATCAATATTGAGTGTGGTTATCCTCGATTGATAAAACAATAATATTCTTCTCTGTGCGTATACCGTAATGTTTAATTTCCCAAATTGTATCCAGTACCCCCAAACCGTGACAACAAAATGACAACAGGAATTATGATACACCGTAATTCTTGGATAATCTAAGTAATCCCGATAACCAGAACCAAACCATCTATACAAAATCGTTTAGGTCACGGTTTCAGGCAACGAGTGGGAATAACCCCCCAAAAAATCATATTCAGCCCTCATCGGGAGCCCGCCGTCGGCGGGCTCTTTTTTTCGGTCAAAACCGGCGGAGTGTTACATTTTGCCACACTCCGCACGGCTTTGACCGTGTTTTTTTCGCGGCGGCGGGCTATACTTGGACCTGTAAGAAGGAAAAGAAAAGAGGCTGTTTGGACAAAATGAAAGGTTATATCAAGGCTGCAAAATGGGGCTATATCGGAACAAGCGTCGCGATCTTCGCGGTGGGGCTGGTGTTCCTGCTCTGGCCGGGGACGAGCGTGACGGTGCTCGCGCGCGTGGTCGGCGCGCTGGTGCTGCTCGCCGGGATCGCGAAGGTGTTCGGGTATTTCTCCAATGATCTCTACCACATCGCGTTCCAGTTCGACTTTGCCCTCGGCATTTTGGACGCGGCGCTCGGCGCGCTGATCCTGATCTTCCCGAACTGGTTTGCGGGCTACCTCGCGGTGTGTCTCGCGCTCTTTGTCATTGTGGACGGCGTCGTGACGGTGCAGAACGCCATCGAAGCCCACCGCTTCGGCATCGGCAAATGGTGGCTGCTGCTCCTCTGCGGCATTCTGGCGGTCGTGATCGGCGTCGCGGCGCTGCTCCGCCCGCTGACGACGAGCGAGCTGATGATGCGTCTGACCGGCATCGCCCTGATGCTCGACGGCGTTCAGAACATCGCCGTCGCGGTCGTCACGGTCAAGCGCTTCAAGGGCATGATGGACTGACAAATAAAACCGAAAAAAATATTTTTCAGAAAGGACCGGCAATTAAAATCATGGAAAACATCATTATGGCAGTGTTCCCGGTGGAGAGCGAGGCGTATCAGGCGTTCTCCGAGCTAAAGCGCGACAGCTTCGGCAGCAGCTTCCTCGTGGGGCAGGCGGCGCTCGTGAAGAAGGAGGGCGCGTCGCTGCGCGTGTGCGAGAGCTTTGATTCCGGTCTGGAGACCGCGGACGACACTTGGTCCGGCACGCTCATCGGCTCCATCGTCGGCATTCTGGGCGGTCCGATCGGCGTGCTGCTCGGCGCGGGGATCGGCGGTCTGACCGGCGCGGCGATCGACGCGGCGGACATCTCCCGCAACGGCTCCCTGCTCGAAAGGGCAGCCGCCAACCTCTCCGACGGCACGGTCGCGATCCTCGCGCTGACGCAGGAGGACGGCACGATGGCGATGGACAGCAAATTTATGAAGTATAACGCCGACATCCAGCGCTACGACGCGGCGGAGGTGCAGGCGGAGCTCGACGCGGCGCGGAAGGCGCAGCGCGAGATGGAAAAGCAGACCCGCGCGGAGCTGCGGCAGGAGAAGGCGGAGGCTGGCAAGGCAAAGTATGCCGAGATCAAGACCAAGCTCTCCGGCGACTTCGAGGCGCTGAAGGCCAAGGTCGGCAAGAAGTAAGCTCCCAAGCGATCCCCCCACCCGAAAATCGGCGGTCACGGTCCCGACCGTGACCGCTTTTTTTACGCGTTCCGCGTCGAAATTCCACGAAATTCTGGAAAAGAAAGGCAAAGAAAACTATGAGAAAAGTACAAATTCTGACAGATTCCTGCTCCGATATGGACGGAGAGCTCCTCGCGCGTTATAATATTGATTATGTCAAAATGAACACCGTTCTGGACGGCAAGACCACCCCCGCGTCGCTGACTTGGGAGTATTATTCGCCGAAGGAGCTCTACGACACTCTGCGCGCCGGGCAGCGCGTCACGACGACGCAGGTGCCGGTCGAGGAGTTCCAGCGCGCGTTCCGCAAGTATCTTTCCGAAGGCTGCGACATCGTCTATGTCGGCTGCTCGCTCAAGCAGTCCGGCTCCGTCAACACCGGCAAGGTCGTGGCGGGCAAGCTGAAGGAGGAATTTCCCGACGGCGAGGTTTACTGCATCAACTCCCTGCGCTCCTGCATGGGCGAGGGGATGCTCGCCATCTACGCCGCCGAGCGCGCCGCGGAGGGGCTCCCCGCCGCGTCCGTCGCCGCCGCGCTGGAAGCTGCGCGCAACCGCGTCAACCAGTTCTGCACGGTCCACACGCTCGACTATCTCCGCCGCGCCGGGCGCGTGAAGGGCTCCGCCGCGTTTTTCGGCAACCTCATGGGCGTGAAGCCCATCCTCATCTGCGACGCGGACGGCGAGCAGACCCCGCTAAAAAAGGTGAAGGGGCGCGAGAACTCCCTGCACGAGATCGTCGCGCGGATGAAGGAGGTCATCGGTCCCGCGGACCAGACGATCTATCTTGTCCACGCCGACTGCCCCGCCGAGGAGCTCGACACCGTGACGGCGCTGCTGCATCAGGAGCTGCCGAAGGCAACGGTCCGCACCGGCTACATCGGGCCCATCATCGGCGCCTCCGTCGGACCGGACGCCATCGCGCTCTACGCATGGGGCAAAGAGGTCACTTACCGCGTGAAGGAGACGATGCAGTGAGCGGCGCGGCGAAGCTGGACGGCTTCCTGCTGGCGGAGCTGGTCCGCGGCGGCGCGGAAAATCTCTCCGCCAACGCGGAGACCGTGAACGATCTGAACGTCTTCCCCATCCCGGACGGCGACACGGGCGACAATATGCTGCTCACGATGCAGGGCGGCGTCCGCGCCGCCGGTGCGGGCGAGGCGGACCTCGCCGCGGTGTCCCGCCGCATCGCGCAGGGCATGCTGCTCGGCGCGCGCGGCAACTCCGGCGTGATCTTGTCCCAGTTCTGCGAGGGTCTCGCCGCCGGCTTCGGCGGCAAGGTGAGCGCGGACGCGGACGCCATCAAAGCGGCGCTGCGCTCCGGCGTGAAATACGCTTACGCCGCCGTCGTGGAGCCGACGGAGGGCACGATATTGACCGTCATGCGCGACGCGGCGGAATACGCCTGCGCCCGCGGGAGCGAGACGCCCGGCGAGCTGCTCGACGACTTCATCGACGAGGCGCGCCGCGCCCTCGCGCGGACGCCGGAGCAGCTGGACGTTTTAAAGCTCGCGGGCGTCGTCGATTCCGGCGGCGCGGGGCTGCTCTGCATCGCGGAGGGCGTCCGCCGCGCTTACCGCGGCGAATCGGTCGCAGCCGCGGCGCAGCAGACGCCGCCGGACCGCGCCGGGATCGACTACAGCTTATTTGACGAAAACAGCGTGATGCGCTACGGCTACTGCACGGAGCTGCTGCTCCGCCTCCAGCGCGCCAAGTGCGACATTGACGCTTTTTCCGTGGACACGCTCATCGCGTTTTTGCAGAGCGTCGGCTCCTCCGTCGTCGCGTTCCGCAGCGGCACGATGGTGAAGGTCCACGTCCACACGATGACGCCGGACCGCGTGCTGGCATACTGCCAGCAGTACGGCGAGTTTCTCACCGTGAAGATCGAGAACATGACGCTCCAGCACAGCGGCACGGAGCTGCCGGACCTCCCTGTGGAGACCGCTCCCGCGCCGCGCCGCCGCTGCGGGATCGTTGCCGCCGTCTGCGGTGGGGGCGTGCAGGCGGCGCTGCGCACACTGGGCGCGGACGCCGTGATCGACGGCGGACAGTGCCATAACCCCTCCGCGGAGGAGTTCGTCCGCGCGGCGGAGTCGGTGAACGCGGACACGGTGTTCCTGCTGCCGGATAACGGCAACGCCGTGCTCGCCGCGCGGCAGGCGGCGGCGCTCTGTGCCGGGCGGGACGTCCGGGTGCTCCCGGCGAAAAGCCTCGGCGAGGGCTGGGCGGCGCTCGCCATGTGGGACCCGGACGCGCGGGACACAGACGCGCTCGAAAGATCGCTCACGGAGGCGATGGAGGGCGTCCGGACGGTCGAGCTCTCCCGCGCCGTGCGCGATGCGGACTTGGACGGTCTCGCCGTCCGCGCCGGGGACTTCCTCGCCGCGGAAGGCCACCGCGCGCTCGCGGCGGGGTCCGACCCCGCGGAGACGCTGCTCGCCGCCGCGAAAACGCTCGACTGGGCGCGCCACGAGGCGGTGATCTTGGTCCGCGGCGCGGAAGGCAGCGCAGAGGAGAGCGAGCGCATCGCCGCGGCGCTGCGCGCCCTTCGCCGCGGGCTGGAGGTCTATCCCGTGGACGGCGGACAGGATATTTACAGCTATATTTTGATCGCAGAGTAAAAGAAAAGGAGCATCAGCCCAAATGGAGCAGACGAACGGGAAAATTTTTCAGAACGCAGACTTCACCCCGGAGATGAAGGCGACGCACACCATTTTAGCGCCGGACATTTTCCCGATGCACATGGACCTGCTCCGCGGCATTTTCCACATGTACGGCTACAAGCTGGACGTTCTGCACTACGAGGGCAGGCAGGTCATCGACGTGGGGCTGAAATATGTCCACAACGACATGTGCTACCCCGCCATCTGCACCATCGGCCAGCAGCTCTACGCGCTCCAGTGCGGGGACTACGACGTACATAAGGTGGCGCTCATCCAGTTCCAGACCGGCGGCGGCTGCCGCGCCTCGAACTATATCTGGATGCTGCGCAAGGCGCTGCACAATATGGATATGGACTTTGTGCCGGTCATCTCGCTCTCGTTTTCCCGCGTGGAGCGCTCCAGCGGCTTTTCCATCACGCCGGGGATGATCGTGAAGGGGCTCATGGCGCTCATTTACGGCGACATGCTGATGCTGCTGCGCAATCAGGTGCAGCCCTACGAAGCGGTTCCGGGCGCAACGCAGGCGGTCGTGGACAAGTGGAACGCGGAGCTGCTGCGCCAGTTTTCGCGCAACCGCGGGCTGCTCGCGCGCGACCGGCGGCGCAATCTGCACGATATGGCGGCGGACTTCGCCGCCGTGGAGCGCCGGGACGTTAAGCGCATCAAGGTCGGCATCGTGGGCGAAATTTACGTGAAATACTCCCAGTTCGGCAACAACGGGCTGGAGGCATTCTTAGCCTCGCAGGGCTGCGAGGTGATGGTCCCCGGCGTCATCGGCTTCTTTCAGGCGATGTTCGATAACCGGGAGACCGACTACCGGCTCTACGGCGGGTCTTACGGCAAGAAGATCATCGCGCGCCTCGGCGCGTGGGCGGCGCGGCGGATGGAGCGCGAGATGCTGGACACGCTGCGCGATTTCCCGCAGTTCACCGCGCCCTCGCCCTTCTCCCATATCCGCGAGCTGGGCGACAAGGTGATCGGCAGGGGCGTCAAGATGGGCGAGGGCTGGCTTTTGCCCGCGGAGATCGCGGAGCTCATCGAAAACGGCTACAGCAACGTCATCTGCGCCCAGCCCTTCGGCTGTCTGCCGAACCACATCGTCGGCAAGGGCACGATCCGCACGCTGCGCGAGCTCTACCCGGAGGCAAACATCTGCCCCGTGGATTATGACTCCGGCGCGTCGCGCGTCAATCAGGAAAACCGCATCAAGCTGATGCTGGCGGTCGCAAGGGAGAAGGAGGAGGTCTGCGTATGAAGCGGCTCGGACTGGATATCGGCTCCACCACGGTCAAATGCGTCGTGGCGGACGAGGCGCAGAACATTCTGTTTTGCCGCTATGAGCGCCACCTCTCGCGGATTCAGGAGGCGAGCGCGGCGCTGCTCGGCGAAGCGGCGGCGCGCTTTCCCGGCGAGGAGATGCTCTTCGCCATGTCCGGCTCGGCGGGCATGGGCATGGCTGCCGACCTCGCGCTGCCCTTCGTGCAGGAGGTCTACGCCACGCGCACGGCGGTCACGCGGCTCCACCCGGAGACGGACGTCGCCGTGGAGCTCGGCGGCGAGGACGCGAAGATATTGTTCCTCACCGGCGGGCTGGAGGTGCGCATGAACGGCACCTGCGCCGGCGGCACGGGCGCTTTTATCGACCAGATGACGGCGCTCATGAACATCGCGCCGGACGAGCTGGACGGTCTCGCCGCGCAGCATGAAAAGCTCTACACCATCGCCTCGCGCTGCGGCGTGTTCGCGAAATCGGACATCCAGCCGCTCATCAATCAGGGCGCGAAGCGCGCCGACGTTGCCGCGAGCATCTTTTACGCCGTCGTGAACCAGACCGTCGCGGGGCTCGCGCAGGGGCGCGAGATCGGCGGGAACGTGCTCTATCTCGGCGGACCGCTGACCTTTTTCTCCCAGCTGCGCGCCGCGTTCGACGACGTGCTCGCCGTCCGCGGGCTCTGCCCGGATAATTCGCTTTACTACGTCGCGCTCGGCGCGGCGCTCTCGCCCTCCGCGGCGGCGGAGGACCTCCCCGCGCTCGCCGCGCGTCTCGCCGCTTATGAGCCGACGGCGGGCTACGAGGGCTGCCGCCCGCTTTTCACCTCCCCGGAGGAATACGCCGCCTTCCGCGCGCGCCACGAGGCGGACTCGGCGCATATCCGCACGCTGACGGAGCCGGCAGAGACCATGTACCTCGGCATCGACGCCGGGTCCACGACCGTGAAGGCGCTGCTCTGCGACGCCGACGGCTCCATTTTCCGCCCGTTTTACACACCGAACAGCGGCAACCCCGTCCCGCTCGTGCGGGACTATCTGCTCTCGCTTTACCGCGACTATCCCGCGCTGCACATCGCCGGCGCCGCCGTCACGGGCTACGGCGAGGACATCGTGAAAAGCGCGTTCCACGCCGACCTCGGCGTTGTCGAGACCGTCGCGCACTACACGGCGGCGAAGCGCTTCTGCCCGGAGGTGGACTTCATCCTCGACATCGGCGGGCAGGACATCAAGTGCTTCCGCATCCGGAACGGCGCGGTGGACAGCATTTTCCTGAATGAAGCCTGCTCCTCCGGCTGCGGCTCGTTTTTGCAGACCTTCGCCGGGGTGCTGGGGCTGACGCCGCCGGAATTTGCGGAAAAGGCGCTCTATGCCGACCGCCCCGTGGACCTCGGCTCGCGCTGCACCGTGTTCATGAACAGCTCCGTCAAGCAGGCGCAGAAGGACGGCGCGACGCTTGAAAACATCTCCGCCGGGCTCTCCATCAGCGTCGTGAAAAACGCGCTTTACAAGGTCATCCGCTGCTCCGGCGGCGACGCGCTCGGCAAAAACGTCGTCGTGCAGGGCGGCACGTTCCAGAATGACGCCGTGCTCCGCGCCTTTGAGCAGGAGATCGGCAAAAATGTCATCCGCCCCGCCATCGCCGGACTGATGGGCGCTTACGGTGCGGCGCTTTACGCCGCGGAGCGCTGCGGTCCGGACCGCGCAAGCTCGCTGCTGGACCGGGAAGCGCTGGAGGGCTTTACGCATGAGGTGAAGGCTGTCACCTGCTCCGGCTGCGGCAACCGCTGCCGCCTGACCGTGAACCGCTTTTCCGGCGGCACGACCTTCATCGCCGGGAACCGCTGCTCCCGTCCCCTCGGCAAAGCCGCCGCAGGGGAGACGCGGAACCTCTATGCCTACAAAAACGAGCTGCTCGCCCATTACCGCGAAAACCGGCGCGATCCCGGCAAAAAGACGCTCGGCATTCCGATGGGGCTCAACATGTATGAGCTGCTCCCCTTCTGGCACACGATGCTGACGGAGCTCGGCTTCAACGTTATCGTCTCGCCCGTCAGCAGCCACGAGCTTTACCGCAGCGGTCAGCACACCATCCCCTCGGACACGGCGTGCTACCCGGCGAAGCTGCTCCATGGCCACGTCGAGGCGCTGCTCGCCGCGGGCGTGGACGGCGTGTTTTACCCCAGCATGTCCTATAATCTGGACGAGGGGCTCGGCGCGAACCACTATAACTGCCCCGTCGTCGCCTATTACCCGGAGGTCATCGGCGCGAACGTCGGCGGGCTGAAGAGCGTCGACTTTTTCGGCGACTTCATCGGTCTGCACGACCGGAAGGAGTTCCCGCCCCACTTCCGCCGCATGATGGCTTCTCATGGCTACGATTTCACGGCGAAGCAGGTGAAGGCCGCCGCCGCGCTCGCTTACGCGGCTTATGACGGCTATCTCGCCGCCGTCCGCGCGAAGGGCGCGGAGTATCTCGCCGCAGCGGAGCGGGAGGGCACGCCCGTCATCGTCCTCGCGGGCAGACCTTACCACATCGACCCGGAGATCTGCCACGGCATCGACCGGCTGCTCGGCGAGCTCGGCGCGGTCGTCGTCTCGGAGGACGCGGTGAGCGCCCTCGTGCCGGAAAAGCTGGACACGACGGTGCTGAACCAGTGGACTTACCACGCGCGGCTCTACGCCGCGGCGCGCTATGTCGCCGAAGCGCCGAAAAACGTCAATCTCGTCCAGCTCGTCTCCTTCGGCTGCGGCGTGGACGCTGTTACGACGGACGAGGTCCGCGCGCTCACGGAGCAGCACGGCAAGCCCTATACCCAGATCAAGATCGACGAGATCACGAATCTCGGCGCGGTGCGCATCCGCCTGCGCAGTCTGTTCGCCTTTGTCGGCGGGGAGGAGAAATCATGACGCTGCCGCTGCTCTGCATCATCGCCGCGCTCGCGGGCTATCTGCTCGGCGGCGTGAACCCCGCCATCGTGCTCTCCCGCGCCGTTTACCATGAGGACATCCGCACGCGCGGGAGCGGCAACCCCGGCTTTACGAACTTCAAGCGCGTTTATCCCGGCGCGGTCGCGTGGCTCGTTCTCGCGCTCGACATCGCGAAAACGGCGCTGCCCGTCTGGGCGTTCTCCGCGCTTTTCCGCCGCCTGTTCTCGCTCGGACAGCTCGGCGCAGCGCTGACCGGCTTTTGCTGCATGCTGGGCCACGCTTACCCGGTCTGGTACCGCTTCCGCGGCGGCAAGAGCTTCATCGCCTGCTTCGCTACGGTCTGGTTCGTGGACTGGCGCGTCGGGCTCTGTTATCTCGGCGTCGCCGCCGTGCTGCTCGCCGCAACGCGCATCATGTCCCTCGCCTCCGTCGCCGCCGCTGCGAGCTACCCGGTCTCGCTCGCGCTCTTCGGCTTCGCGCCGTGGACCGTGGAGCTCCTCGCCCTCGCCTCCGCCGCGCTCGTCATTTACCGCCACCGCGCAAACCTCCGCCGCATCGCCGCCGGAACGGAGCCGCGGTTTACGCTCCACGGCGGAGGAAGCTGAAAAAAAGACCGCCGTCCGGCGGTCTCAGCCTGTCAAAGAACTCCTGCGAGCTGCGATTTTAAAGGCTCCCCTGTGCAAGGGGAGCTGGCGCGCGAAGCGCAACTGAGGGGTTGTTGCCGTGCTTCCGCAAACGCCAAACTTAGATATTTCGGAAGCTTACAACCCTCCAGTCAGCGCTGTGCGCTGACAGCCGCCCTTGCACAGGGAGGCCTTTAAATTGTGCGGTTTTGCCGCGTTCATAAGACTTTTTTGACAGTCTGAAAAGACCGCCTGACGGCGGTCTTTTTGCTCAAAAATACAGCTTCGTAAACTTCTCCTCCAGATAGTCGAGGAAGTAGTTCACGTTGAGCCCCTCGCCGGTGATGGTGCGGATCCATTCGTCGGGGGTGGTGATGGAGGCGATGGAGAACACGTGCTCGGTGAGCCAGTCGCGGATGGGCAGCAGGTCGCCGTGCTCCACGGCGGCGAAGACGTCGAAGTCGCGCTCCATCGTGCGCAGGATCTGCACTCCATAGGCGCTGCCGAGGGCGTAGGACGGGAAATAGCCGTAGTTTCCGGTCCAGTGGACGTCCTGCAGGCAGCCCTGCGCGTCATCCGGGACGTCGAGTCCGAGGTATTCCTTATATTTCGCGTTCCAGAGCGCCGGGATCTCGTCCACGGTGATCTCGCCGTTGACGAAAGCCTTTTCCAGCTCGTAGCGGATGAGGATGTGGAGGCAGTAGGTCAGCTCGTCCGCGTCGCAGCGGATGAGACCGGGGCGCGCGATGTTGACCGCCTCGTAGAGCTCGCGCTCGCTGACGTCGGCGAAGGTGTCGCCCGTCACCTCGCGCAGCTTGGGGTAGACGAAGCGGATGAACGCCTCGCTTCTGCCGATGAGGTTTTCGTAAAAGCGGGAGATGCACTCGTGCATGGCGCTCGTCATGCCGTCCGCGGCGTGCTCGCGGTAAAACTCCTCCGGCTCGTTCTGCATAAAGAGCGCATGTCCGCCCTCGTGGAGCGTGGTGAAGATGTTGGAGATGAAGTTTTCCTCATAATAGTGCGTCGTGACGCGCACGTCGTGGGGTCCGAAGTTCGTCGTGAAGGGGTGCTCCGTCGTCATGAGCACGAGCGCCTTCGTGCGCAGGCCCTCCAGCTCCAGCAGATACTTGGAAAACGCCTCCTGCTGCGGGATGGGGCAGGGCCGGGTCAGGAAATCTTCGCGGATGGGCTTGCCCTCGCGCCCGATGCGCGCCAAAAGCGGCACGATGCGCGCCTTGAGCGCGCCGAAAAATTCGTCCAGCTGTTCGATGGAGCCGCCCTTTTCATAGTCGTCGAGGCAGGTGTCGTAATACGTTGCCTTCTTCTCGTCGCGCAGGTCGATGGTCCGGCGCGTATAGCCGATGAGCGCGGCGAAGCTGTCGCGGAAAATACTGAAATCGCTCGCGTTTTTCGCCTCCAGCCACTTGGCGTAAGCGCGGTTGGACTCCAGCTGCATCTCGTGGTCGAGCTCCGCGGGGATGTTCTTGACCCTTTTCCAGTGGTCCCAGAGCTGCTCCACGACCTTTTTCTGCACCGGGGTCAGCCCCTCACTGTCCGCATGCAGCTCCGTCAGGAGGCGCTCATAGGTCTTCGAGTGCATCAGCTTATAATACTGCCTGCCGACCTCCGCCATGTCCTGCCCCGCCTGCTCCATGCCCTCCTCCGGCGCGCAGCAGCTCATATCGAAGCTCAGCTTGCCGATCGTGCGGGCGTAGACCGCCGCTTCGTCCAGAATTTTGTGCAGTCTGGAAAATTTCTGCCTGTTCGTCATAGAAAAAGTGTCCTCCTCGGTCGGATTTTGCGCCATTATACCACCCGCCGCCCCGCGCTGCAAGCGCCCCGCGCAAAAAATGCGGATTTTCCGAAAAAAACGCTTGACATTTTCCCAGTACTTTGGTACAATAACCCTCGCTGGTGACAAAATGGACGATTGGCGCAGCTGGTAGCGCATCCGCTTGACGTGCGGGAGGTCACAAGTTCGAGTCTTGTATCGTCCACCATAGAACTGCGGTCCTGCAATGGGACCGCAGTTTTTTTACATACTCTGCCTGAACATTCCCCTATTTTGTGCAAATTTCCGGTTGACAATTTCCCGCAAAGTTCTTATACTTTAGCCATCAATATTTCTTGACGGAGAATAAGCCTTTATGACCAAGATTTTTGCGCCCTATTATTTCTACTTTACTATGTCCGCGTAGTAAGGCTGATTTGTGGTGCAAAAATACGTTCGGTAAAAGGAATGTTTTCGTGCGGCACAGGGTTAGCCTGTGCCGCATTTTTTATTTTCCGCCGAAGGCAAGGAGACTATAATTATGATCGTTGTATTAAAGCACGGCGTCGCGCAGGATAAGCGCGACCAGCTCATCGACTGGCTGAAAGGTCAGGGGCTCAATATCCACATTTCCGAAGGGATGTACCAGACCGTCCTCGGTCTCGTGGGCGACACGACGCGCGTGGATATGGACCTCATCGGCAGCCTCGGCATCGTGGACTCCGTGACGCGCGTGACGGAGCCGTTCAAGTGCTGCAACCGCAAGTTCCACCCGGACGACACGGTCGTGGACGTCAGCGGCGTGCCGGTCGGCGGCGGGCATTTCGCCATGATCGCGGGCCCCTGCTCCGTGGAGAGCGAGGAGCAGATCGTCGGCATTGCGCAGGCGGTGAAGGCGGCGGGCGCGAACCTGCTCCGCGGCGGCGCGTTCAAGCCGCGCACCTCGCCCTACGACTTTCAGGGTCTGAAGGCGCAGGGGCTGGAGCTGCTCAAGATCGCCCGGCAGGAGACCGGACTGCCCATCGTTACGGAGATCATGGGCGTGGAGCATCTGCCGCTTTTCGAGGACGTGGACCTCATTCAGGTCGGCGCGCGGAATATGCAGAACTTCGACCTTTTAAAGGAGCTGGGGCGCCAGCCCAAGCCCATTTTGCTCAAGCGCGGGCTCGCCAGCACGCTCAAGGAGCTGCTGATGAGCGCCGAATACGTCATGGCGGGCGGCAACGAGCAGGTCATTCTCTGCGAGCGCGGCATCCGCACCTTTGACGACTACACGCGCAACACGCTGGACCTTGCGGCCGTGCCCATGCTGCACGAGCTAACCCACCTGCCCGTCATCGTAGACCCCAGCCACGCGACCGGCATTGCCCGCCTCGTGCCGCCGACGGCGCTCGCGGCGACCGCCGCGGGTGCGGACGGGCTCATCATCGAGGTGCATAACGACCCGATCCACGCCCTCTGCGACGGCGCACAGAGCCTGCGTCCGGAGGAATACGAGGCGCTCGCGAAGCGCGTTCGCGCCGTGCGGGAGGTGCTCGCGTGAGCACCGTCGGCATTGTCGGCCTTGGGCTGATCGGCGGCTCCTTCGCCAAGGCTTACCGTGAAGCCGGCTGGCAGGTGCTCGCCCACGACATTGACCGCAGCACGCTGGACTTCGCCGCGCTGAGCGGCGCGATAAACGGCGAGCTAACGGCGGAAGCGCTCGCGGACTGCGACCTGATCCTGCTCTCCGCTTACCCCGCAGCCTCCATCGAATATTTCCGCGAAGCGGCGGCGCATATCGGACCGAAGCCCGTCGTCGTCGACTGCTGCGGCACGAAGCGCGTTGTCTGCGCCGCCTGCTTCCCCGTCGCGGCGGAACACGGCGTCACCTTTGTGGGCGGCCACCCCATGGCGGGCACGCATAATTCCGGCTTCAAATATTCCCGCGCAAATCTCTACCACGGCGCGCCGATGGTGCTCGTTCCGCCCGACCGGGACGATATCGCGCTTTTGGGCCGCGTGAAGACCCTGCTCGCCCCGGCGGGCTTCGGGCGCTTTTCCGTCACGACGGCGGAGGAGCATGACGCGATGATCGCCTTCACCTCCCAGCTCGCCCACATCGTCTCCAACGCCTATATCAAAAGCCCGGCGGCTATGGCGCACAAGGGCTTTTCCGCCGGGAGCTACAAGGACCTCACACGCGTTGCGTGGCTGGAGCCGAACATGTGGTCGGAGCTTTTTCTCGAAAACCGCGACTACCTGCTCGCGGAGCTCGACCATCTGATGCAGAGCCTCTCGGAATACCGCGCCGCGATCGCCGCGGACGACCGGGCGGAGCTCATCCGGCTGCTCGACGAGGGCAGGCGGCGCAAGGCGGAGGTGGACGGACGATGACCGCGATCCGAATCAACGCCTCGCGGAGCTACGACGTTCTGATCCGCCGCGGACTGCTGGACGAAGCCGGGGCGCGCATCGCCGCCGTCTCCGCCGGGCGCACCGCCGCCGTCATTTCCGACACGAACGTCCTCCCGCTTTACGGCGCACGGCTTTGCGAAAGCCTTGAAAGCGCGGGCTTCCGCGTCGTCACCCACGCCGTCCCAGCCGGGGAAGCGAGCAAGGACCTCGCCCATTACGGCGCGCTGCTCGCCTTTCTCGGCGAGAGCGGCCTGACGCGCAGCGACACGGTCGTCGCGCTCGGCGGCGGCGTCGTGGGCGACCTTGCGGGCTTCGCCGCGGCGACTTATCAGCGCGGCGTCGGCTTCGTGCAGGTGCCGACAACGCTGCTCGCCGCGGTGGACTCCTCCGTCGGCGGCAAGACCGCCATCGACCTGCCGACCGGGAAAAATCAGGCGGGCTGCTTTTATCAGCCGAGCCTCGTCCTCTGCGACATCGACACGCTCGCCACGCTCCCGGAGCGCGAATACCGCTGCGGCTGCGGCGAGGTCATCAAATACGGGATGCTCTACGACGCCGCGTTTTTTGACTCTCTGCGCCGAACGCCGGTGCGGGAGCAGCTGGAGACCGTCATCGCCGCCTGCGTGGAATATAAGCGCCGCGTGGTCGCGGCGGACGAATTTGACACCGGGGCGCGGCAGAAGCTGAACCTCGGCCATACCTTCGGCCACGCGATCGAGGCATGCAGCGGCCTTGCCGTGCCCCACGGCTGCGCCGTCGCCGCCGGGATGTCGCTCGTCACCCGCGCGGCGGTAAAGCGCGGGCTCTGTGCCCCGGAGGTGCTGGGCAGGCTGCTGGACATTTTGAAAGAATACGATCTCCCGACCGGGACGGAATACCCCGCGGACGCGCTCGCCGCCGCCGCGATGACGGACAAAAAGCGCGCGGGCGGCGCGGTGAATCTCATCGTGCCGGAGGCGGTCGGCAGCTGCCGCATCCTGCCGGTCCCGGCGGCGGAGATAGCCGACTGGCTGCGGGACGGAGGTGCGGCATGACGACGACCATCGCGCCCGGCGCGCGGAGCGGCTGCGTGACCGTTCCGGCGTCGAAATCCGAGGCGCACCGCCTGCTCATCTGCGCCGCGCTTGGCGCGGAACCCGTCGAGCTCCTCTGCGGCGGCGCTTCCGCGGATATTCTGGCAACCGCGGCGTGCCTGAGGGCGCTGGGGGCGGACATCCGGGAAACTGCGCCGGAGCGCTTTTCCGTAAAGCCGTGTGCATCTGTTCCCGACGAAGAAGTCCGTCTCCCCTGCGGGGAGAGCGGCTCCACGCTGCGCTTTCTGCTGCCGCTCGTCGGCGCGCTGGGCGCGCGGGCGGTTTTCCAGATGCAGGGCAGGCTCCCGGAGCGGCCCCTCGCGCCGCTGGACACGGTGCTGCGCGAACACGGGATGCGCATCGAGCGCCGCGGCGCGCTGCTGCACTGCGCCGGGCGGCTCACGTCGGGTGAGTTTTCGCTCCCCGGCAACGTCTCCTCGCAGTATATCTCCGGGCTCCTGATGGCGCTCCCGCGCTTGGACGGAGACAGCGCTCTGACCGTCACGGGACCGCTGGAGTCCGCCGGTTACGTCGCCATGACGGAGGCGGCGCTGCGCGCGGCGGGCATTATCTTTGAAAAGCAAGGGCAGATGTGGCGCATCCCCGGCGGGCAGGTCTGCCGCCTTCCGGCGGAAATGCGCGTGGAGGGCGACTGGTCCGGCGCGGCGTTTTTCCTCTGCGCCGGGGCGCTCTCGCCGGAGGGCGTGACGGTCCGCGGGCTCTCCCTCTCCTCCGCGCAGGGCGACCGCGCCGTGCTGGACATCCTGCGCGCCTTCGGCGCGGAGATCGAGACGGCGGCGGACGCCGTCACCGTCCGGCGCGGCGCGCTCCGCGGCGTCACGATCGACGCCGGACCCATCCCGGACCTCATCCCGGTCCTCAGCGTCGTCGCCGCCGTTTCCGCAGGCGAGACGCGCATCGAAAACGCCGGGCGGCTCCGCCTGAAGGAGTCCGACCGTCTGAAAAGCACCGCCGCGATGCTCCGCGCCCTCGGCGGGCGCGTCACGGAGCTCGAAAGCGGGCTCGTCATCACCGGCAGCCCCGCGCTCGCCGGCGGGACCGCCGACCCATGGCGCGACCACCGCATCGCGATGGCAGCCGCCGTCGCCGCGACGGTCAGCACCGCACCCGTCACGATCCCGGACAGCGAATGCGCCGCGAAATCCTACCCCCGCTTCTGGGACGATTTTCAGCAATTGAAGGGAGGCTCGGCATGAGCAGCAGCTACGGAGAAAACCTGCGCATCACCATTTTCGGCCAATCCCACGCGCCCGCCGTCGGCGTTACGATGGAGGGCATCCCCGCCGGAGAGCCGGTGGACACGGAAGCGCTCCAGCGCTTTCTGGACCGCCGCGCGCCGGGGCAGAATGACTGGTCCACCCCGCGGCGCGAGGAGGACAAGCCGGAGATCCTCTGCGGGCTCCAAAACGGCGTCACCTGCGGTGCGCCGCTCACGGCGGTCATCCGCAACACGAACACCCGCTCCGGCGACTACGCCGCGCTGCGCCGCCGCCCGCGGCCGGGACACGCGGATTACACCGCGGAGGTGAAGTATTCCGGCGCGCAGGACGCCGCCGGGGGCGGGCACTTTTCCGGTCGGCTCACCGCGCCGCTCTGCATCGCGGGCGGGATCTGCCTCCAGCTTTTGTCGCGCGAGGGCATCGCGGTCATCAGCCGCATCGCCGCCATTGCCGACGTCGCCGATGAGGGCGCGCTGACGGGCTCCACTGCGGCCAAGCCCTTCCCCGTTGTGAACGACGCGCGGGGCGAGCAGATGCGCGCCGCCATCGCCGCGGCGCGCGCGGAGGGCGACAGCGTCGGCGGCGTCATCGAGTGCGCCGTGCTGGGGCTTCCCGCCGGGCTCGGCGACCCGATGTTCGGCGGCATGGAAAACCGCATCGCCGCCGCCGTGTTCGGCATTCCCGCCGTCAAGGGCATTGAGTTCGGCGCGGGCTTCGCCGCCGCCGCGCTGCGCGGCAGCGAGAATAACGACGC
>CAVJGI010000033.1:0-21667 GCA_963649145.1 Ruminococcus bicirculans (ex Wegman et al. 2014) | reverse complement strand
CGTTTCTTCCATTATACCAGAAACCGGGGCGGTTTGGAAGTTCTTTGACAAGCTGAGACCGCCCACGGGCGGTCTTTTTTCGCCCGTCAAAAAAAGGCATCAACGCGGCGGGAAACGCAGCTTTTGAATGAAATCCGCTGGCGCTCATCCTCGCGCTGGGCGCGCTCTGCGTCGGGGCGAGCGCGGAGAATGAGACCTTTGCCGCGCGCGTGACCTCGAATGGCGGGATGCAGTACTACGAGACCGTTCAGGATGCTTTCAACGCCGCCGAGGACGGCGACACGGTAGGCATTCTGAATTTCGACACCACCGAGACCAAGGAGTTCACCGTCGATAAAGATCTGACCATTGAACTCCTTGGCTCTGTCCCTAATCGCTACAGCTTCTTATTTAGGGTCAAAGGCAGCGTCACGTTCATCAGCGCCGGACTGAGCGGCGGCGGCCCTGCGGCATTCGACCCCATCGTCGTCGTGGAAAACGGCGGCACGCTGACGGCGCCGGAATATTATGACAGCGGGAAAACAGCCGCAAACGCCATCAGCTTCACCCAAGTGTTGGTCAAGACCGGGAGCAGCGCGGTTCTGGGCGGCGGAACTTACAGCATTCTTGCCGCCGACGGCGGCACGGTCGATCTCTCCGGCAGCAGTGTTCAGGTTGGTCTCACGCTGTCTGTCCAGAACGGCGGTACGCTGATCGCCGAGAATGTCAAGCTCAGCTGCTCGTTCGGCGTTTACAGCGGCGCGGCGACCCTGACCAACTGCACCGTCGAAAGCGACGGCATCATTGCCAGCGGCAGCACCGTCGACGGCGGCACGCTGACCGTGAATGGGAGCAGCAGCATAGTCAAGAATCTCACCGTCAAGGACGGCAATGTGACCGCCACCGGCGGTATGCTGACCGGCACGCTTACGGTCGACGGCGGCGCGGTCAACGTGACCAATGCCGGCGTCAAGAGCCATACGTATGTCAATGCCGGAACGTTCACCCTTGGAAGCGGCGGTCTCATCGACGAGCACAAACTGTACGTCCGCGGCGGCGAGGCGATCATCAACGGCGGCACGATCGAAAACAAAGCAGCCTGCGATGTGATCGTAGAAAGCGGCAAGCTTACGCTGAGGAGCGGCACGATCGCTTGTCCGATGGAAATCAAGGCAGGCGCGCAGGCGGAATTGATCGGCGGCAGGTTCGGCGACGTGAACGTTGACGGCACACTGACTGTCAGCGGCGCAGAATATGAGAATAGTTATCCCGGAATGAATCGCAGAATCTACATCCATTCCGGCGGTGAGGCGAAAATTCACGGCGGCAGCTGCGATTTTATCCATATCTATAAAGGCGGCAAGCTGACCGCCAGCGGCGGCAGCTGCAGCACGCTGGACGTCGCGGCTTACTGCTGGGACAACGTGACTCTCAGCGGCGGCAGCTTCGGCGAGATCTGGGTCAGGGCGTATGAGGAGCTTGAGGATCAAACGGTCAAAAAGCTGGACAACATCGGCTATGCGCAGTATGCGGCGATGCTCGCCGCCGGCAAGGGCTATCGGAAGTCGGGCGGCACCTTTGCCGGCACAGCCGATGTTACGGAAGACGTTTACGCCAACCCCGACTATCCCTATAAGGTGCTCCAAAACGTCACCGTCGCCGACGCGCCCTTCAAAGGGTTGCACGTTACCGGTGACAGCAGCATGACTTACGGCGGCTCCGTCATGCTCACGGCGGAGATGGACACCAAACCCGCCAATGTCACCTACCAGTGGTACCGGAATGGCACGGCGATCTCCGGCGAAACGGGCGCGTCCTACACCACCGACGCCGCGCTGGACGCCAGAGACTACACCTACACGGTGGAGGCAACCAGCAACGGCTACGTGACCGGCGCGTCCTACACCGTGACGGTCGAGCCGAAGGTGATCTATCCCATCCTTGACGACAGCACGCTAAGCAAGGAATATAACGGCACGGCGACCGCGACGGTCAAGATCACCGGGTTCTCGTTCGACATCGGCGGCAAGACCGAGGACCTTCTCGTCAGTCGGGTCAATTATGAGATCACCGATCCGCTGTATGAGGATTATAACGAGAAGACAACGGCAAACGCAAGCGAAGCGAAAAAGGTGAGATACACGCTCAAGCTGAACGAGACCAACTTTGCCCTTGGCAAAGGCTATGATACCGGGGCCTTTTACCGGACTGAGACCAACCATGCGGAAGTCGGTGACACAGCCATCAAAAAGGCGAGCATCGGCAGCTATGCCATTTCCACCAAGACCATCACCATCCTGAACAGGCATCAGAAAACCTATGAGATCGACCTGAGAGAGTATCTTCCCGCACTTGCCTCACCGCGCGATTTCGGCGGCGTGACCTTTACGGACAAACAGCTTGGTATCGGCAGGTATTACGACAATATGCAGGATCCGGCAACGGTCAGCGGAAGCACGCTGACGCTGCCGATCGTGTATGTGGACAGCGACACCGAGGGCAGCGCAGGCGAAATTCAGCTGACCGTCCATTCCGCGAACTACAGGGACTTCATCCTGAAGATCAGCGTGGACGCCAAGAACAAGCTCCTCCCCACCGGCACGGCGACGCCCGATCGGACGGCGCTCATTTACGGCGAGAAGCTCTCCGCCATCGCCCTCTCCGGCGAGATGAGCTGTAACGGCACTCCGGTGGCGGGCACGTTCGAGTGGGTCAATCCCGACGAAGTGCCGGAAATCGGCGAATATGACGCGGACTGGACCTTCGAGCCGGCGGAGGATGAAAAGTATCTGCCCGTGACGGGCACGGTCAGGATCACCGTCTCTCCCGCGACCTATTCCGTCACCGTGGCGGAAGCGGAGCACGGCTCCGTCAGCAGCAATCGCCGCAGCGCCTCCTATGGTCAGACCGTGACGCTCACGGCCGCGCCGGAGGACGGCTGTGTGCTGGAGACCCTCACCGTGACGACCCGGAGCGGAAAGGAGATCGCGCTCACCGACCTCGGCGGCGGAAAATACAGCTTCCGCATGCCCGGCAGCCGCGTCACCGTCGCGGCGAGCTTCGCGGAGGACAACAGCGTGCTGAACTTCTTTGTAGACGTCCCGAACGACACGTTCTATTATGACGCGGTCAAATGGGCGGCGGAAAACGGGATCACCGCCGGCGCGGACGCACTGCATTTTGCGCCCGACCGCCCCTGCACCCGCGCCGAGATCGCGGCGTTCCTCTGGCGCGCCGCGGGCAGCCCCGAACTGGAGCGCGCGGCGGACTTCGCCGACGTCGACCCGGACGCTTACTATGCCGAGGCGGTCGCGTGGGCGGCGGAAAACGGTGTCGTGCTCGGCACCGGCACGGGCTTTGAGCCGGACCGCGTCTGCACCCGCACGGAGGCGGTCGCAATGATCTACCGCGAGATCCAGCGGCGCGGCGGCGGCTTCACCGGCGCGTGGATGTTCCGCCTGCCCTTCACGGACACGGTCGACTGGGCATATGAGCCCACCGCGTGGTGCTACATGCACGGCATCACCGAGGGCGTCAGCGAGACCGAGTTCGGCTCCAATGACCCCTGCACAAGGGCACACATCGTAACGTTCCTCTGGCGGGCGTTCGGGGAGTGATTGAAATAAGGGACCGCCTTCCATCTTGGGATGAAAGGCGGTCCTTAATTTTATGAGGCACCGCCGCGGCACTTACCCCTCCCGTTTCCCCACGAACGCCTCCAGCGCGGCGCGGAGCTTGGGGTAGCGGATGACGAAATGGATCGCGGGGGAGTTGCTCTTGGAGACCATCGCCCATTTTCCGGCGTGGACGGCGATGGAGATGTTGCGGAGGCTCGCGGCGCTCTCGCGGACGGTGTAGCCGGGGTGGGACGCGGCGAAATCGTGCGCGTCGGCGAGGTGGCGGGCGTATTCCTCCGGCGTATAGCGGAGGTCGCGGTCAAAAAACAGCGACGAGAGCGGCAGGGAGGGCGGATAGACCTCAAAATCCTCCTCCGCCGGCGCGGGAAAGGCGTCCGCCACCGTGCTGTGCGCCAGCACGGTCTCCAGCCGGGCGCGCTGCGCCGCGGCGCGGTCCAAAATTTGCCGCTGCTCCGCCTCCGGCAGCCCGCGCGCAGCCAGAAAGCCGCGCAGCGTCTCCTCCCGCAGCACGGCGAGCGGCGGGGCGGCGAGCAGACGGCGGCGCTCGCCGGGGACGCGGGCGTCCGCCAGCAGAAAGGCGCGCAGCGCCGCCGCGTGTTCGGCGCGGTAAATTTCCATGAGCGGCAGCGCCTTCCGGCGGATGGCGTCCGCACGGCTGCGGTAATAGCGCAGCGCCTCGCCGCCCTTGACGAGCTCATAGCGCCCCTGCGCGTGCGCGCCCGCGATGCACTCGCCGGAGAGCGCCGCCGCGCCGGAGACGTTCAGAAAATGGCAGTAGACATTGTTCTGCACGCCGCGGAGGTAGAAAGGCGAGATCTGGCCCGTCATATAAAGCGGGATCCAGCCCTCCAGTCCGAGCATCAGCTCGCCGAAGGGACGGTCGAGGTTGTGGACCACGTCCAGATGCAGCCCCTTTTTCAGCATCAGCGCCATACCGAGCATATATTTGCGCTTGAAGTCCGCGTCCTCCGCCATATCGTCCATCGGCATGTCCGAGCAGAGGAACACCGGCGCGTCCGCGCGGCTCAGCACCGTCGCCTTCAGAAAATCGAGCTCCCCGGCGCGCATCTGCTCCAGCCCGTAATAGGTGCGCGCGATGGGCAGCTGAAACGGCGCGGCGGGCACGCGCAGCTCGTCGAAATGCGTGGAGCGGATGTATTCGTTCAGGTCAAATTCGTCCAGCTTCCGGAGGAAGGACTCCACGCCGCCGCCCTGCGCCCCGGCGCTGCCGCCGAGCCACGCGGCGAGCGCGGGATAGAGCTCCGCGTCCGGCTCCGCGCCGATGAGCTCGGCGAGGGCGGCGCGCTCCGCGCCGGTCTCGCAGCGGCGCGAGACGAAGCCCGCGACCGCGGCGATGAAGCGCTCCGGCTCCGCCGGACGCCGCGCGCCGCTGCGGATGCGGGAGAGATAGGACGCATCGTAATTCGTGCCGCGCGCAAGCTCGGAGAGGCTCAGCCCCGCCGCGCTCAGCAGGGCGCTGAAATTGGCGCGGAAATGCTCGAAATCGAGCCCCTCCGCCGGGAAGCAGGCGGCGATATCCGCCGCCACAGCCGTCTCCGTAAGCGCGACGCCGCGCTCGGCGGCGAGCCGGGCGATGCCCGCGGCGAGCTTGGCGCGCTCGCTCTCGCTCTCCGGGCTCCGCTCGCCGCTGCGGTAGCGGCTCACCGTCGCGGCGGAGAGCCCGCTCGCCTCGGCAAGCTCGCGCCCGGAGCAGCCGAGGCGCGTGATATAGTCGTTCAGCAGTTCGGAAAACATCGGATCAAAGCCTCCGCGGTAAGGTTTTTCTCCATTATAAGCCCTCCCGCCGAAAAGTAAAGCGATTTCCGCGCTGTCCGTGACAAAACGGAAATGCCGGGTGCGGAAACGCAGGGCTTCCGGTATAATCATAGCGGGGAGCTTTCACCACACTACGCGCTCTCCGGAAAGCGAGGAACTTGAATATGAAGAAACGGCTTCTGAGCGCCCTGCTTGCGCTCTGTATGTGCTTCGCGCTCGCCGTCTGCGCTTACGGCGACGAGGCGAAGGCGAGCGGGACGGCGGACTTCACGACCAACGCCGCCGGCGCGCTCGCGCTGCTCAACGCGGCGAAGTGGAACAGCGAAGCGGCGGACTCCACGTGGGACAGCGCCACAAAGACGCTGACGCTGAACGGCGTCGACTTCCGGACCACGGCGACGACCGCGATGAAGCTGCCCGCGGGGACCACGATCGTCCTCGCCGACGGGAAGTCGAACAACATTTGCGGCGGCGACGCCGCGGCAAATGAGACCGGGAGCTATCACAACGACATTTATATTTACGGCATTTACGCCGAGGGCGCGCTGACCATTCGAGGGTCCGGCAGCCTTAAAGTGCAATCCGGCAATCACACGAACACCGGCGACGCATGGACTTGCTCCACGGCGCTTTACGCGAAGGGACCCGTTACGGTCGCGGGCGGCAAGGTCACATTGATCGGCGGCGAGGCGATCTCCGGCGACTGCGCGTTTTCCATCGGTCTTGAGCTGCCGAAGGGCAGCGGGCTTTCCGTGACCGGCGGCGAGCTGACCGCCACGGGCGGGAAGTCCTACGACACGGAAGACGGCGAGAAACACAGCTCCTTCTCCCGCGGCGTTTACGCATACGGGTCGAGCGTTTCCGTCTCCGGCAGCGGCAAGCTGACGGGAAATTCCAATGACCCTCACGGCGGACTCTCTTACGGTATTTATGTTTCGAACGGCGATCTGACAGTTTCAGACAGCGCCGACGTTATGGGCGTGTCCAACAATGCAATCTACATATCCGGCGGTGATCTGATCCAGCGCGGCGGTAGCATTATCGCGAGCCACGCGGCTGGGGACGCTGCTGCGCTCACCGCGTGGTCCGAGAAATTTGGCAACGGTCCGGCGATCGGCGGAAGAATTGAGATCACAGGCGGCAGTCTGGAGGTTTGGGGCAATCTCAGCATGTATAACAGCGCAGAGACCACTCTGACCGTGTCGGGTGAAGACACGCGTGTCAGTCTTGGGACGGTCTATGGCGCCGGACAGTTCAGCATTACCGGCGCCACGGTAACGAGTGGGCGGATCAGCGCCAAGGGTCTGACCCTCAACAGCGGCAGCCTCACCGTGCGCGAAGGTGTGCAGAAAAACGAGTATTCCGGCACGCTCTGTGCCAGCTCCGCGCTCTGGCTCCAGAACCTCACCGTGAACGGCGGCACGCTCAACGTGTCGTGGTACTGGGGCGAGAACACCCCCATCGTGTTCCCGGTGGATGAATATACCGGCTTTTCCACGCCGCTCGTCCGGATGTGGGGCGATGATTATACCGCCGCCTTCAACGGCAGAACGTCGACCTTCGATACTGGCTGCGCCGGGAATATCGTTCTGAAGCTGGGGCGGCTCTCGCTGGGCGAGAACATCGTCGAGACCGGCGCGAACGGCACCGACACCGATGAACATACGCAGGCGGTGACCGGCACCCCCGTGGTGTTCAGCGCGTTCCAGCCCACGTCCGTCACCGTCACCAACATCACCGCTGAGTCCAAGACCTACAACGGCACCGCGGCGGCGACGTTGACCGGGACGCTGGAGGGCGTGGCGGACGGCGATGACGTTTCGCTCGACTTTTCCGGCGTGACGGCGGCGTTTACGGACGCGAACGCCGGGGAGAATAAGACCGTGACAGTCAAAGGCGAGGTCCGCCTTGCGGGTGCGGACGCTTATAAATACGTCATTGCGGCGCAGCCGACGTTTGAAAACCTCACGGCGACCATTACCCCCTGCGCCGAGTTCACCGACGTCACGGACCTGACCCAGACCATCACGACCGGCAGCGACAGCTT
The DNA here is from genome assembly GCA_963649145.1 of Ruminococcus bicirculans (ex Wegman et al. 2014). Taxonomy (GTDB): domain Bacteria; phylum Bacillota; class Clostridia; order Oscillospirales; family Oscillospiraceae; genus SVKR01. The sequence goes on along the minus strand of CAVJGI010000033.1, from coordinate 14,227 downwards.
CGCCGCGCCGCGCTTCACCGGCATCGGCGGCGAGGCGGTCGAGGGAACGCTTGAATACAATCTGGCAGACGGGAAAACCGAAGCGAATATCCCCGATATGCTGCGCGCGCTGAAAGCGGGCGAGGGGCTTTATATCCCCTACACCTTCGAGGCAAGCGGCAACTACACCGGCACCAAGTCCGGCAAGATCACCGTCACGGCGCAGGACGCGCCCGCGACTTACGCGGTGCGCATCGCCGAGAGCGAGCATGGCGCGGTCAGCAGCCGCCGCCGCTGGGCGGAGTACGGACAGACCGTGACGCTCACGGTCACGCCGGAGAGCGGCTACGCGCTCGAAACGCTCACCGTCACCGACAGCCGCGGCAAGGAGCTCGCGCTCACCGACCTCGGCGACGGAAAATACAGCTTCAGAATGCCCTCCGGCAGTGTGACCGTCACGGCGAGCTTTCTGGAGGACAACAGCGTGCTGAACTTCTTCGTGGACGTTGCGAACGCCGACTATTTCTATGAGAGCGTCAAGTGGGCGGTGGAAAACGGCGTCACCGAGGGCGTGGACGACACGCACTTCGCCCCGGACGGCGACTGCACCCGTGCGCAGATCGTGACCTTCCTCTGGCGCGCCGCGGGCTACCCCGAAGCGGCGGGAGAGGTCCGCTTCGCCGATGTGGATCCGGACGCTTACTACGCCAAGGCGGTCGCGTGGGCGATCGAAAACGGCGTCACGCAGGGCACCGGCGAGACCACGTTCAGCCCGCTTCGCCCCTGCACCCGCGCCGAGGCGGTGACCTTCCTCGCCCGCGCGCTGAACGCCAAGACGGAGCCGAGCGCCGCGTTTGACGACGTGGACCCGGAGGCTTACTACGCTGCCGCCGTCGCATGGGCGGTGGAAAACGGCGTCACCGAGGGCACCGGTGAAGGCACCTTCAGCCCCGAAGCGCGCTGCACCCGCGCACAGATCGTGACCTTCCTCTGGCGCGCGATCGGAAAGTAAACTAAAAAAGCCACCCTCTGCCCTCCGCCTTTTTCGCGGAGGGCAGATTTTTTTCGTGCCGCGCCGCGAACGCTGTGTACAAACGGCGAAAAATGTGGTATAACGGGACAAAATGCTGTTTCGGAGGCTGAATGATCATGGCAAAGGCATTCAAAAACTGCGTCCTTCTGGACGGAACGGAGACGATGGAGCCGCAGCGCGGGCTCGCCGTGCTCGTCGAGGGCGAGACCATCGCGGACATCGTGCCGGAGGGCAAAATCCCGACCGGGTATGAAACGATCGACCTCGGCGGCAGGTATCTGATGCCGGGGCTCATCAATATGCACGTCCACCTTGCCGGCAGCGGCAAGCCGCAGAAAAAGCAGCGCGACAACGAGAAGCTGGTGAAGACCATCATGTCCACCGGGCTAACCCGCGCGGTGGCTTACGGTATGGTCGCCGGATTTGCGCGCGACGAGCTGATGAGCGGCGTCACCACCATCCGCACCGTCGGCGGGCTCGGCGATTTCGATACCCGCCTGCGCGACGAGATCGCCGCCGGGCGGCACGTCGGTCCGCGCATCCTCGCCGCGAACGAGGGCATTTCCGTGCCCGGCGGCCACATGGCGGGCTCCGTCGCGGTCGCGGCGCACAGCGTGGACGAGGCGCTGGCGCAATTAGACCGCGCGAAGGAGCAGCACGTGGATCTCATCAAGCTGATGATCACGGGCGGCGTGCTGGACGCGAAGGAAAAGGGCGTTCCCGGCGAGCTGAAAATGCCGCCGGAGATGGTCCGCGCCGTCTGCGATGCGGCGCATAAAATGGGCTATCGGGTCGCGGCGCACGTAGAGTCGCCGGAGGGCGTGCGCGTCGCGCTGGAAAACGGCGTGGACTCCATCGAGCACGGCGCTGCGCCGGATGCGCACATTCTGGAGCTGTTCCGCGAGCGCGGGGCATTTCTCTGCACCACGCTCTCCCCGGCGCTGCCCTACGCGCTCTTTGACCGCAGCATCACGAACGCGAGCGAGGTGGAGCAGTATAACGGCAACGTGGTCTTTGAGGGCATCATCGCCTGCGCCAAGGCTGCGCTCGCGGCGGGCATTCCGGTCGTGCTCGGCAACGACGTCGGCTGCCCGTGGATAACGCAGTACGATTTCTGGCGCGAGCTGGTGTATTTCCGGAAATACGTCGGCGTCACGAGCCGCTTCGCGCTTTTTACCGCCACGGCGCGCAGTGCGGAGCTCGCCGGGCTCGGCGGCGTGACCGGCTCTCTCGCGCCCGGAAAGGCCGCGGATATGATCGTCACCGCCGCCGACCCGCTCGCCGATCTCCGCGCCCTGCGCCGGGTCGATATGGTCGTCGCCCGCGGCAGGGTCTATGATAAGCCGCGCTTCCGCCGCCGCAAAAACGTGGAGGCGGAGCTGGATAAATTCCTGTGAGCATAGAAAAACAGCGCCCCGGCGAGCCCTTGCTTTTTTCCGCCGGAGCCGTTATACTTTAAGTCCGGAACAAAAAGGTGAGCGGAGGGGAAAGCTTATGAGTTATCGGATCGGCGTGGACCTTGGCGGAACGAACATCGCGGTCGGCATTGTCGACGGCGCGCAGCGCATTGTCGGGCGCGCCTCGGTGCCGACGGACCCGTCCCGCGGCGCATCTGGCGTGGCGGACGACATCGTGCGCTGTATCGCGCTCGCGCTGGACGCGGCGGGCGCGGCGCTTATCGACTGCACGGCGGTCGGCGTCGGCTCGCCGGGCAACTGCGATATGGAAAACTGCGTCGTGCGCAACGCGCATAACCTCGGCTGGGAGAGCGTGCCGCTTAGCGCGCTGCTCCGCGAGCGGACGGGGCTGCCCGCCTTCGTCGGCAACGACGCGGACTGCGCTGCGCTGGGCGAGGTCGTCGCCGGAGCCGCCCGCGGCTGCGACAGCGCGCTGCTCATCACGCTGGGCACCGGCGTCGGCGGCGGGCTCGTCATCGGCGGGAAAATTTTCTCCGGCCACCGGACGCTCGGCGGCGAGTTCGGGCACATGTGCATCGCTATGGACGGCGAGGCATGCTCCTGCGGCGAGCGCGGCTGCTGGGAGGCTTACGCCTCCGCCACGGCGCTCATCCGGCAGGCGCAAGCCGCCGCTGCCGCCCACCCGGAGAGCGCGCTCGCGCGCATAGCCAAGCTCGACGGGCGCAGCATCTATGCCGCTGCCGCCGCGGGCGACGCCGCGGCACGCGCCGTCACCGCACGCTACGCGGAGTATGTCGGCGTCGGGCTCGTCAATCTGATGAACGCGCTGTTCCCGGAGGTGATATTGCTCGGCGGCGGTGTCGCCGGGGCGGGGGAGGCGCTGCTTGCGCCCGTGCGCGCTTACGCCGCGTCGCACTTTTTCGTCCGCGATGCGGCGCTGCTGCCGCCCATCCTGCCCGCAGCCCTCGGCAACGACGCCGGGATCATCGGTGCGGCGGCGCTCGGCGGAAAAGTGTGAACACATTGTGAATTTGGACGAAGAGGGTCGAAAAATAAGCGGCGCTTTCTGCGTTGTCACCAAAAAACGCAAAAAGCGCCGAAACCGGTTGACAAGCCCGGAAATTTCGGTTAGAGTGAAGACAGAAAAACAAAATACCTCGCCAGTATAGGTTCGGATAGATGGCCCGAATGTTTCTACCGTGACGCCGTTTCAGTCACGACTATTGGTCCTCAGGAAGCTCAAAATTCAGACGCCCCTTGTGCAAAATGCTCTTTGCGTGACGGGTGTTTGCTTTTTCCGCGTTTCCTTTTCTGGCAGGCAGTCGTTATTTTGCCTGCCGTTTTTGTTTTTCCGGTGAATTTTTCGAGAGGAGCGTGACACAGAAATGCAGCGTATGGAGGAGAAAATTCTTGCCGAGGGCAAGGTTCTGCCCGGCGGCGTTCTGAAGGTCGGGAGCTTCCTCAACCAGCAGATCGACACTGCGTTCCTGCGCGAGATGGGCGAGGAGATCGCCCGGCTCTTCGCCGGCAGCGGCGTGACGAAGGTGCTCACCATCGAGTCCAGCGGCATCGCCATCGCAGCCGCGGCAGCGATGGAGCTCGGCGTCCCGATGGTCTTCGCCAAGAAGCACAAGACCAGCAATGTGGACGGCTCCGTCTATTCCACCGAGGTCCACTCCTTCACCCACGGCACGGATTACACCGTCGTCGTCAGCCGGGATTATCTCCAAGCCGGCGAGCGCGTCCTGCTCGTGGACGATTTTCTCGCAAACGGCGCCGCGCTGCGCGGACTGCTCGCTCTCGTGGAGCAGGCGGGCGCGGAGGCGGTCGGCGCTGCCATCGCAATTGAAAAGAGCTTCCAAGGCGGGGGAGACGCGCTGCGCGCGCAGGGTCTCCGCGTCGAGTCCCTCGCCGTGATCGAGTCGATGGATGGTGGGAGCATCCGCTTTCGCTCATAACACTTTTCCGAAAAGCTAAAGTGGCCTTGGGCGATTTCCTTTTGTCAGCAAAACCCCTTAACATAAAAAGAAGAAACAACAAACCACAGAGGAAAACGAAAAAAATCAGGAGGAACATTCAAATGAAAAAGATCCTTGCGATCGCGCTCGTTCTGGTTCTCGCCATCGGCATGCTTGCCGGCTGCGGCGGCAAGAACAACGACACCCCGACCAACACCACCGCCCCGTCCGGCGGCAACGAGACCCAGCAGCCCTCCGGCGGCAGCGAGAGCCCGTCCGAGACCAAGAGCGACATCAAGGTCGGCTTCATCACCCTGCACGACGAAAACTCCACCTATGACCTGAACTTCATCAACGCTGCGAAGGAAGCCTGCGCCACCCTCGGCATCAGCGAGGAGAACTACTTCATCTACTCCAACGTTCCCGAGGGACAGGAGTGCTACAACGCCGCCGCCGAGCTCGTCGACAAGGGCTGCACCTACATCTTCGCCGACTCCTTCGGCCATGAGGACTTCATGATCGAGGCCGCCAAGGAGTTCCCGGAGGTCCAGTTCTGCCACGCCACCGGCACCAAGGCGCACACCGAGGGTCTCAGCAACTTCCACAATGCCTTCGCCTCCATCTATGACGGCCGCTACCTCGCCGGCGTTGCCGCCGGTCTGAAGCTCAACGAGATGATCGAGGCCGGTGAGTTCACCGCGGACGAGGCCAAGATGGGCTATGTCGGCGCTTACACCTACGCCGAGGTCGTTTCCGGCTACACCGCGTTCTACCTTGGCGCCCGCTCCGTCTGCCCCTCCGTCACCATGGAGGTCACCTTCACCGGCTCTTGGTACGATGAGACCGCCGAGAAGGAAGGCGCAAACAAGCTCATCGACAACGGCTGCAAGCTGATCAGCCAGCACGCCGACTCCATGGGCGCTCCGACCGCCTGCGAGACCGCCGGTGTCCCCAACGTCTCCTATAACGGCTCCACCGTCGCCGCCTGCCCGAACACCTTCATCGTCTCCTCCCGCATCGACTGGGCTCCCTACTTCGTCTACTCCATCGGCTGCGTCATGAACGGTGAGACCATCGACACCGACTGGTGCGGCAGCCTTGAGACCGGCTCCGTCGTCCTGACCGACTTCAACGACGCCGCCGCTGCCGCCGGCACCGCCGAGAAGGTCGCCGAGGTCCGCGAGGCTCTCATCGCCGGCACCACCCACGTCTTCGACGTCACCACCTTCACCGTGGACGGCGCTGCGATCGACTCCTTCATGGCTGACGTCGACACCGACCCGGCTTACACCCCGGACACCGAGGTCGTCTCCGACGGTTATCTCCACGAGTCCACCGCCCGTTCCGCCCCGTACTTCACGCTCCAGATCGACGGTATCAACCTCCTCGACACCGCGTATTAAACTCAAACGAGACCCGCTTCGCTGGGCTCTCGTTTGAAGGGGAAACGCTCCGCTCAGCGCACGCCCTGCGGGCGCACGTTCCCTCCGCGCAGAGAATTTTTCGGCACGCACGTGTCGCGCCGAAAAATGAATTGAAATTTATTCGCCGGTGCGCCGGCGAACTCTGCGAGGCAACTTTCAATAAATACGGGAAGCCCCTTTTGGGACTTCCCGTATCTGCGCTTTTCCGCGGCGCGGCGGGGAGGGCAAAAATTTTTTTGTCCTGCCCTTTGCGCCGGGCAAAGACTGTGTTATAATGAGAAAAATGTCGAAAAAACTGAGATAAAAATTCGGAAGAAGATGGAGTTGAGGTCTATGGAGCAGAAGCAAGCCGCGGTCCAGATGCGGGACATCACCAAGGTGTTCGGCACGACGGTCGCGAACGACAAGGTCTGGCTGGACATTTATCGCGGCGAAATTTTGGCGCTGCTGGGCGAAAACGGCAGCGGAAAAACGACACTGATGAACATGCTCTCCGGCATTTATTACCCGGACGGCGGACAGATCTTCGTGGACGGCAAGGAGGTGAGCATCCGCTCGCCGAAGGACGCCTTTGATCTCGGTATCGGCATGATCCACCAGCACTTCAAGCTCGTGGACGTGCTCACCGCGGCGGAGAACATCGTCCTCGGCCTCAAGGAGCCGGGGCGTCTGGATTTGAACGCTGCCGCGAAGCGCATCCGCGCCATCTGCGACGCTTATGGCTTCGAGGTGGACCCGAAGCAGAAGATCTATGACATGTCCGTTTCCCAGAAGCAGACGGTCGAGATCGTCAAGGTGCTCTACCGCGGCGCGGACATTCTCATTCTCGATGAGCCGACCGCCGTGCTGACCCCGCAGGAGACGGACAAGCTCTTCGCCGTGCTGCGCAACATGCGCGACGACGGCAAGGCGATCGTCATCATCACCCACAAGATGCACGAGGTCGAGGACCTCAGCGACCGCGTCGCCGTGCTGCGCCACGGCCACTTTGTCGGCGACATGCTGACGAAGGAGACCAACGCGCAGGAGATGACCAACATGATGGTCGGCCACCCCGTCGTGCTCAACATCGACCGCCCCGAACCGGTGGACCCGAAGCCCCGCATCGAGGTCAAGAACCTCACCGTCCGCAGCGTGGACGGCATCCTGAAGCTCGACGACGTGTCCTTCACGGCAAACAGCGGCGAGATTCTCGGCGTTGCCGGCATCTCCGGCTGCGGTCAGAAGGAGCTGCTGGAAGCAATCGCGGGATTGCAGCCCGTGGAGAGCGGCTCCATCAGCTATATCGGCGACGACGGACACCGCGAGGAGCTCATCGGCAAGGACCCGCTCCAGATCGCGGACTTGGGCGTCAGCCTCTCCTTCGTGCCGGAGGACCGCCTCGGCATGGGGCTCGTCGGCAGCATGGACCTCGCCGACAACATGATGCTCCGCTCCTTCCGCCGTGGGCGCAGCCTGTTCACGGACCGCAAGAGCCCCCACGACCTCGCCGAGACCGTCGTGCGTGAGCTGGAGGTCAGCACCCCCGGCATTTCCACACCGGTGCGCCGTCTCTCCGGCGGCAACGTCCAGAAGGTGCTCGTCGGGCGCGAGATTTCCTCCGCGCCGACCGTGCTGCTGACGGCTTACGCCGTCCGTGGACTGGACATCAACTCCTCGTATATGATCTACGACCTGATCAATAAGCAGAAGGAAAAGGGCGTCGCCGTCGTCTATGTCGGCGAGGATCTGGACGTGCTGCTGGAGCTCTGCGACAAGATCCTCGTGCTCTGCGGCGGCAAGGTCAGCGGCATCGTGCCCGGACGGGGCGCGACGAAGCGCGGCGTCGGCATGATGATGACAAAGCTGGGAGGGGAAGCCGATGAATAAACAAAAAGCGCCGCTCATTCAGATCTCCAAGCGCAAGGCGCTGCCGTGGTACCGCGCGTGGGCGATCCGCGCCGGGGCGATCGTCCTCGCGCTCATCCTCTGCGCCGTGCTGACGACGCTGCTCACGGGGCTGAACCCCCTCAAGGTCTACGCCACCATGTTCGAGGGCGCGTTCGGCACCCCGCGCAAGCTCTGGATCTTGGGCCAGAACATCGCCATTCTGCTCTGCATCTCCCTCGCGCTGACCCCGGCGTTCAAGATGCGCTTCTGGAACCTCGGCGGCGAGGGTCAGGTGCTCATCGGCGGTCTCGCTGCCGTGGCGTGCATGATATTGATCGGCGACAAGGTCCCGAACGCGCTGCTCATCCTCGCAATGGTGGTCGCCTCCGTCGCCGCGGGCGCGATCTGGGCGTTGATCCCGGCGTTCTTCAAGGCCAAGTGGAACACGAACGAGACGCTTTTCACCCTCATGATGAACTATGTGGCGACCCAGCTCGTCGCGTTTTTCGTCATCGTCTGGGAGGTCCCGAAGGGCGCGGGCAAGATCGGCATCATCAACCAGAGCACGCAGGCGGGCTGGCTGCCCGTCATCGGCGGCAAGAAATATCTGCTGAATATCCTCGTCGTCGCGGTCATCACCGTCGCAATGTACCTCTACCTCCGCTACAGCAAGCACGGCTATGAGATTGCCGTCGTCGGCGAGAGCGAGCGCACCGCGCGCTATGTCGGCATCAAGGTGGAGAAGGTCATCCTCCGCACGCTGCTGCTCTCCGGCGCGATCTGCGGCATCGCGGGTCTGCTCCTCGTCGGCGGCACGGACCACACCATCACCACCACCATCGCGGACGGCAGAGGCTTCACCGGCGTTATGGTCGCGTGGCTCGCCAAGTTCAATCCGATCTTTATGATCTTCGCAAGCTTCCTGCTCGTCTTTTTGGACCGCGGCGCGACGGAGATCTCCACGATCTTCAACTTGAACCAGTCCTTCGGCGACATCCTGACCGGTATTATCCTGTTCTTCATCATCGGCAGCGAGTTTTTCATCACTTACCAGATCCGCTTCCGCCGCGGCAGCAGAAAGGAGGAGCAGTCCAATGTTTGATATCGTATCGTTCATCCCCCGCGCCGTGGCGCAGAGCATTCCGCTGCTCTTCGGCTCCACCGGCGAAACGCTGACGGAAAAGTCCGGAAACTTGAACCTCGGCACCCCCGGTATCATGTATGTCGGCGGTATCTGCGGCGTCATCGGCTCTTTCCTCTATGAGCAGTCCTGCCGCACGGCGGGGACGGAGCTGCGCGCGTTCCCGGCGCTCGCCATCCCGCTCGCCTGCTGTCTGCTCGGCTCGCTCCTGATGGGCCTGCTCTACTGCTTCCTGACCGTTACGCTCCGCGCCAACCAGAACGTCACCGGCCTTGCCATGACCACCTTCGGCGTCGGCTTCGGCAACTTCTTCGGCGGCTCGCTCATCAAGCTGAGCGGCAGCGAGGTCCCCTCCATCGCCCTGAGCGCCACGAGCGCCTTCTTCCGCCGCTCCCTCGCCGTTTCGGAGACGACCGGCTGGTTCGGCAAGATCTTCCTCTCTTACGGCTTCCTCGCCTACGTTGCGATCATCGTCGCGCTCGTCTGCGCCTATATCCTGCGCCACACGCGCACGGGTCTTCAGCTGCGCGCCGTTGGCGAGAGCCCCGCGACGGCGGACGCCGCCGGCATCAACATCACCCGCTATAAATATGTCGCGACCTGCACCGGCAGCATGATCGCCGGTCTCGGAGGACTTTACTACGTCATGGACTACGCCTGCGGCGTCTGGAGCAACGACGCCTTCGGCGACCGCGGCTGGCTCGCCATCGCGCTCGTCATCTTCACGATCTGGCGTCCGAACGTCGGCGTGCTCGCGTCCATCCTCTTCGGCGGGCTCTATATTCTCTACCTCTACATTCCGAGCGGCACCAACCTCTCCATCAAGGAGCTCTACAAGATGCTGCCCTACGTCGTGACCATCATCGTGCTGATCTTCACCAGCATGCGCAACAAGCGCGAAAATCAGCCGCCGGAGAGTCTCGGCATCGCGTATTTCCGCGAAGAAAGATAACGGTTTTCTATGAATTACACCCTTTGCGTGCCCTGCCTGCTGGGTCTGGAGTCCCCGATCGCCGGTGAGCTGCGGCATATGAAATTCGAGAACGTCGCCGCGGAGAACGGCCGCGTTTACTTCACCGGCGACGCCGCCGCGGTCGCGAAGGCGAACATCTGCCTGCGCGTCGGCGAGCGCGTGCTCGTGGAGCTGGGCCAGTTCGATGCGATGACCTTCGACGAGCTCTTCGAGGGCACGAAGGCGCTGCCGTGGGAGATGCTCATCCCGAAAAACGGCGCCTTCCCCGTCAAGGGCTACAGTCTGAACAGCAAGCTCTTTTCCGTGTCCGACTGCCAGAAGATCATCAAAAAAGCGATCGCGGAGCGGCTCAAGAGCGTCTACGGACTCTCGTGGTTCCCGGAGGACGGCGCACTCTATCAAGTGCAGTTTTCCATTATGAAGGACCGCGTCTCCCTCTGCATCGACACCTCCGGCGAGGGACTGCATAAGCGCGGCTACCGCCCGGCGCACAACGCCGCGCCGCTGAAGGAGACGATGGCTGCCGCGCTCGTGAGCTTTTCGCGCTACCGCGGGCGGGAGGACTTTGCCGACCCCTTCTGCGGCAGCGGCACCATCCCCATCGAGGCGGCGCTCATCGCAAAAAACCGCGCGCCGGGCTTGAACCGCGAGTTTCCCGCCATGCGCTGGCACGGCTTTGAAAAGCCGATCTGGGACCGCGTGCGCGAGGAAGCCCGTGCCCGCGAATTTTCCGGCGATTACCGCATCTTCGCCTCCGACATCGACCCCAAGGCGATCGCCCTCGCGCGCGAAAACGCCCGCCGCGCCGGTGCGGACGACGTTGTGCAGTTTGCCGTCGCGGACGCGGCGCAGTTTGCGCGAAAAACGGAAAACGGCATTATCGTCACGAACCCGCCCTACGGCGAGCGCATTATGGAAAAGCAGGAGGCGGAGGCGCTCTACGCCGCCTTCGGCAAGGCGTGGCGCGCGACGGAAAACTGGAAGCTCTATCTGCTCTCCTCCCACACGGAGTTTGAGCGGACTTTCGGGAAAACGGCGGATAAAAAGCGCAAGCTTTATAACGGCATGATCCGCTGCGATCTATTCATGTATCTCTGAAAAAGAAAAAAACAGTCGATGCGCCCGCGCAGCGGGTGCATCGGCGGTTCTTGTATTTTTTAATAAGGGAGGCAATTCCCATGAAGCATCTTTTCATCGTCAACCCCGTCGCCGGGGGGCATGACAGCACGGAGCTGGTCTCCGCGCGCGTGGCGCAGGCGTTTTCCGGGCGGGAGGAGGATTTCGAGATCTACACCACCCGCGCGCCGATGGACGCGGCGGACAAGATCCGCTATGAGGCAGCCCAGTGCGATGCGCTGCGCGTCTATGCCTGCGGCGGGGACGGCACGCTCAACGAGTGCGTCTGCGGCGCGGTCGGGCAGGCGAACGTCGCCGTGACCCACTTCCCGACCGGCACGGGCAATGACTTCATCAAGACCTTCGGCGCGGAGGGCGAGCGCTTCCGCAGCATCGCCGACCTGCTCGCCGGAGAGGTCCGCCCGCTCGACGTCATCGACTGCAACGGCCGCAGCGCCGTCAACATCTGCTCCGTCGGCATCGACGCGCGCATCGGCACGGACGTCCACAAATACAGCGCCATCCCCGTCATTGGCGGCGCGACGGGCTATGTCACCTCGCTCGCCGTCAATCTCGCGAAGGGCATCAAGGACGAGCTCCGCGTCGTCTGCGACGGCAGGCTTTACCGCGGGGAGATGACGCTCATCTGCTGCTGCAACGGCAGCTATTACGGCGGCGGCTTCCACCCCGTGCCGGAGGCGCGGCCGGACGACGGGCTGCTCGATTTCCTGCTCGTCAAGGGCGTCTCGCGCCTGACCTTCCTGAAGGTCGTCGGCGCTTACGCCAAGGGAAAATACGCCGACTACCCCGATCTCATCACCCACCTCCGCTCCACGGAGATGAGCATCGAGAGCGAAAAGGAGCTCGTCGTCAATGTCGACGGCGAGGCGCTGCACACAAATTCGGTCCGCTTCAGGCTCCTGCCCGGCGCGGTGAACTTCCTCGTCCCGGCAAATATGGACTATTTCCGCGCAAAGGACGCCGCGGCCGCCGCGGTCTGAGACGGCGAGTTGTGAAATTCGTGCATAAATGATTTGAAATTTTGTGCAATTTTCCGCTTGCGAAATCGGCGCATATAGACTATTATTATACACGGGTTAGCACTCCGGGCTATCGAGTGCTAACCCGTGAAAACTGTTAAAAAAGAAAATTATCATACAGGAGGCAACATCCAATGAAACTGAAACCGTTGGCGGACCGCGTGGTCCTGAAGCAGACCGAGGCGGAGGAGAAGACCAAGGGCGGTCTGATCCTTACGAGCGCCGGTCAGGAGAAGCCGGAAGTTTACGAAGTCATCGTCGCCGGCCCCGGCGGCATTGTTGACGGTCAGGAGGTCAAGATGACCGTGAAGGCCGGAGACAAGGTCCTGATGGGCCGCTACAGCGGCACGACCGTCAAGGTGGACGGCGAGAGCTACACCATCGTGCGCCAGAGCGATATTCTGGCGATCGTAGAGTAATTTACAGGAGGAATATCAATTATGGCTAAGCAGATCGTTTATGGCGAGGAAGCCCGCAAAGCGCTCCAGCGCGGTGTGGACCAGCTCGCAGATACCGTTAAGATCACCCTCGGTCCCAAGGGCCGCAATGTTGTCCTGAGCAAGAAGTTCGGCGCGCCGCTCATCACCAATGACGGCGTCACCATCGCCAAGGAGATCGAGCTTGAGGACGCTTTCGAGAACATGGGCGCGCAGCTCATCCGTGAGGTCTCCACCAAGACCAACGACGTCGCGGGCGACGGCACCACCACCGCCACCGTTCTGGCGCAGGCGATGATCACCGAGGGCATCAAGAACCTCGCCGCCGGCGCCAACCCGATGGTCATGCGCCGCGGTATCCAGAAGGCCGCCGAGGGCGCCGTGGAAGCCATCCGCGCCAACTCCCAGCCCGTTTCCGGCTCCAGCGACATCGCCCGCGTCGGCACCGTTTCCTCCGGCGACGAGTATATCGGCAAGCTGATCGCCGAGGCGATGGACAAGGTCGGCAGAGCCGGTGTCATCACCATCGAGGAGTCCAAGACCGCCGAGACCTACACCGAGGTCGTCGAGGGCATGCAGTTCGATCGCGGCTATCTCTCCCCCTACATGGTCACCGACACCGAGAAGATGGAAGCCAATCTGGAGGAACCGTTCATCCTGCTCTATGACAAGAAGATCAGCAGCATTCAGGACCTCGTCCCCCTGCTGGAGACCGTTATGAAGCAGGGCGCTCCGCTGCTCATCATCGCCGAGGACGTCGAGGGCGACGCGCTCGCGACCCTCGTGCTCAACAAGCTGCGCGGCACCATCAACTGCGTCTGCATCAAGGCGCCCGGCTTCGGCGACCGCCGCAAGGATATGATGGGCGATATCGCCGTCCTGACCGGCGCGACCGTCGTCTCCTCCGACCTCGGCATGGAGCTGAAGGACGCCACGATCGCGATGTGCGGCCGTGCGCATCAGGTCAAGATCACCAAGGAGAACACCACCATCGTCGACGGTGCGGGCGACTCCCGCGAGATCGCGAACCGCTGCGCCGTCATCAAGGGCATCGCGGAGACCACCACCTCCGATTATGACCGCGAGAAGTGCATGGAGCGCCTCGCCAAGCTGTCCGGCGGCGTCGCCGTCATCAAGGTCGGCGCGGCTACCGAGGTCGAGATGAAGGAGAAAAAGCTCCGCATCGAGGACGCTCTGAACGCGACCCGCGCCGCGGTCGAGGAAGGCATCGTCGCCGGCGGCGGCACCGCTTACGTCAAGGCGGGCCTCGCTGCTCAGAAGATCGCTGCCGGGCTCACCGGCGATGAGAAGACCGGTGCGTCCATCGTCGCCATCGCGCTTCAGGCACCGATCCGCCAGATCGCCGCGAACGCCGGTGTTGAGGGCGCGGTCGTCTATGAGAAGGTCAGCGAGAATGAGTCCGTCAACTATGGCTACAACGCCGCGACGGAGGAGTATGCCGACATGATCGGCGCCGGTATCGTGGACCCGACCAAGGTCTGCCGCAGCGCGCTGGAGAACGCCGCAAGCATCGCGGGCGTCGTCCTGACCACCGAGTCCCTCGTGGCGGATCTGCCCAGCAAGGAGCCGATGATGCCCGGCGGAGCCCCCGACATGGGCGGCGGCATGTACTGATAAATCCCGCTTGATTTGAAACAGGACCTCCCTTGGGAGGTCCTGTTTTTTTGTCTTGTCCAAGCTGCTGGGGGATGAAAGTTGAACGCGCCTGCGGGCGCTAAGATTAAATATGTTTCGCGTCCGCGGGACGCGACCTTCTTTCCCCTTGTGGGGAAAGAAGGCAAAGGCACAGTCAGAAGGAAAACCCTTTCGATTGGGTTT
>CAVJGI010000032.1:0-22164 GCA_963649145.1 Ruminococcus bicirculans (ex Wegman et al. 2014) | reverse complement strand
CTCATTATACATCTTTTATCCAACCTTTCCTTCGTTGGGTATTATACAAGGGGTTGTTACCAAGCTTCCGAAAACGCGAAGCTTGGATATCTCGTAAGCTTACAACCCTCCAGTCAGCGCTTTGCGCTGACAGCCTCCCTTGCACAGGGAGGCCTTTAAAATGTGCGCCTTCGGCGCTTTTATACATTTTACCCTTCACCCCTCCGGCAATGTCCAGTGGGCGGTCTGGTTGTTTTGCCCCGGTGCTTTGGCGAAGCCTAAGGACTCGTAGAGCCGGATCGCGGGGGTGTTGTCCGTGTCTACGCGGAGGATCATTCTGCGGGGGCTGTTTTTTCCCATCGCCTCCGCGAGCAGGCGTCTGCCCCAACCGCGGCGGCGGTGGGGCTCCGTGACGAGCAGGTCGAAGACCTCGTTTTCCTCAAAGCCGGTCGTGGCGTCCAGATAGCCGACGACGCTGCCGTTTTCGACCGCCAGAAGCGTGCGGAAGCGGTCCTGCGCCTCCAGCACGCGCTCCCCGGTCCAGTAGACGTCCCGGCTGTGCAGGGCGCAGTACTGCGCGGCATAGCGCTCGCTGAGCGGCTCGACGCCGGTCGTGTCGACGCCCGCGGGCGGCGCGTCCGCCGTCATCAGCTGCTGCTCCGGGTCAAACTCCGCCCCGCGCCTCACGAGCTCCGCTTTCAAAAACGCGTCGTCCGGGCGGAACACGAAATCCGCGCTGAAGCCGGGGTAGCGCTGCGCCAGATAGTCGAACGCCTCCGCATAGGCGTCCCGCTCCCGCGAGAGCCCCGTCAGCATCTCCAGATAGCGCTCGTCCGGGAGGACGAGGAAGGCGAAGAGCCCGGTCATCTCCCCGCCGCGGCGGATGCCGAGGACGCAGTGGCGCTCCGGTTCGCCGATCGCGCGGATCAGGCGCTCCGGTTCGGAACCAAAGCCCGCGGCAAAGTCCCGGCACGCGGCATAGTCTTTGATGATCTCGATCATGGTTTCCTCCAGAATAGAAAAAGGCGGCATCCGGCGTTTTAAGCCGGGTGCCGCCCTTTTTTCGTTTTGTCAGCCTTCCTTCGCGTACTGGAAGTCGTGGGCGTCCTGCAGCACCATGTCCTTCACCTTCATCAGGCGGACCTTGGTGGCGTTTTCGTTCTCGGCGAGCTTCATGGAGATATACTTGATGTTCTCCTGCATCTCCGGGATCATGACATATTCCAGCGCGTTGACGCGGCGGCGGGTCTTTTCGATCTCATCCGCGAGCAGGTGCATGGTCTTCTCGACCTGCGCCAGCTCCAGCATGTCGGCAAAAACGCGGCTGATGCTCTCCATCGCGGCGTCCAGCTCGGCGCTGGTCTGGGCGAAGCCGTAGGGATAGATCTCGCCCGGATCGGCGTTTTTCGTCGTGAAGCTGTACTGCGGAACGCGGACGCTCATTGTGCTCTTGAACTTCACGTCGAGCTCCACACTCTGGCGCGGATACATCAGCGCCTGCTCCAGCATTTCGGGACTCATCACCGCGCCGGCGACAGTCAGCGCGCCGAACGCCTCCGTGAGACCCTGCTCCACGCGGATACGCAGCTCCTTGTTGCGGCGGATGACGTCCATAAACTGGCGCATCAGCTCGTCGCGCTTGTCCTTGAGCATCTTGTGGCCGCGGGTCGCAGTCTTGAGCCGCCCCTTGATCTGGTTGAGCACCATTCTGGTCGGGGTAACTGCATTTTTCGGCATTCTTACCCCTCCTTACTTCTTGGGCAGGTACTTCTCGATATACTCCGGCTTGATGCGCTTCAGCTCGCTGACCGGCAGGATGCTGAGCAGCTCCCAGCCGAGGTCCAGCGTCTCCTCGATGCTGCGGTTGGTCTCGTTGCCCTGATTGACGAAGCGCTGTTCAAAGGCTTCGGCGAACTTGGCGTAGAGCTTATCCGTATCGCTCAGGGCGCTCTCGCCCAGAATGGTCATGAGCTCCTTGGCGTCCTTACCGGCGGCGTAAGCCGCGAAGAGCTGGTTCAGCACGCCGGAGTGGTCCTCGCGGGTCTTGCCGGCGCCGATGCCCTTGTCCTTCAGACGGCTCAGGCTCGGCAGAACGTCCACCGGGGGAACGATGCCCTTGCGGTGCAGCTCGCGGGAGAGGATGATCTGGCCCTCGGTGATATAGCCGGTCAGGTCGGGGATCGGGTGGGTCTTGTCGTCTTCCGGCATGGTCAGGATGGGGATCATCGTGATGGAGCCGGCTTTCCCCACGCGGCGGCCTGCGCGCTCATACATGGTCGCGAGGTCGGTGTAAAGGTAGCCGGGGTATCCGCGGCGGCCGGGGACTTCTTTCTTTGCGGCGGAGATCTCACGCAGCGCCTCGGCGTAGTTCGTGATGTCCGTCATGATGACGAGGACGTGCATGTCCTTTTCAAACGCCAGATACTCCGCGGCGGTCAGTGCCATACGCGGGGTGGCGATGCGCTCGACGGCGGGCTCGTCGGCGAGGTTCGTGAACAGCACAGTGCGGTCGATGGCGCCGGTGCGCTTGAACTCCTGCACGAAGAACTCGGACTCCTCGAAGGTGATGCCGATGGCGGCGAACACGACGGCGAAGTTGCCCTCGTCGCCGAGCACCTTTGCCTGACGCGCGATCTGGGCTGCCAGATTCGCGTGGGGCAGACCGGAGCCGGAGAAGATCGGCAGCTTCTGGCCGCGGACGAGGGTGTTCAGTCCGTCGATGGTGGAGACGCCGGTCTGGATGAACTCCGCCGGGTAAGCGCGGGCTGCCGGGTTCATCGGCAGACCGTTGATGTCGAGCAGCGCGTCGGCAAGAATGTCCGGACCGCCGTCGATGGGCTGCCCCATGCCGTTGAAGACGCGGCCGAGCATATCCTCGCTGACGGCGAGCTGGAGCGGGTGGCCGAGGAAGCGGACCTTGCTCTGGGCAAGGTTGATGCCCGCGGCGGATTCGTAAAGCTGGACGACCGCCTTGTCGCCGTTGACCTCCAGCACCTTGCCGCGGCGGAGCGAGCCGTCCGGCAGCTGGATCTCGCAGAGCTCGTCATAGGTGACGCCTTCGACCTGCTCGACCACCATCAGAGGGCTGGCGATCTCGTGAATTGTCTTGTACTCTTTGATCACTGTTCCTCACCTCCCTGAGAAGCCGCCGCGATCTGGGCGCGCATTTCCTCGCCGATGCGGGTGTATTCCGCCTTGTACTGATCTGCCGGAACGGTCTTGGCGCGGCCGATCTTGTCCTTGGCGGCAATGCTTGTCAGCGCCTTGAGCTCGGCACCGTTCGCGATGGCGGCGCGGGCGAGGCGGTCGAAGTCCAGAATGAGGCCCATCAGCATAAACTGCCGCTCGGTCTCGGAGTAGGAGTCGACGTCGACGAAGCTGTTCTGCTGCAAAAAGTCCTCGCGGATCATCTTCGCGGTCGCCAGCGTGAGCTGCTCGGCGGGAGCCAGAGAGTCTGCGCCGACGAGTCGGACGATCTCGTTGAGGTTGGCTTCCTCCTGCAAAATCGCCATCGCCTTGTTGCGGTTGGCGATAAAGCCGGGGAAGCGCTCTTCATACCACGGCTTCAGGGAGTCGAGGTAGAGGGAGTAAGAGTTCAGCCAGTTGATGGCGGGGAAGTGGCGGGCGTAAGCCAGCGCGCTGTCGAGGCCCCAGAAGACCTTCGTGATGCGCATGGTCGCCTGCGAGACCGGCTCGGACAGGTCGCCGCCCGGAGGCGAGACCGCGCCGACGGCGGTCAGGCTGCCCTGACGCTCGTCGCTGCCGAGGCACTCGACAACGCCGGCGCGCTCATAGAACTGGGCGATACGGCTCGCGAGGTAGGCGGGGTAGCCCTCTTCACCGGGCATTTCTTCGAGTCTGCCGCTCATCTCACGCAGCGCTTCCGCCCAGCGGGAGGTGGAGTCGGCGATGACGGCGACGGCGTAGCCCATGTCGCGGAAGTACTCCGCAATGGTGATGCCGGTGTAAATGCTCGCTTCACGTGCCGCGACGGGCATATCGGAGGTGTTCGCGATGAGCACGGTGCGCTTCATCAGCGGGTGTCCGGTGTGCGGGTCGATCAGCTCAGGGAACTCGTTCAGAACGTCCGTCATCTCATTGCCGCGCTCGCCGCAGCCGATGTAGACGACGATGTCCACGTCGGACCACTTTGCCAGCGCGTGCTGCATGACGGTCTTGCCGGAGCCGAAGGGTCCGGGGATGGCGGCGGTGCCGCCCTTTGCGATGGGGAACATGGTGTCCACGATGCGCTGGCCGCTCTGGAGCGGAGCTGTGGGCGGATACTTGCGGGTGTAGGGTCTGCCGACGCGGACAGGCCACTTCTGCATCATGGTCAGCTTGACCTCTTTGCCGTCGTCTGTGCGGAGCACCGCGACGGTGTCCTCGACGGTGAACGTGCCGCTCTGGACGGAGAGGACGGTGCCGCTGACGCGCGGCGGGACCATGATCTTATGAAGTACGGTCTCCGTCTCCGGGACGGTGCCGATGACGTCGCCGCCGACGAGCTTGTCGCCGGGCTTGACGGTCGCGGTGAACTCCCACTGCTTCTTGCGGTTGAGCGCCGGGACGTCCACGCCGCGGGCGATGGTCGAGCCGGTCAGCTCGCGGATCTCGGTCAGGGGGCGCTGGATGCCGTCGTAAATGCCCTCCAGCATGCCGGGTCCGAGCTCAACGGACAGCGGGGAGCCGGTGGTCTCCACGACCTCGCCGGGTCCCAGACCGGTGGTCTCCTCATAGACCTGAATGTCCGCGCGGTCCTCCGTCATGTTCAGGATCTCGCCGATCAGACGCTGCGGGCCGACACGGACCACGTCGCTGACGTTGGCGTCCGCCAGACCGTCCGCCACGACGAGCGGTCCGGCGACTTTGATGATTTTTCCACTCATTATCTTATTTTTACCTTCCTTCAAATCAGCGTTAAAGGATGTCGCTTCCGACCGCCTTTTCGACGGCTTCCTTCAGGGCGGCGAGGCCCAGACCAGCCGAGCCGTCGCGTCCGGGGATCAGAATGATCGCCGGGGAGGGCTTTTCGTCATACTTGCGGACGTCGCTCATCATGTCCTTCGCGAGGCTCTCCTCCAGATAGATGATGGAGTATTCCACCTCGCCGGGCTGTGCGATGCGGTGGAGCACCGCCTTCGCCTCCGCCGTGTCCTCCACGGGGAAGGCGTCGAGTCCGAGGGCTTTGAAGCCGATGACGCTGTCGCTGCCGCCGATCACTGCAATTTTATACATAGCTCTCACGCAGCCTTTCTCTCAGCGTCGCGGGTGCGATGCCCATGCGCCGCCCGGTCAGGACGATGCGCAGGCTCATAAGCTCGCCTTCGAGCGCGCTGAGGTATTCCACAACGACCTCCGGACCGAAGGCGATGAGCGCGGCGCTCTGCACGCTCTCCTGCTCGGCGTTGTCCGCCGCCTTTTCAAAGTCCGTCATGCTCCCGCATTCCGCTGCCTTGGCGTAAGCCGTGGTGGAGAAGAGCTGCTGCAGCTCGTCCCTGCCGTTCGCGGCGAGGATGCTCGCGGCGTCGATGCTGCCGCCCTCGATGAGCGCGCCGCGCAGGAGCTCGTCCCGGCGGGGGAGACCCAGCGTGCGGAGCGCGGAGCGGAGATTGACCTTGTCGATGCGGGAGCGGACATAGTCCAGAATAAAGGGGCTGTCCGTCTCCTTCGCGGCGGCGAGCTCCAGCGCAAAGCAGGCGCGGTCGAGGATGTTGTCCGCCGCCTGCGGGTTGCCGGTGCGGGCGAGGGTCTGCTTCGCCTCAGCGATCGCTTCGCAGAGGAGAGAGGGCAGACCGGCGGTGTCCGTCCCGGCGTATGCCGCGCGGAGCAGCTCCGGGTCATAGGTCCCGGCGTCCGACAGCAGCGCGTCGCAGCGCTTTGCGTCGCCCTCGGACTTCACGAGCGCCTTGGCGTTGTGGCAGTCAAAGGGCAGACGGAAGAGCGCCAGAACGCCGCTCTCGCCGAGCATTTCGCCGAGATCGGTCACCTCCGCGGCGCGGCGGGCTGCCAGCGCGGCGTTAATGCCCTTGACGTCCATCTCGGTCATATCCGGATACCCCGCCTCCATAGCGACGCGGCAGGCGTCGGCATAGGTCGGCTCGTCGAGCATCCGCTCCAAGCGGTCGCGACCGAGGAAGCCGACCTCGCGCGCGCGGAGCATCGCCGAGAGGCACACAAAATCATTTCTATTCGTTTCAGACAAGCTGCTTTCCTCCTTGTCCCGCCCGTGTCAGGCGAAGAGGAGCTCGGCGACCTGTGCTGCGAGCTCGCCGCGGCGCAGGCGCACCAGCGTCTCCACGGCGCAGTTGGCCTCGATGTCTCCCTGACGGACGATGACGCCGCCGGAGATCTCCCGCGTCTCGTCCGAGACGGTGAGGTGTCCCTTCGGACCGAGGATGGCGTTCGCAGCCTTGGCGACCTCACGGCCGAGCTCCTTCGCGTCGCGCGCGTTGAAGACGAGCTCCTCCGTGCCGCTCGCGGCGGCGTTTGCCGCCTGAGCCGCGAGGAAGGCAATGTATTCGTCCTTCGGCAGGCTGACCAGCTTCTCCGCCGCGGCGGAGAACACCTCGGTCACCATCTCCTGCTTGAACGCCAGCATCCGGCGGCGCGCCTCCATGTCCGCCGCACCGCCGAGGCGTTCCTCGCGCTGGGCGGCTTCGCGCTTGCCGACGGCGAGGCGGGCGGCATACTCCGCGTCCGCCTTCTGGCGGTATTCGTCTAGAATTGCGGCGCGCTGCGCGTCCGCATCCGCGCGGACGGCGTCGATCTCAGCCTGAGCGTCCGTCTCCAGACGGGCGATGATCTTATCCAGTCCTGTCATAGTGCTGTTCCTTTCCGTAAATTTTGCGTCCGATCAGATGTTGATGAGCATCAGGAAGGAAGCCAGCAGGGACAGAATGGCGTAGAACTCAACGGTGATGCAGAGGATCATGCCCTTGGACCAGTGTTCGGGCTTCTTGGCGAGCAGGTTGATGGACGCGGCTGCGACCTTGCCCTGCGCAACAGCGGAGACGCCGCCGCCGATGGCGATGGGCATGCAGGCGGCGAAGTAGCGGCAGCCGTCGATGAAGCTCAGGTTCACGGCAGTTCCGTCCAGAACGCCCATCTGCATGATGGCGAAGAACCAGACAACGAGGCCGTACAGACCCTGCGTACCGGGGATGACCTGAAGGACCATGACCTTACCGAACTTGCTGGGGTCCTGCGTCAGCAGACCGGCGCCCGCTTCACCGGCGATACCGGTGCCGCGCGCACTGCCGGCACCCGCGAGACAGGCGGCGAGACCGGCACCCAGCAGACCGATGGCCATGCCGGTGTACTGACCGTTCATGAGAGATGTAATGAATTCCATTTTGAGTTTATCCTCCTTAAATGTTTGGATATTTTTTCTTTAGGCTACGTCGTAATACTTCGTATTGACTCTGAGCGGCTTGAACTGTCTCCCGCCGTCGGTGTAGAACTTGCCGAAGTATTCCAGACACTGCAGGCGCAGGTCATGGACATAGCAGCCGAGCAGGTTCAGGCCGAAGTTCAGGGCGTGGCCGATCAGGAAGATGGGGATAAAGAGGAAGATGTTGCCGAACATCGCGCCGATGGTGTTGAACACCTGACCGATGACGCTTCCGGCGAGCATCAGCGCCATGATACGGGAATAGGAGAGAAGGTCGCCGAACCAGCCGGTCAGCGTGTTGTAGATAACGCCGAACACGGCGGCGACGCGGCCGAAGCCTCTCGCAGTGCGGATGCCGCCCCAGAGCAGCATCGCGATGCCGATCACGAGCACGATGGGGACGCCTGCCACGGAGCCGACCTTGAGTACCATGCAGATGATGCCTGCAAGGATGACCCAGAGCGCGACCTCATTGAAGAGACCGTCAAGGATCTCGCCTTGCTTCACCTTCTGGACGAAGCTGATCACGAGACCGGTGTTGAGCTGGATCGCGCCGAGCGCGACGGCGCCGACGAGGACATAAATGCTGTCGTTCAGCGGGCTGAACAGCGCCGGAAGTCCCTGCCACGTCGTGTCCGGATTGAAGATCTTGGCGATCTGGAGCGGCGCGTCGGCGAAGAAGCCGCCGGTGAGCGCGCCCATGAGGAAGGTCGTGATGCCGCACCAGAGCATCAGGCGGCAGAAGCTGAGCGTGCCCTCCCGCGGGCGCATCTTGCGCATCGCGACGAGCGCGGCGAGGATCATCAGCAGACCGTAGCCCATATCCGCCATCATGATGCCGTAAAACGGGATGAAGAACGGTGCCATCAGCGGGTTGGGGTCCACCGTACCGTACTGGGGCAGGGAGTACATGTTCGTGACCATGTTCAGCCCGTCGGTCACGCGGTTGTTGCGGAGCTTCACCGGAACGTCGGGGTACTCGTCCTCGGCGGGGTCGGCGAAGTCGTAGGCGCAGTCGCGGCTACCGAGCAGCGCGGCGACCTCCGCTTCGCGGTCGGCGACCGCCCAGCCGCTCAGCAGAACGGTCTTCTCCGTGCCGAGGAGCTTGTCCGCAGCCTCGGCGCGCTCGACCTTCGTGCCGGCGCGGTCGAACGCCATGCGCAGCGCATCGCGCTCCGAAGCGAGGGCGGTGATCTTTTCAAAGGTCTCCTTCTGCTGCGCGTTCACCCCGGCGAGGGCTTCCTCCGCCGCGGCGATGTTTTCCTTGGCGGTGCCGTGCTGCTCGCCGTATGCGGGAACGGAGAAGCCGTGCTCGCGCAGGAGCTTTGTGATCTCCTCCGTCTCTGCGCGCAGGCAGACGACATAGACATAGTGCGCCGCGGCGTCCGCGCCGACTTCAAAGAGCTGGGCGGCTTCGCTGCTCAGCGCGGCGGAGAGCGCATCCATATCCGCGCGGGGCGGAAGCGTTCCGAAGAGCACCGCCGTGTGCGCGGTGCCGGCGCAATCGAGCGGGAGGGGGCAGCTCTGCCACGGGCGCAGCGCCTCCAGCCGCAGCTTTTCGCGCGTCTCCGCCGAGGCGAGGACGCGCATCTGCTCCTCAAGGGCGGCGAGGGTGTGCGCGCATTCCGCGGCGCGGGCGTCTTCCTCCCCGTCGAGCAGACGGGCCTTTTCGAGCGAGGGCTTTGCGGAGAGCATCGGCTTCTTCTCCGGCGCGTAGCGGTCCAAGACCGCGATCGCCTCGGCGAAGAGCTGCCGCTCGGCGCGTGCGCCCTGCGCGTCGCCGTGTTCGGGGCGGAGCATCGCGGCGAGCTCGGAATCGGCGAGCAGCTCGTCCGCCGTGCGGACCTCCACACAGCCGAGACGCTGCAGCTCGCGCAGGAGCTCGTCCCGCACGGCGGCAGGTGCAATCACCTGCATTTTTTTCATTTTGACGATCGCCATCAGCCGTTCACGATCCTTTCAACGACGAAGTCGACCGCTTCCGCTTCGCGGGCTTTCGCCGCGCTGCGGAGGGATTCCCTTTGCTGCTCGCTTTGGCGGGCAAGCTCCGCCGCGGCGGTTTTGGCGCGCTCATCGGCGGCTTTCGCGAGCTCGGACGATTCCGCAGCGGCGCGCTTTGCCGCCTCCGCTAACATCGCCTTGCCCTGCGCTCTTGCCTCCGTGACGGATTGCTTTGCGGCCATCGCTGCTTCCGCCTTGGCGCGTCTGAGTCGTTCCTCCACGGCGGTCAGGGTCTCCATGGCCTCCAGAGACATAAATGCAACACCTCCATTTGTCTTTGTCTCCCGTTCGTCCGCTGCCGGACGGACGGGCGCGGGTTTTTGATCGTTTTTGTGCATGCGTTCCATTATTTTATCCTATTTTGGCAATAATTACAAGTGCGATTTGCAAAAACGGGATCGCAAAGTTATATAAATTTTGTAATAAAAAAATGACTTTCCGTGAATCTTTTGTCAAACGTGTTGACGGTACAGGGCGTGTCTGCCAGAAATTGCTTGCCATACGGGGAAGGAGGGCGTATAATGACCTTTGTGTTTCATAATTTTCTGAGAAGGAGAACACAGAAAAATGGCTGATATTGTCTATAAGCGCCGGTTCGGGGACCGGAAGGAGGGGCGTCTGCTCCGCTCGCTCTCCCCGTTTTATAAATTCACGCCCTACATCATGAAAAGCCGCAACGACGCGAGCAACTATTTCGCCGATTCCGTGGAAATTTCGGAGGCGGAGCAGTGGTTCCGCGCCAAGCGCGCCGAGGGCTGGAAGGGCCTCGGCATGCTCCACCTGTTCATCGCGTCCTACGTCCGCGCCGTGGCGCACTGCCCGGCGCTCAACCGCTTTGTGAACGGGCAGAAGATCTATGCCCGCAACAACATCGAGGTCGTGCTCACCGTGAAGCGCGCGATGACGACCGAGGCGGAGGAGACCACGGTCAAGGTCATTTTCGAGCCGACGGACACGATCTTCGACATTTACCGCAAGCTCGGCGCAAAGATCGACGAGATCAAAGCCGACGACGGCGAGAACAACACCGAGCGCACCGCTGCCGCACTGATGAAAATTCCCGGACTTATCCTGAAGTTCGCCGTCTGGTTCCTGAACCTGCTGGACTATTTCGGCTGGCTGCCCCAGTCCCTGCTGGACGCCAGCCCCTTCCACGGCAGCATGATCATCACGGACCTCGGCAGCATCGGCATCGGTCCCATCTATCACCATATTTACAATTTCGGCAACCTGCCGGTCTTCATCGCCTTCGGCGCAAAGCGCCGTGTCTACGAGCTCGACCGCACTGGTGCGCCCGTGGAGCGCAAGTATATCGACTACAAGGTCGTCATGGACGAGCGCACGGTGGACGGCATTTATTACGCCACCGCGTTCAAGTATCTGAAGTATTACCTCAAAAATCCCGCCGCACTCGAACTCCCGCCGGAGACTGTCAAGGAGGACGTGTTCTAATGGAGCTTCTCTATGCGCTCGAATCCATCCGCAGCCCCTTTCTGGACAAGGTCGTCGCCGCGGTCACTTATCTCGGCAGCGAGATCTTCTTCATGGCGGCGGCGCTCATCGTGTTCTGGTGCGTCAGCAAAAAATGCGGCTATTACCTGCTGAGCGTCGGCTTTTCGAGCATCCTGCTCAACCAGTTCCTGAAGATCATCTGCCGCGTCCCGCGCCCGTGGGTCTTGGACCCGGACTTCACGATCGTGGAGAGCGCGCGGGCGGAGGCAACGGGCTATTCCTTCCCCAGCGGCCACGTCGCGAACGTCACGGCAACGCTCGGCGCGTGGGGGACTTACACGAAGCGCAAGGCGCTGCGCATCGTCTTTGCCGTCATCATCGTGCTCGTCGCGTTTTCGCGCATGTATCTCGGCGTCCACACGCCGAAGGACGTGTTCGTTTCCCTCGGCATCACGCTCGTGCTCGTCGCGGCAATGTATCCGCTGTTCCGCGGCGGCGAGAATGACGATAAGCCGACCGTGTTCTGGGCGGTCGGGATATTGACCGTGCTGAGCGCGGCGTTCCTCGTCTTTGTCTCCGTCCACACATGGCCGGCGGACGTGGACGCGGCGAATCTTTTCGAGGCGCACAAGAGCGCGTGGATGCTCACCATGTGCGGCGCGGCGATGTTCCTGTCGCTCTGGCTCGACAAGAAGTATATCCATTTCGATGTTCACGCCCCGCTCTGGGCGCAGATCGTGAAGGTCGCGCTGGGGCTCGCGCTGCTGCTCGGCATCCGCGCGGGGCTCAAGCCGCTCTTCAACCTCATCTTCGGACCGGAGCTCGCCGCGTTCTCCAGCGGACTGCGCTATTTCTTCATGGTCGTGTTCGCCGCCGCGGTCTGGCCGCTGACCTTCCGCTGGTTCGCCGCCGGCTGCCGCAGGAGCAAAAAATGACGCGGTTCAAAAAGGTCTATCTTGAGATCACGAATGTCTGTGATCTGCGCTGCGCGTTCTGTCCGGGGACAGAGCGCGCTCCGCGTTTTATGACGGAGTCGGAGTTCGGCGTGCTGCTCGCGCGGCTGCGCGGGTGGACGGACTATCTCTATTTCCACCTGATGGGCGAGCCGCTGCTCCACCCGGCGCTGGGTGAGTTCCTGCGCCGCGCGGGGGAGGCGGGCTTCCGCGTCTGCCTGACGACGAACGGCACCCATCTTCCGGAAAAAACCGCCCTGCTCGCCGACGCGCCGGCGCTGCACCGCGTCAACATCTCGCTGCAATCTTGGGAGGCAAACCCGGAGCGGATGCCGCTTGCCGATTATGTCCGCGGCTGCGCATCGTCCGCGGGCGCGCTCGCCGCGGCGGGCAAGCTCGTGAGCCTGCGCCTCTGGAACGGCGGCGGGGCGGAGGCGCGCAACGGGGAAATTCTGGACGCGCTGCACGAAGCCTTTCCCGGCGCGTGGCGCAAGGCGCAGCGCAACACGGTGCTCGCCGAGCGCGTATTTCTGGAGCGGGGCGAAAAATTCGACTGGCCACGCCCGGACGCGGCGGAGACCGGCGCGGCGTTCTGCCGCGGGCTGCGCGACCAGCTCGGCGTCCTCTGCGACGGCACCGTCGTCCCCTGCTGTCTCGACGCCGCCGGTGCCCTCGCGCTCGGAAACCTGCTGGAAACGCCGCTGGAGACGATCCTCGCCGCCCCGCGCGCCCGCGCGATCTACGACGGTTTCTCCCGCCGCCAGCCCAGCGAGGACCTCTGCCGCCGCTGCGGATACGCCGCGAGGTTCTGATGAGAAAAACGCCGAAAAGCCCGGAAAAACCGGGCTTTTCGGCGAAAAAGCATAGACAAACGCTTTGCACTGTGTTAAACTGTACCTGCCCGAAAGGGCAGGGCGCTGCTCAAACGGCAGGCGGTTGGTCACACCACCCGAAAGGGGGTGAGACTCTGTGCCTATTACTCTGACGTTACATATCTTCGGATGTGTTATTACGCTTCGGATCGTAAAAGACAGAAACCGCCACTCGGCCAAGTGACGGTTTCTTCATAGAAACTTGAATTAACACTTCGGACCAACCGCTTGTCGCAGCGCCCTTTTCATTTGCTATTATACCCGGCTTTCTGCCGGCTGTCAACGGCTCTTTTCAAAAAATTTGCGCCCGGTCATAAGACCGGGCGCAGAGCAGATTGTCAAAAAACTCCTGCGAGTCGCGATTTTAAAGGCTCCCCTGTGCAAGGGGAGCTGGCGCGGCGTAGCCGCGACTGAGGGGTTGTTACCAAGCTTCCGAAAACGCCAAGCTTGGCAATTCCAGCAGCTTACAACCCTCCAGTCAGCCTTCGGCTGACAGCCTCCCTTGCACAGGGAGGCCTTTAAATTGTGCGGCTTCGCCGCGTTGATAAGACTTTTTTGACAGGCTGATTTGCGCCCGGTCTTGTGACCGGGCGCAAAGCTTATATTGAGGTCAAAACTCAGTCGTCGTAGATCATTTCGATGACGGTCGCCTGACCCATACCGCCGCCGATGCAGAGGGTGGCGAGGCCGTACTTCTCGTGACGGCGGCGCAGCTCATACATCAGGGTGACGAGGATGCGGCAGCCCGTGCAGCCGATGGGGTGGCCAAGGGAGATGCCGGAGCCGTTCGGGTTGATGATGTCCATCTTGTCTTCCCAGCCGAGCATCTTGATGCAGCCGAGCGCCTGCGCAGCGAAGGCCTCGTTCAGCTCAATGACGCCGAGATCGTCCGCGGTGATGCCAGCCATTTCGAGCGCCTTGGGAACGGCGTAGACGGGGCCGAGACCCATGGTGCGCGGATCGCAGCCCGCAACGCCCATGCCGATGATCTTGCAGATCGGCTTCAGACCGAGCTCCTTGGCCTTCTCCGCGGTCATCATCAGAACGCCGGCGGCGGCATCGTTGCGGCCGGAGGAGTTGCCGGCGGTCACGCGGCCGCCGTCCTCCGCCTTGCGGAACACGGGCTTGAGCTTGCCGAGGGTCTCCATGCTGGTGTCGCGGCGGAAGAACTCATCGGTGTCGAACACGATGGGCGGCTTCTTGCGGCCCTGCGGAACGGTGACGGGGACGATCTCCTCCTTGAACTTGCCGGCGTCCGTCGCGGCGGCGGCGCGCTGGTGGCTCATCAGGGAGAGCTTGTCCATTTCCTCGCGGGTGATGCCGAGCTGGTCGGCGATGTTCTCGGCGGTGACGCCCATGGCGAACTTGCCGTAGGTCTCCTGCGGCTGGCTGTTGAACTGGCCCTCGGTCAGGGAGTCCTTCAGCTCGGTCGTGCCGGTGCCGACGCCCCAGCGGGCGTTGCTCAGGTAGAAGATACCGTTGCTCATAGACTCCGCGCCGCCGGCGATAACGACCTCGGCGCTGCCCGCGGCGATCTCCAGCATACCGGTCTGGACGGCGGTCATAGCGGAGGCGCACTGGCGCATAACGGTCTGGGCGGCGGTGGTGACGGGGAAGCCCGCACGCAGCGCGGCGTAGCGCGCCATGTTGGACTCGTCAGAGCTCTGGCGGCACTGACCGAAGATGATCTCGTCCACCATACCCTTGTCGATACCGGCGCGGCGGACCAGCTCGTTCATAACGGCGCCGGCGAGCTCGTTGGCGTGCAGGGGCTTCAGGGAGCCGCCCATCGAGCCGATGGCGGTGCGGCAGCCTTCTACGATGACTACATCTCTAAATTGCATGATGATTCCTCTCCTTGCATGTTTTGTTTTTATATAGAAGTGGTCTCGCTCAGATGAAAAAAGCTCAGCCCTCCGGGGTGAGACCCTGACCGAAGTCCAGCCGGGCGCTTTCGGGGAGCTGTCCGTGCTCCTGAAGATAGCCGAGGATGGCGGTCTCCGAGGAGTGCATGACCGCCATAATGTCCAGCGAGGGGTCGAAGCGCGTCTCGAAGACGTGGTCCACCGTCTCGGCGAAGGAGCGGATCATGTTGCGGTTATAATCGTCGATGGGGAAAGCCTTGCGCCTGCCGTTTCCGCCGCCGAGGGCATGGATAAAGCACTGGTACATGACGCCGGAGGCAAAGACATACATCACGTCGCCGCCGACCAAGAGCGCGAGCATGCTCCCGTCGGAGAGAGCCTGCATCATCTTTTCCCCGTCGCGCTCCAGCACGCCGATCTCCAGCTCCGGGGTCTTGGGGGGCTTTTCGGTGTTTTCGTTCATAAAAGGCTCTCCTTGCGGGTTTTTGCGCGGACAACGACATTATATTCCCCTTTTCCCCACAGGTCAAGGCAATTTGAAAATTCGCGAAAAAAGAGCACAATCACCGTTTGGACGGGCGTTTCCACCGCGGTGATTGTGCATTTTTCCCGGCTTATTTGAGCCGGAGCGTGAAGTGGAAGGCGCTGCCCGCGCCAAGCGCGCTCTCCGCCCAGATCCGCTCGCGCAGACCGAGGGCGTTCTCGCGCGCGATGGCGAGACCGAGACCGCTGCCGCCCTTGCCGCGCTCGCCGCCGCATTTGAAGAAGCGGTCGAAAATATGCGGCAGGTCCTCCGCGGCAATGCCGGGACCGTCGTCCCGGACGGTGATGACGGTGCTGCGCCCGCTGACCGCGGCGTCGACCTCCACGCTGCCGCCGTCGGGGACGAACTTCAGCGCGTTGTCGAGCAGCACGCTCATTATACTGCACACGCACTCGGCGTTGGTCCAGAGCGTCGGCAGCGCCGAGAGCCCCGCTCCCGCGCGGAACGCGATGCCGGAATAGTCGAAGAGCAGGGCGTATTTCTCCAGCAGCGGCGGAAAGATCTCCGCCGGGTCCACGGCGGAGCGCGTGAAGTCCGTGCCGTGGTTCTGGAGCCGCGAGAGGGCGAGCACGTCGCGTATCATGCGGTCTTGTCGGTTGGCCTCCTTCAGGATGAGGGCGCAGTAATGCTTCTGGCGCTCCGGGTCGGACTCCACGCCGTCGCAGAGCGTCTCCGAGAGCGCCTTGATGGAGGCGACCGGCGTCTTGAGCGCGTGGGTGACGTTGTCGATATAGGTCTGCCGCGCCTCGTCGAGCCGCCGCCGGCGGCGCAGGGAGCTTATAATAAAATAAAGACTCAGCCAGTAGAGCACCGTGAAATAGCAGAAAAATGCCGTCAGCACCTCCGGCAGCAGCGTCACGTTCTCCACCACGAGCAGCGCGCCGCCGTCCGGCAGCGGAACGCCTGCTGCGGCGAACATGGAGAATGTCTGACCCTCCGGCGCTTTGCCGAAGGAGACGCGGAAGGCGCGCTCGCCGCCCATCGCGGCTTCGGCGCAGGGACCGAGCCCCGGCGCGGGCTCCCGCAGGCAGCGGAAGACACCGTCCGCGCCGACGCGGACGAGATAGATCTGGGGGCTGATGTAGGGGATCTCCGCGTCCGGCTCCGCGAGCGCTTCGGCGTAGCTGTCCGCAAAGCGGAAGAGCGCGCGTCGCTGCTTGCGCAGGGGATACTCCGTGATCGCGGCGGAGCCGAGCACGAGAATGAGCAGATAGACCGCGAGCATGATCGCCGCGCCCGCGCCGCGGCTGAGACGGCGTTTTTTCATTTTGTCTCCTCGATCAGATAGCCCACGCCGTAGACGGAGCGGATGGCGTAATGAACACCGGGGGCGGCGATCTTCTGGCGCAGACGCTTGATGAGCGTGTCCACCACGCGGGTGTCGCCGTAATACTCATAGCCCCATGCGACGTTCAGCAGCTGCTCGCGCGTCAGCGCTTCGCCCGCGTGGGAGATGAGGAAGCTCAGCACCTCCGTCTCCTTGCTCGTGAGCTCCGCCTCGCTGCCGCGGATGAGCGCCTTGTAGCGCTCCGGCAGCACCGTCAGCTCCGCGAGGCGCAGCTCGCGCGCCTCGCCGGGGGACGACGGCGCGCGGTGCAGCCGCTTGCGGACGCGCAGCGCCACCTCGCGCGGGGAGAAGGGCTTCACAACATAGTCGTCCGCGCCGGTCTCCAGCCCGCGCACGCGGTCGCGCTCCTCGCCCTTGGCGCTCAGCATCAAAATCGGCAGCTCCGGCGCACGCTCCCTCGCGCGGCGGCAGACCTCCAGCCCGTCGACGCCGGGGAGCATGATGTCCAGCACGACGAGGTCGACCCCGCCGCGGCGGAGCTCGTCGAGCGCCGTCTCCCCGTCGTAAGCGGAGAGCACCTCGAATCCGTCCGCCTCCAGATAGCTCCGCAGGCTGCCGTGGACCGCCTCGTTGTCGTCGCAGATGAGCACCGTTTTCCTCGGCATAGCGCCCGATCCCCCTCCCGTTTTTCTTACTCAGAATTTACCACGTTCCGCCCGGAAAGGCAAGCGTTCCGGCGCTTTGGCGAGAAAGTCATTATTGTGACACAATTGCGGCAAAAAAACGTGCTATGCTCAAAATTGCACAAGAGCTCCGTGAAACGCGGGGGACTCTTGGGCGAATTTTGACAAAAAACAAGAGGAGGAACCGAACATGAAAAAGTGGACCAAGGCGCTGGCGCTGGTGCTCGTTCTGGCGCTGCTGAGCGTTCCCGTGCTGGCGGCGACCGGCGTTGTGGACGCGAAGCTGACTTACCGCGGCATCAAGATCACCCTCGACGGAAAGGAGATCGAGACCGTGGACGCGAAGGGCGGCTCCACGGAGGCGTTCATTATGAATGGCAGCACCTATCTGCCCGTGCGCGCGATCGCGGAGGCGCTGGGCCTCGGCGTGCAGTGGGACGATGCGTCGAGCACCGTCGTGCTCTACAGCGACCCGACGCTGCTGCGCGCCATCGTCGTCAACATGGGTAGCGAGAAGGGCGCGAGCATGCGCGACCCCGTCACGCTCGGCACCGAGGAATATTACGCGAAATATTATAAGCAGGGCAGCGCCGCCGAGGGGCTGAAGGCGATCATCGCCGCCGGCGAGTTTTACATCAACGGCACCGCCGTCCCCGCGAACGAGACCGAGTTCGACAGCTTCTATGCCGAGGGCTACCGTCTCAACGGCGCCGCCGTCCTCACCCGCGGCGAGGAGGGCAAGTGGAAGGCGACGAGCAAGCTGAAGGATTATGACACTTACGCCGAGGCTGCGCTCGCCGTCGTTACCGAGGGCAACCAGTTCAACGGGCAGGAGGTCGACCTCTTCGATAAGGACGGCGACGGCTATGCCGACCGCATCGAGATGCGCTATGTCTCCGCCGTCATCGTGAACGCCGTCACCGACCACGGCGACGGCACCGTCTCCCTCGACCGCGGCGCGGCTGCGGCGAACGACAAGCCCGTCGGCACCGAGAAGGTCTTCGACGGCGCGCTCTTCGCCGACGACACTTACCGCATCCCGAAGGAGTATTTCGACGAGACCATCGCAGAAGGCGACATGGCGCTCATCTGGTATGAGCAGGACAACCAGTCTTGGCACGCCGAGCGCGCCGTCGAGGTCCGCGACACGCTCACCGAGGCGGTCGACCACGACCACTACACTATGGGCACGGCGGTCTACGGCGACGCCATGAAGTTCTCGCGCGACAATCTGCCCATCTCCAACCGCAACGGCGAGTTCGCGAACGCCAGCATGTATTTCGGCTTCACCGGAACGGCGAGCCTCTGGCTCGTGCCGACGCCCCACTCCGCCGTGAACGGCGCGCCCATCGGCTTCACGAGCGGCGACAATGCGAAGGCAAACCTCACCGCCGCCCTCGCCGCGGCGCAGCAGAAGCTCGATTCCGCGGTCGTCAGCGCCGACGGCAGCGGCCTCGCCGCCGGGGACAAGTGGGTCACGCAGGAGACCCACGACCAGCTCGCCGCCGCCATCGCCCGCGCTCAGACCGCGCTGGACACCGAGACCCGCGGCTGCATGCTCGATTATCAGGTCTACCTGCTCTACCTCACCCTCCACGGCAGCGCCAACGACATCGGCGCAAAATTCGCCGGGTATGATTACGTGGGGTTCGATAATCTGATCACCGAAGTCAAGTAAAAAGAAAGCTCCCAAACTCCGGGGACCGCGAGGTCCCCGGAGCTTTTTGTTTCTTTTGTCGGTTTTTCCGTAGAAAAATCCAACACTATTGCGGCTTTTCAAGCGCTGCGGGCGCATGGTATGATGAAAGAAAAACGGAGGGGAGCCGCTTCCATGCCCAACATCGCTTTTCTCTACCGCTGCGGCGGGGCTACGCCGATGGTGCTGCGGGAGGACCACCGGGCGGCGCTGCGGGCGCATAATACAGATGGGGAGGTCCGCTTTTACGAGACGGAGGAGGAGATGCTCCGCGACGGCTTCGATGCGGAGGTGCTCATCTCGTGGGGGCGCTTTACGCCGAACGATTTCTGCAATCGCTGCACGGACCTGCGCTGGATCCAGTCCATCTCCGCCGGAACGGAGGGGCTCGACCGGCTGGACGCCGTCCGCCGCGGCGTGCCCGTCACGAAGATGAGCGGCGTCCACGGCGTTCCGATGAGCGAGACAACGCTTGGCTACATCCTCTATTTCCTGCGCGGCTTCGACCAGATCGCGGCGGACCGCCGCGCCCGCCGCTGGCATAAGCCGGACGCGCCCGCGCCGCGCGAGTGCCGGGACCAGACCGTGGGCATCCTCGGACTCGGCGAGATCGGCGGCGAGGTCGCGCGCCGGTGCAGCGGGCTCGGCATGCGCGTCATCGGCTGCCGCCGCAGCCCGCGCGAGACACCCTTTGTGGACGAGGTTTACCCGGCGGATGAGATAGACCACGTGCTCGCCGCGTCGGATTTCGTCGTCTGCCTGCTGCCCCACACGCCGGAGACGGAGCGGAGCATCGGTGCGGCGCGCTTTGCCGCAATGAAGCCGACGGCGGTGTTCATCAACATCGGCCGCGGCGCGGTCGTGGACCATGCGGCGCTCGCCGACGCGCTGGAGCGCTGCGTCATCGCGGGTGCGGCGCTCGACGCGCTGGACCCGGAGCCCCTCCCGCCGGAGAGCCCACTCTGGGATATGCCGAACGTCCTGATCACGCCCCATTGCGCCGCCGACAGTCCGTTTTATTTTGACCGCGCCATCCCGGTGATCTGCCGGAATCTGGACGCCTATCTTCAAACAAGAAAGTGAGAGAAAAAGCCATGGAAAACGCGCAGTTTCCCCATTTGTTTCAGCCGCTGCGGATCGGGAACGTAACGCTGAAAAACCGGATCGTCGCGTCGCCCTCGTCGCAGGGGGACGTGAACCACGACGGCACGCTCAACGAGCACAACATCGCCTATTATGCGCGCAAGGCGCGGGGCGGCGCGGCGCTCGTTACCGTCGGGGACGGCATCGTCCACCCGACGGGGCAGGACCACCCCTATCAGGTCTTCCTCTACACGGACGACTGCCTCCCCTCGCTGACGCGCTGCGCGGAGGAGATCCATAAATACGGCGCGCTCTGCTCCTATGAGCTCAGCCACGGCGGTATCGTCTGCGACCCGGCGTTCATCGGCGGGCAGCGGCCTTACGGTCCGAGCGAGGTGCCCGTGACCATCGGCTTCCAGACGGACCACCCCGTGACCGTGACGACGCAGGAGATGACGCGGGAGTTTATGGAGGAGCTCGCGGACGCTTACGCCGCTGCCGCGGCGCGCTGCAAGTTAGCCGGCTTCGACATGGTGATGGTCCATGCCGCCCACGGCTGGCTCATCGGGCAGTTTTTCTCGCCCTACGTCAACCACCGCACGGACGAGTTCGGCGGGAGCATCGAAAACCGCTGCCGCTTCGCCATTATGGTGCTGAAAAAGATCCGCGCTGCGGTCGGCAGGGGCTTCCCGA
Source organism: Ruminococcus bicirculans (ex Wegman et al. 2014) (assembly GCA_963649145.1). Lineage (GTDB taxonomy): Bacteria > Bacillota > Clostridia > Oscillospirales > Oscillospiraceae > SVKR01. The sequence continues at coordinate 1,665 of CAVJGI010000032.1, read as the reverse complement.
TCGACTTCCGCATCAACGGGCGCGACGGTATGGACGAGGGGCTCTCGCTGGAGGATTCGCTCCAGATCTGCAAGACGCTGGAGCCCTATGTGGACTCGTTCCACGTCTCCTCCTGCTTCCACTCCATCCCCTCGCATCAGGACATCATGCAGTCGCCCATCTTCGAGCCGCGGGGACACCTGCTCCACCTCGCCGCGGCGGTCAAGCAGGTCGTGCGCGTCCCGGTGACGACCGTCGGCGGCTTCAGCGACCCGGCGATGATGGAGGACGTGATCGCCTCCGGCAAGGCGGATATCGTGGCACTCGGACGCCAGATGCTCGCCGACCCGGACCTGCCGAAGAAGGTGCAGCGGGGCGACGCTGCGCTCATCCGCCCCTGCCAGCGCTGCGCGAACTGCCAGTCCGGGCGCTTCACGCGCCAGACGGCGCGCTGCACCGTGAACCCGGAGATCGGGCGCGAGTATGAGCTGCAATTTATGCCGCCGAAAGCGCCGGAAAAGCGGAAGATCCTCATCGCGGGCGGCGGACCGGGCGGCATGCAGGCGGCGATCACCGCGGCGCGCCGCGGGCATGACGTGACGCTCTACGAAGCCGCTGACCGCCTCGGCGGGGCGCTCAATTTTGCGCAGTACGTGCCGTTCAAGTGCGATCTGTTCGGGCTCGTGAAGACGATGGAGCGCGAGCTCGCGGCGCTGCCGGTGAAGGTCGTGCTGAACACGCCGCTGACGCCGGAGAAGGCGTGCGCGGAGGCGCCGGACGAGCTCATTGTAGCGCTCGGCGCGGACCTGCTGCGCCCGCGCTTCCCCGGCAGTGAGGGCGAAAACGTCCTGATGGCGGAGGAAGCCGACCGCTGCCCGGAGCGCGTCGGCGCGCGCGTCGCCGTCATCGGCGGCGGACAGGTCGGCATCGAGACGTCGATCCATCAGGCCCAGCTCGGCAAACTTGTCACGATCATCGAGGGGCTGGACACTGTGGGCCGCGACGCGAATTTCCGCTATAAGCGGACGTATCAGTATATGTTCGAGCGGCTCGGCATCGAAACGCTGACGGGGGCGCTCTGCACGGAGATCACGCCGGAGAGCGTCGTCTGCGAGCGCGGCGGCGCGCGCGTCACCGTCCCGGCGGACACGGCGGTCATCGCCATCGGCATGCGCCCCCGCCGCGACGAGGCGGAGTCCTTCTTAGGCTGTGCGCCGGAGGTGCGGATCCTCGGCAACTGCGCCAAGGTGGGGCAGACCATGGACGCCATCCGCGCCGGGTTCGACGCGGGGATGTTTGTGGACTGAATAAGCAAAAAGGGAGCGCCCGGCGGCGGTCGGGCGCTCTTTTTTTGGTTTTTTCTCGCCCAAAAGGGCGAGGGGATAGAATAGGTTTCGCGCCTGCGGGCGCGAGGATTGAATTTGTTTCGTGTCCGCGGGACGCGACTTACTTTGCCCCTCGCCCTAAAGGACTAGCGCCTTCGGCGCGTCGCGGGAAAGTAAGCAAAGGCGCGGTTAAGGGAAAACCCTTTCGAATGGGTTTCCCCTTAACACAGATTGTCAAAAAACTCCTGCGAGTCGCGATTTTAAAGGCTCCCCTGTGCAAGGGGAGCTGGCGCGCGAAGGCTGACTGAGACCAACTATGCAAAGTCAAGCGGCAAGAAGCGGATAAAATGGTGAATAGACT
>CAVJGI010000031.1:0-22625 GCA_963649145.1 Ruminococcus bicirculans (ex Wegman et al. 2014) | reverse complement strand
AAACCCAATCGAAAGGGTTTTCCTTCTGACTGTGCCTTTGCCTTCTTTCCCCACAGGGGGAAAGAAGGTCGCGCCGCAGCGCAAAACACCCCAAATTCCAATTTCAATCGCGCCCGCAGGCGCGTTCAAATCTAATCTTGAAACCCCAGAGCACCGCTTGATTTTTCCCACCAAACGTGCTATCCTTTCCCGTATCTGCTATTTAAAGAGAAGGCACACCCATGGAAAGAAACCTCACGAGCGGCGGGGTGGCGCGGAATCTGGCACTTTTCTCGCTGCCTTATCTGCTCTCTTGTTTTCTCCAGACCCTCTATGGTCTGGCAGACCTTTTCATCATCGGGCGCTTCGAGGGCGTCGCGAGCACGACGGCGGTGTCCATCGGCTCGCAGGTGATGCACATGGTGACGGTGATGCTCGTCGGGCTCGCGATGGGCACGACCGTGGCGGTCGGGCGCGCTGTCGGAGCGGGGGACAAGCCCGCGGCGGCGCGCGCCGTGGGCGGCACGGTGACGTTTTTTGCCGGCGTCGCGGTCGGGCTGACCGCGCTGCTGACCGTGCTCGCGCGCCCCATCGCCGCGGTGATGAGCACGCCGCCGGAGGCGATGGAGGGCACGGTGCGCTACCTGCGCATCTGCTTCCTCGGCATCCCGTTCATCACGGCGTATAACGTCATCAGTGCCGTGTTCCGCGGTCTCGGCGACAGCAAGAGCCCGATGCTCTTCGTCGCCGTCGCCTGCGCGGTCAATATCGGGCTGGACCTGCTCTTTATGGGCCCGCTCGCCCTCGGACCGGCGGGCGCGGCGCTCGGCACGACGATCTCGCAGGCGGTGAGCGTCGCCGTCTCGCTCGCCGTGGTGCTGCGGCGGCGCAGCCTTGGGCTCCGGCGCGCGGACCTGCGCCCGGACCGGGGCGTGATGGGCTCTCTGCTGCGCGTCGGGCTCCCCGTCGCGGCGCAGGACGGGCTCATTCAGGTCGCGTTCCTGCTCATCACCGTCATCGCGAACCGCCGCGGGCTCAGCGACGCCGCCGCGGTCGGCATCGTGGAAAAATTCATCAGCTTCCTGTTCCTCGTGCCCTCGTCGCTGCTCTCCGCGGTCTCGGCGCTCGGCGCCCAGAATCTCGGCGCGGGCAAGCCGGAGCGGGCGCGGCGGACGCTTCTTTATGCGATCTGCGCCGCCGTGGGCTTCGGACTCTGCGCCGCGGCGGTCGTGCGCTTTGCCGCGGAGGACATCGTGGCGCTCTTCACGGACGCCGACGACGCCGCGGCGGTCGTCCGCGCCGGCGGGCAGTATCCGCGCGGCTATGTCTGGGACTGCGTGTTCGCGGGCGTCCACTTCTGCTTCGGCGGCTATTTCTGCGCCTGCGGCAAGAGCGGGCTGTCGTTCCTGCACAACATCCTTGCCATCGTGCTCGTGCGCATCCCCGGCGCTTACTGGACCTCGACCGCGTTTCCGGACACGCTGCTGCCCATGGGCCTCGCCACCGCCGCGGGCTCGCTCCTCAGCGCGCTCATCTGCGTCATCGCTTACGCCGCGCTGCGGAAAAAGGACAAAAAAGCTTGAAAAATCGGTATTTTGCACTTGAAATCCGGGGATAATTCTGCTATAATACCGGAGCATTACGCATGGGGAAGGACCTTCCGTCGGTGGCGGCTCGCTTGGCGGAGGGGTTGAGCGCCCCAGAGGTAAAAAAACTGAAATATTGGAGGAAAAAACGTAATGGCAGTCGTATCTATGAAGCAGCTTCTGGAGGCCGGTGTTCACTTCGGTCACCAGACCCGCCGTTGGAACCCGAAGATGGCGGAGTACATCTACATGGAGAGAAATGGTATCTATATCATTGACCTCCAGAAGACCGTGAAGAAGCTGGAGGAGGCTTATGCCTTCGTCCGCAGCGTCTCCGAGAGCGGCAAGAGCGTGCTCTTCGTCGGCACGAAGAAGCAGGCGCAGGACGCCGTCCGCGAGGAGGCGACCCGCGTCGGTCAGTTCTACGTCAACGCCCGCTGGCTCGGCGGTATGCTGACGAACTTCAAGACCATGCGCACCCGCGTGGACCGCATGGCACAGCTCAAGAAGATGCAGGAGGACGGCACCTTTGACATGCTGCCGAAGAAGGAAGTCGTCAAGCTGCTCCACGAGATGGAGAAGCTCGACAAGTACCTCGGCGGCGTCAAGGACATGAAGAAGCTGCCCGGCGCGATGTTCGTTGTCGACCCGCGCAAGGAGCACAACGCCATCTCCGAGGCCCGCAAGCTGCATATCCCCATCGTTGCGATCGTCGACACCAACTGCGATCCCGATGAGATCGATTATGTCATCCCCGGCAACGACGACGCTATCCGTGCCATCCGCCTGATCGCCTCCACCATGGCAAACGCCGTGCTTGAGGGCCGTCAGGGTCAGGACAACGAGGCTCCCGCCGAGGAGCAGCCCGCTGCGGAAGCCGCCGCGGAATAATTCGAAGGAGGACACATACTATGGCTTTTACCGCTCAGGATGTCAAGACGCTCCGCGAAATGACCAACGTCGGCATGATGGACTGCAAGAAGGCGCTCACCGAGACCGACGGCGATATGGACAAGGCAGTCGAGTGGCTGCGTGAAAAGGGCCTCGCGAAGGCCGCAAAGAAGGCCGGCCGCATCGCGGCGGAAGGCATGGCTTACGCCGAGGTCTGCCCCAAGTGCGGCGCCGGCGCCATGGTCGAGGTCAACTGCGAGACCGACTTCTGCGCCAAGAGCGAGCTGTTCGTCGCCTTCGTGAAGGATATCTGCAAGGTTGTCCTGAAGGACAACCCTGCCGATGTGGACGCGCTGATGCAGTGCAAGTATATCGACAGCGATCTGACCGTCGCCGAGACCATGCCCGAGAAGGTCATGAGCATCGGTGAGAATCTCCAGATCCGCCGCTTCGCCCGCTACAGCGAGAACACCAGCGTCGCTTATGTCCATGCCGGCGGCAAGATCGGCGTGCTCGTGAACCTCGCCGTCGAGGGCGGCATCGACGCCACCGAGATCGGCAAGAATGTCGCGATGCAGATCGCGGCGCTCGCGCCCCGCTTCTGGGACAAGAGTCAGGTCACCGAGGACGTGCTCGCCGAGGAGAAGAAGATCGCGCTCGCGCTGATGGATCAGGACCCGAAGATGGCAGACAAGCCCGCCGCCGTCAAGGAAAAGATCGTCATGGGCAAGATGAACAAGTTCTACGAGGAGAACTGCCTGCTCCAGCAGCCGTTCGTGAAGGATGGCTCCATGACCGTCGAGCAGTACATCGCCCACGCCGCCAAGGCGCTCGGCGGCTCCGTCAAGTTCGTCGATGCCGTTCGCTATCTCAAGGGCGAGGGTATTGAGAAGAAGGAAGAGAACTTCGCGGAGGAAGTTGCTGCCCAGATGAATCAGGGCAAGAAGTAATTTTTCTTTGAAATTGAAAAGGGTGCAGACGCTTTTTGGCGTCTGCACCTTTTTCTTATCGCTCAATTGCGTCCAACACGGCAAGAAGCGCTGCGGTGTCTGCGGGATAGGTTCCAGAATAACGAGAGCTTCCGGAAAAAAAGAGTTCAACGCTGCTTGTGGTGATGTCGAGCCGGAACTCAGCGCCGCGAAGGGCGAGGGCATAGCGGGGATGACTAGTGTCCCGAAACTCACCGAGGTCGCGTGGTCGTAGTGCAAGATCATTTAAGCAAGCAACAAGTCGTTCGATTTCCCCGGTGTCACAGAGGGCCCAGATTTCGTCGCGCTGGGGATCAATGAGAAAGTCAATCTGCGTAATCTCCGCCGCATTCAAGTGCAGTGCGCGTCCCGATAGATGGATGCTCACACCGATCCAAACAACAAGTGCGAGGACGACGGTGACACATAGCAGACCATATTTGGCACGAAGCGTACCAAATCTTTGTTTAAGACAAGTTGCAGTCATATCGTACTTGGATAGTGTCCAAATTGATACTAGTTTTGTTAACATCACTTCCGGCGTACCAGTCCAGCTTTATAGAAATGCAGGCAGTCTTCGTTCCACCAACTGGGTTTGATTGACCAAAGGCGCTGGCTGTAGTGTCGAGTTGGTATATGACATAATTGGTGTCGCGCTGGAGATAGTAGCCAGACGGGATAACGTAAGTAAATCCCCGCCCGTCTACTGCGCTGCCATCATTGCGAAAAAGCGTTGCGGTACCTTTCGTTATCGATTTGTTGCTGGTAGAATTTGACGTAAGTTGGATTACTTCGAATGCCGTGCTTGCAGCGACAGAGCTTGTCGCGCCTATCAAAGCGCCAAGGAGTCCTGCAATTGTTGATGGACTGCTCCCGTTCTCGCCAACAAGATCAAAATACGGAATACCCCTCAGCATTTTTGTGTAAGAGCCAGTTGCAAAGGAGATACTAAGGTTCGTAATACGCAACCCCGTTAAATTGTATTGAATACCATCAACAATACAGTAGGCATCTTGTATACCAAATTCAACTTCCCATGTGTGGGTTGCGCTCGTAACGTCCGTGATTCTATAGGAGACATACGGCTGGGCGTAATAGGCATACGTGGTGCCCATTATTTCTGTCCATGCGGCTAAATAAGCATATGTTTTAGTGTCGGAGTAGTCCTTCATTGGCACTGCGGTTTCAATTTCATTTGTAGAGACAGACGGTTGAATAAGCGATGTAAACCAAAATCCGTCGATTATGCTCTCATTTGCACGGGACGATGGCGTATCGTCGATATCTATGCTTGCAAACTCCATGGGAATACTGCTTTCGAGGAAATACAGGTAGTCGTTATTCCGGAGATACAGTTTAACAACTGGACTGGACGAGAATGAGGGATTTACTGTCCCGCCTACATAAGAAGTATTTGGGTCGTTGTAGATTTCAAAATGAAGAACCTCAAAAACGCCGGACAAATCACGCAGTTCACCAACATAGCATTTTATCCCATGGTCACGTTTTCGACTATTGAAAAGTGTACCTTCCAAATTAAGCACTCGCACTTCGTCGAAGCTAGAGAGCACTGCTCTAAAAGATACTGTTCTTGTCTGGTAATTAAAGTGGACGTCTTCGTAATCAACCGAAAGTGTTGAACTGGCGGGAAACAGACGATTATTTCTGTGAAAAGCCTGACCAACGAACCGCTCGCTAAATTCTGAAAGCGTTAGAACGTTGTCGTAAGAACGGTTTCCTGAGAAAAGAGAACCCGTTTCATTTTCTGCTTTTGCGGTGGGGGAGACCGCTAAAACAGGGGTGGAGACCAGAGACATACAGAGACAGCAAACGAGCAAAAGCGATAAAAGTACTTTTTTCATCACATACAACTCCTTTCGATATCTTGTTTTGTTTTGTTCATCCATCCACAGGGAATGATGGGCTTGGTCGGGAATCTCAAAGAGGAAGCGTTGCACGGTTACTGGTGATAATTGCCATCACACATCTTTTACATAAAATACCACCTCGCATATCTTCTTTTGAAAGCGTATTATTCTGTCTGGTTTCAGAATAACAAAATAATACAAAAATAGCAAGCGCTCATTTGCAACAATAATGAATCACTAAAATTGTGCAAAAACAACCGATCAAACAAAAAAATTAGAAATGAGATTAGCAAAATAGAACAAATAAGGTAAAGGGGCGACGCTCTTTCACCTATGCCAGCAGCACGAAGTCCCCCTTTTTTGCACTGTCCGCCGCAGACGGACAAACCCATCACTCCTCCCCCTCGATCAAAAACGAAAACAGCAGCAGCTCGCGGTTTTCGAGATCGTCGGGGCTGGTGTGCATGATGGACCGGATCTTGTTCATGCGATAGATGAGACTGTTGCGGTGGAGCCCCATGCGGCTTGCGGTGTCGGTGTAGTTCCCGCCGCAGAGGAGGTATTCGAAAAGCGTGCGGCTGTACTGCGTCTTTTCCTCCTCGTCGGCGCGGCGCAGGCGCGCGAGGTCGGGGTGGACGAGACGGCGCAGCGTGGGGCTTTCGCGGCATTCGGCGGCGAGGCAGCGGCAGGCGGTCTGGTACATGGTTGCGGAGCTCTCGCCGCTGCGGGCTGCCTGCTCCAGTGCGGTGGACGCCTGCGCGTAATATGCCGGCAGCGCATCGAGCCCGGTGAACTCATAGCTGAGTCCCCAGAGGAAGGCGTCCGGCGGGATCTGGGAGGCGAGCTGGCGCTGCGCCTGCGCATAGCTGCGCTTCGGTCCGAGACCGAGCAGGCAGACGACCTGTCCCCGGTAGGAGAACACGACCGCGCCGGCAAAAAACTCCTCCAGCCGCCCGCGCAGGACGGCGAGGATGGGCGTGTCCGAGCGGGTTTTGCCCTCGATGACCGCGAGGACGAGCTCCTCACCCGGCGCGAGACCGCGGCTGCGGAGAAAATCCGGGACGTTCGTCTCACCGATCTCGCGCCCTTCGAGCAGCGCCGTCAGCAGCACGGAGGGATCGGACACGGCGATGAGCTTCTCCGTGTTGCTGCGGACATATTTCTCCACGAGCTCGGCGAAGGTGTGCATCAGATGCACCTCGCCGCGGTTGAAGGGGCGGCCGTTTTCCAGCGCAATGATCTCCGCCACGCGGCGGCTGCTCAGGAAAATGTTGGCGTGCAGGATCATTGCACCGTAAGCCGGGGAGCGCGTCACGACGGGGTATTTTTCGTTGAAGACGTTCTGGAACTCCGGGTCCGTGCTGACGGTGCGCACCGCGTCGTAGTCGAGCGTGTGCTTGCCGACGCTCGCCTCCATGCGCGCCCAGTCGGGATGGGTGTCCGCCGGGTAGCCGTGGGTGATGGCGAAGGTCCAGCTGCTGTCGTTTTTGATGAACATCGGGCGGCGGAACGCCGTGTTTGCCGCATCCAGCAGCTGCTGGAGCGAGGCACCCTCGACCATGAGGGAGTAGAGCTGGCGCTCCCACTCGTTATAAAACTCGAAGATCTCGCTTAAGCAGTTGCTGAGCTGCGCCGCGTCCGCGTTCGGCACGAGGATATAGTCCATGTCGTTCACGAGCACCGCACCGGTCTTCCCCGCGCCGGGGATCTGCTCCGGCGGTACGATCTCCACATAGCGCGCGCTGTAGCTGTCCGCGGCACTCTGGCGGAACGCCGAAATGCGCGGCAGCCCAGCGTCGATGCTTGCCGCGGCGTCCAGCCCCCGCGCTTCCAGCTCCGCGCAGATCGTCCACATACTGAGCTTCATTTTTCCCGCCTCCCGCTTCGATTTCTGCCCCCATGATAGCATATCCGGACATTTTGTGCAACTTGCAAAATCGCTTGGGACAAGATTTGGGGAAACCCCTAAAACGCAGGGTTTTTCGTTGTAGGAAATGCACAATTGTTTCGAGCTCGTTTGGAATAAATCTCCGTAGCGCAAAAAGCCGCAAAATGCTACAATATAATCGTCAAATTGGTGTTCGTCTCCGTTCCCACCGCGTTGTAGGAAACGCACACCGGCAAAATAAAAAAACAGGAGGAATCAGTTTTATGCTGCCACCGAATCTTGACGAACTCGATGCCTACAAAGACTACAACCAGATCCCCGATCCCTATGTCGGACCCGTGACGGACCCGTACAGCGGCCTTGTGTTCTACGAAATGACCCACGAGTGGGGCACCGGCGTTCCCTCTTACCCCGGCGACGCGGACGTCATCTTCGACCACGGCGTGAAGCATGCCCAGTTCGGCGTGCAGGCGTTCAAGATCCGCACCAACTTCCATACCGGCACCCATCTGGTCGCGCCGATCCACATGTACTGCTACGGCGACGACCTGGAGCATCTGAGCGTTGACCATTACTTCGGCAACGGCGTGATCCTCGATCTGCGCAATAAGAGCAACTGGGACAAGATCACCGCGGACGACCTGAAGGCCGCCGGCGAGATCCGCGAGGGCGATATGGTCGCCATCAACACCGGCTGGCACCACAAGTACTCTGACTCTATGGAGTATTTCGGCGAGGCTCCGGGTCTGACCCTCGATGCCGCTGAGTACCTCATCTCCAAGAAGGTGAAGCTCGTCGCCGTCGATATGCCTTATGTCGACTGCCCCTGCACCACCGTCCTGACCCCGCATGTCGGCCGCCATGGTCCGTTCATGAAGCGTCTGGTCCCCATCTACAAGGAGAAGACCGGCCGCGACGCGCTGGAGGATTATCCCGGCTTCTATCCCGCCCACAAGGCGCTCGCCAAGGCTGGCATCCCCGTCATCCAGCAGATGGCTGGCGACGTGGACGACATCACCGGCAAGCGCGTGACCATGATCGCCACCCCGTGGAAGATCCGCCGCGGCGACGCATGCCCCGTCCGCTTCACCGCCATTATCGATCCGACCGGCAACGTCCGCATCGATAAGGGCGAGGCGTTTTGAGAACGAAGAAAGAAAGGAGAGTAAGAACACATGAGCGTACAGATTTTTGACCTGTCCCATACCTTCGAGCCGTTTATGCCCCAGTGGCCGTCCGGCTGCAACCTGAAGGAGGAAGTCATCCGTTACCACGCCGATGCCGATATGTACAACATCCAGTGGGAAGGCATCATGCACCGCGGCACCCATATGGACGCCCCCCTGCATGTCACCGAGCTGACTCCGGACATCACCCAGTATCCTCTCTGGCGTTTCTTCGGCTCCGGCGTCTGCGTGAGCGTCCCCAAGGGCAAGTGGGGCAAGCTTGAGCCGGAAGATCTCGAAAAGTTCGACGATGTCATCAAAGAGGGCGACATCGTGATGATCAACACCACCCAGCACCACATCTGGAGCGACAGTGACGACTACTTCGCTTACGGCTGCGGCGCCACCGGCGAGCTTGCCAAGTGGTTCGTTGAGAAGAAGGTCAAGATGGTCGGCTACGGCTGCCAGGCCAACGACCACCCCATCGCCACCAAGCTCGTGGACCTCGGCCTCGGACCCCTGCGCCCCGACCTCATCGAGGAGTGGAAAGAGACCTACGGCCGCGACCCGAAGGAAGACTTCCCGCTCTGGGAGCCGGCGCATAAGTTCCTGATGGTCGAGGGCGGTATCCCCGGCATCGAGAACGTCGGCGACGACGCTTTCGGCAAAGAGGGCGGCGACTTCGACGAAGTCACCGGCAAGCGCTGCTTCTTCGCGGCGTTCCCGTGGCGCTTCCGCATGGGCGAAGGCTCCGGCGTCCGCGTGCTCGCGCTGACCGACCCGGACCAGACCTTCCGTTTCGAGAAGGGCGAATAATTCCCCGGTTTATTTCCGAAATCCCGGCATAAAAATTTTGCGGCTGAACACCGTACTAAGGAGATAAAGCATTATGGATCTGTTTAATCTTCAGGGCAAGAACGTTGTTGCTGTCGGCGGCGCCGGCGGCATCGGTCAGGCGATCGCGCAGGGCTTCGTCGAGGCCGGCGCAAACGTCATCATTGCTTCCCGCAGCGAGGCTTCTCTGAAGCGTGCGCAGGAGGAGATCAAGGCCGCTACGGGCAAGACCGTCGGCTACTACACCGTGGACGCCACCAACGAGGCGGACGTGCAGGCGCTCGTCGAGAAGACCGTCAAGGATCTCGGCAAGGTCGACGTTCTGCTCTGCGCGCAGGGCCTGAACAAGAAGTTCCCGGCTCAGGACTTCCCGATGGACGTCTATCAGCAGATGCTGATGGTCAACGTTCTGGGCGTTATGTGCTGCTGCAAGAACTTCGGCAAGCACATGATCGAGAACGGCTACGGCAAGATCGTCATCCTGTCCTCCGTCCGCGGCAAGGTCGCGACCAAGGGCCCCGGCAACGCCGCTTACGCTGCCACCAAGGGCGCTGTTGACATGATGGTCCGCCAGCTCGCTTCCGAGTTCGGTCCTCACGGCATCACCGTGAACGCCCTTGGCCCCACGGTCACCGAGACCCCGATGATGAAGGCTGTTATCGAGCAGCGCGGCGGCGACGCTTACCGCAAGAGCCTTGCCGACGATCTGCCGATGCGCCGCATGGCTGTTCCTGAGGACTGCGTGGGCACCGCTCTGTTCCTCGCTGCCCCGGCTTCCGACTTCCTGACCGGCAACATCCTGTATCCGGACGGCGGTCTGACCTGCGTCCGCTAAGCGCGAACCGGCTCATTAAAAGACCCATTCTCCGCGGGGCGCTTTGTCCCGCGGAGAACGTGCCAATAAAATAACACACAACTGATCCGAAAGCGGATCGAAATTTGGAGGAGAATCCTACCATGGGCAAGAAGATCATTATCACCGCCGCCCTCTGCGGCGCCGGCACCACCAAGAAGCAGACCCCGTATGTCCCCATCACCCCGGAAGAGATCGCGGCGGACGCCGTCGCCTGCGCGAAGGCTGGCGCTTCCATCATCCACATCCACGTCCGCGACGAGCAGGGCGCCAACACCATGGAGGTCGAGCGCTTCTGCTATGTCATGAACTATGTTCAGGCCGCGCTGGACAAGGAGGGTCTGAACCCCGTCCTGAACCCGACCACCTCCGGCTCCAAGTTCCCCATCGAGATGCGTCTGGGCTCTCTGCCCATCCTGAAGCCCGAAATGTGCTCTTACGATCCGGGCTCCCTGAACTGGGGCAACAGCTACATCTTCAAGAATGAGCCGAAGTTCCTTGAGGATCTGGGCACCATGTGTCAAGAGCTCAACTGCAAGCCGGAGTGCGAGGTCTTCGACGGCGGCTTCTGCGGCAACATCGCTTATTATCTGAAGAAGGGCTTCCTGAAGGGACCGGTCCATGCACAGCTCGTCCTCGGCGTTGCCGGCGGTATGCCCGGCACCATCGAGTCCATCGACTACCTGACCCGTCACCTGCCGGCGGACTGCACTTGGTCCATCACCGGTATCGGTCATGCGCATATGCCCTGCCTGCTGGGTGGCCTTGCCGCCGGCTGCGACGGTCTGCGCGTCGGTCTGGAAGACAACATCTATATGGAGAAGGGCGTTCTGGCGACCAACGAGCAGCTCGTTGAGCGCGCCTGCCGCATCGCTGTCGACGCCGGCCGCGAGATCGCGACCCCGGCTGAGACCCGCGAGATCCTTGGTCTGAAGGGCAAGATGGGCGAGTAATCGTTCCGCTTTTCCAAGGCAAACAACACCGCCGGGAGGCTTCATATCGGCCTCCCGGCGCGCTTTCATTCTGCGTGAGCGCCGAAGAAATCGCGCTTCCGGGACGATTTCTTCAGCGCTCACCGAAGCCCCCATGGGGATGGGGTCTGAAAAAGTTTTCATTAAAGAAAGAGGAAAGAAAAGAAAATGGATTATCTTAGCAGCGTTCTGGCGTCCATGATGAGCACGATCTTCTTCGTGGCGCTCATCGCCGCGGTGGGTTACCTGATCGGCGGCTTCTCCGTCAAGGGCATCTCCCTCGGCGACGCCGGCGTCCTTCTGATGGCGCTTGTTTTCGGCATCATCGCGAGCAAGAACCCCTACATCACGATCGGCAGCAAGAACATCGTGCTCTTCCTGAAAAAGGCTGTGGAGCTCGACGACGGCACCGTTCTCTCCGCCAACAGCGGCAGCTTCAACCTCATCAGCAACATCGGCACCGCCCTGTTCGTCACGGCGGTCGGGCTCATCGCCGGCCCGAAGTTCTTCCGCACCTTCAACAAGAAGAACCTCGGCTATATCCTGATGGGCGTTGTCATCATCGCCATCGGCTCGCTGACCGCGATCATCATCATCAAGGTCAGCCCGGACCCGGATGTCAACTCCTCCCTCGTCACCGGCCTGATGACCGGTGCGCTGACCAGCACCCCCGGTCTTTCCGCTGCGAAGGAAGTCGCGATGGATGAGGCAAAGGTCACCGCGGGCTACGGCATCGCTTATATCTTCGGCGTTCTCGGTGTCGTCTTCTTCGTGCAGCTCATGCCGCGCATCCTGAAGATCGACATCGCCAAGGAGCGCGAGAGCTTCGCCGCCGCCAACGTCGTCAAGATCCCTGAGCCGAAGAAAAAGCTCTTCAAGGTCGACTCCGAGAGCTTCTTCCCCTTCTTCCTCGCCATCACCCTCGGCTGCATCATCGGCGCGATCAAGATCCCCGGCATCAACTTCTCCCTCGGCACCTCCGGCGGCACCCTGATCGCGGGCCTCATCATCGGCCACTTCGGACATATCGGACCCATCGACTGCCGCGTCAGCAAGCAGAGCCTCGTGTTCTTCCGCGAGCTCGGTCTCTGCCTGTTCCTGATCGGCGCGGGCGTCCCCGGCGGCGTCAACTTCGTCGCGAACGTCAAGGTGAGCTACTTCATCTTCGGCGCCCTCATCACGATCATCCCGATGATCGTCGGCTACCTCCTCGGCCGCTATGTCTTCAAGCTGAGCATCTTCAATAACCTCGGCTCCATCACCGGCGGCATGACCAGCACCCCCGCGCTGGGCACCCTGATCGCCACCACCGGCACCGACGAGGTCACCGCGGCTTACGCCTCCACCTATCCGTTCGCCCTCGTCTGCGTGGTGCTCGCATCTAAGATCATCTGTACGATCATGTAAAAAACCGCGCTTTTGCGCAAGCAAACAGGAGTGTTTTCTTCATGGACAGAATTTTTGAAAAACTGAACGATCGCATCATGACCGCCGACGAAGCGGCGGCGATGATCAAGCCGGGCATGGCCCTCGGCTGCTCCGGCTTCACCGGCGTCGGCCACCCCAAGGCGCTGCCGCCCGCCATTGCGAAGCAGGGCACCGCCAAGGGTCTGACCCTCCTGACCGGCGCCTCCGTCGGCGACGTGCTCGACGGCGAGCTCGCCCGCGCCGGTCTCGTGGCGCACCGCTTCCCGTATCAGACCAACAAGTCGATGCGCGACGCGATCAACGCCGGCGAGGTGGAATATGCCGATATGCACCTGAGCCATATGCCCGCGTTCTTAAATCGCGGTGTCGGTCCCCATATCGACTTCGCCATCATCGAGTGCGCCGCCATCACGGAGCAGGGGCTCATCCCCGCGGCGACCGTCGGAGCGTCGGACAGCTTTGTCTACAACGCGGATAAGGTCATCGTCGAGATCAACACCACGATCCCGATGGGCATCACCGGCATGCACGATGTTTACCGCGTCCACACGCCCTTCGATCCCGCCCCGATCCCCCTGACCGACCCCGCCCAGCGCATCGGCGACACGTTCATCCCCTGCCCGCCGGAGAAGATCGCCGCGATCGTCATTACGGACGACGCCGGTTCCTTCCCCGTGTTCAAGCCCGCGGACGACGTTTCCAAGGCAATCGGCAGCAACATCGTGGACTTCCTGAAGAAAGAAGTCGCGGCGGGCCGCCAGCCGAAGAGCCTGTTCCCGATCCAGTCCGGCGTCGGCTCCGTCGCAAATGCCGTGCTCTACGGCCTCGCCGACGGCGGCTTCGACGGCATGCGTATGTACACCGAGGTGCTTCAGGATTCCGCGCTGGAGCTCGTCAAGAGCGGCAAGCTCGCGAGCGCCTCCGCCACCGCGCTCTCGCTCTCCAAGGAGATGTGCGCCGAGCTCTATGAGAACATCGACTTCTACCGCGAGCGCATCGTCATCCGCCCGCAGGAGGTCGCAAACCATCCGGAGCTCGCCCGCCGTATGGGTCTCGTGTCCCTGAACACTCCCATCGAGTGCGATATTTACGGCAACGTCAACTCCACCCACGTTATGGGCAGCAAGGTCATGAACGGTCTCGGCGGCAGCGGCGACTTCGCGCGCAACGCCGGTCTGACCATCTTTGCAACGGAGTCCGTCGCCAAGGGCGGCGCGATCAGCTGCATCGTCCCGATGGTCTCCCACGTGGACCACACCGAGCATGACGTGCAGGTCATCGTCACCGAGCGCGGCTACGCCGACCTCCGCTGGAAGAGCCCGAAGGAGCGCGCAAAGCTCATCATCGAAAACTGCGCACACCCGGACTATAAGCCGATGCTGGAGGAATACTTCGCCGAGGCCTGCGCCAACGCCCCCGGCAAGCACACCCCCCACATCCTGACCAAAGCCCTCAGCTGGCACGAGCGCTTCCTTGAGACCGGCAGCATGCTGGTGAAGTAAAAAAACGAAAGAAAGACACGGACGGGGTCCCGTCCGTGTCTTTTTTCGTCTGTCAAAAAAAACAAAGGGACCGCCGCGGCTGCGGCGGCCCCCGCGTCGGAAAACTATCCGGTTTCTCCGGCCTTGCCGACGCTTGACCCGAAAAAACACCGGGACGGCTGCGCATCGCGAAATGCAATGGCAGTTCTTCGTCCCCATGGCCGGTATACGGCCATTCGCGGAAAGCAAGATCCCGCACCGGTCTTGGGTCTTAATTATCGAAGACCCTGCCGACCAAAGCAGCTTCCTGATCGGGTCCGCGCTTATCTTGCCCCGGCGCCGGCGCGGTATGCATGCAATTTTTGGATAAAGCGCGCCGCAGCGGCGCAGACTAAGGGAAAGCTGCTTTTCCGGAGGTCTTTTTTTATGCTTTTTCAAAAACGCCGCGCCGCGCGCGAGATGCGCGAGCGCCTTGCCGAGGCGGAAGCGGAGCTGCTGGACCTGCGCCGCAGCATCGCCGCCGCTTATGATGTTTTCGACCACGCCGCGGAGGACTCGCTCGTCGAGGCGAGCATTCTGGAGCTCGCCGCGCTGGAGGCGAAATACAGCCGCGCCCTGCGCCGCGTAAAGGCGCTCTATGCCGCGCCGGAGACCGCCTGCGAGCCCCGCCGCAGCCGGATAAGCGCGGCGCGCGCCTAACGCTCGCTCGGCACCGGCTCCGCGCTGCCGAAGATCAGATCGTCGATATCTTTTCCCATGCTCTCTGCGTCTCCCTTCCGAAAATGACATATACGTCAGTGTATGCCGGGGGAGGGGAATTGATGCCGGAAAATTTTTCATTCCGCGCGGCGCAGGACCGCGACGATGATCTCCGGATTGTTGCAGAAACGCGGGACCGGCGCGTCGCCGATGCCGCGGGAGACGATGAGCGTATAGCGCCCGGAGGGGAGCGCACCGGCGGTGTCGGCGGGGAAGAGCTCCCGCCCGGTGCCGAGCAGCCCGCCGATGAAGGGCAGGCGCACGACGCCGCCGTGGGCGTGGCCGCAGAGGACGACGTCCGCCGCGAGGTCGGGGTATTTTTCGCGGAAGTCGTTGCGGTGGGCGAGGAGCAGGACAAAATCGTCCGGCTTTTCCGCGGCGATGCGGTCGCAGAGCGCGTCCGGCGTGAGCTGGTCGCGCGGGCCGTTCGGGTCATCCACGCCCGCGAGGACGATCTCCGCGCCGCCGCGCGTGAGCGTCAGCGACTCGTTCCGCAGCCAACGGACGCCGTGGGCGTCAAAGAGCGCGAAGAGCGCCGGGAGAATGCCTGCCGCCCACTCGTGGTTCCCGCTGACATAATAGACCGGGGCGATCGCCGTGAGCCCGGCGAGCAGGCGCTCCACGGCGGGGAGGTCCTCCGCGTCGCCGGCGAGATCGCCCGTGAGCGCAATGAGATCCGGCTCCGCCGCGGCGACACGGGCGAGCAGCGTTTTATTTCCCTCGCCGAACTCCTTGCCGTGGACGTCCGAGAGCTGCACGACACGGAAGCCGTCAAATTCCGCGGGCAGGCGGGCGCTTGCCACCGTATATTCCGTCGTGACGACGCGCAGGGCGCTGTCGGCAAAGCCGGCGGCGACGAGCAGCGCGAGCAGCAGCATCACCCGCCGCGCGGCGCGGCGGCGCGGTCTTTTCATCGGCAAAGCCCCCTTTCATGATCTGAAAATATGGTTCATGATACCATAGCAGGCGCGTCGAAACCACGCTTTCCGCACAATGTTTCCAGTTTTTTCACAGATTCCGGCGGGGCGGCACTTGAAATCATGCCGACAATCTGTTACAATACGGGTGTTTCGCGCCTTCGGGCGCGCGCAAGACGTAACCAACAATGAAAAGGATGAACGACAACATGGGTGCTTCCAAAGAAAAGAAAGTCCGGGCGGAGCTGCGCTCCGAGGGTCCCGACAAGAAGTCGGCAGCGGCTGCCGAGAAGGAAAAGAGCGACAAGAAATTCCGCCGCACCGCGATCATCACGGTCGTCGTGATCGTGGTCCTCGCCGCCTTCGCCATCGTCTATAACTCCAAATTGTTCTACACCGGCACCACCGCCGTCGAGATCGACGGAACGGACTATAACGCCGCCGAGGTGAGCTGCTTCAAGCGCATCGCCTTCGAGAACATCTACAGCAATCTTTCCAGCCAGTACGGAAACTATGTCAGCCTCTTCCTCGACACGAGCAAGCCGCTCGACGAGCAGCAGTACAGCGAGGACCAGACTTGGGCGGACTATCTCTCCGGCGCGACGCTCGATTACATGAAGCAGATCACCGCGCTCTATAACGAGGCGGTCAAGGCGGGCAGAACGCTCACCGGGGACGAGCAGACCGACATCGACAACGAGCTCGCCATGCTCCAGCTTACCGCCACCACGAATAACTACACGAGTGCCGATCAGCTCCTCGCCCTCAACTACGGCAAGGGCGTCACCACCGAGGTCTACCGCAGCGTGCTGGAGCGCGTCGCCCTCGCGAACGCCTTCGCGAACGACACGATGGACAGCTATGAGTATACCGACGCGGAGCTGAAGGCGTATTACGCCGAGCACGCGGACGAGAACGACCTCTTCGAGTACGCCGTCTATTTCGCCGCGAACAGCGACAGCGCCTATGACGAGCTCGAAGACGACGCCAAGGCGGAGGCGACCCACGCCGCCGCAGAGGAGATCATCGCCGCCGCCGAGGACGCCGACAGCTTCGATGCCGCCGTCAAGGAGCTCGACGAGGACGCCTCCACCACCCGCCGCATCACGCAGGGCAGCGGTCTTCCCAGCTATTACGCCGAGTGGCTCCAGAGTGCCGACCGCGTGGCGGGCGACACCACCGTCATCGACATCGACACCGGCTCTTACGCCCTGCTCTATCTGGGGCGCGACACCGGCGATTATCCCCATGTCAGCATGCGCCACATCCTCGTGAATGCGGAAGCCGACGAGGACGGCAATATCACCGACGAGGCGAAGGACGCCGCGCACGAGGAGATCCTCGGTCTCTTTGCCGAGTGGCAGGGCGACCCGACGGAGGACAAGTTCGCCGAGCTCGCGAACGCCAACTCCGACGACGGCGGCTCCAACACTAATGGCGGTCTTTACGAGAACATCTACAAGGGCCAGATGGTCGAGGGCATCGACGAGTTCCTCTTCGACCCGACCACCGAAGCCGGCGACACCACGATCGTCTATAACGACGGCACGTATACCGGCTGGCACCTTGTCTACTTCGTCGGCCGCGATGAGGTCAACTACTGCGACTCCCTCGCCGAGAGCCAGCTCACGAGCGAGGCGTTCAACAGCTACCTTGAGGAGCTCGTGAACGCCGCGAGCCTCAGCGAGAAGTTCGGCTTCAAGTTCGTGGACTTCTCCTGATTGGAGCGGGTTTTCCAGAAATCCCGTCTTGACGTACGTCAAGACGGGATTTTTGAAAGTGAAGGAGTGAAGTATGCCGCTGCGCGGCAAGTGAAGTGCTGCGCCTTTGGGCGCAGCGTGAAGTTTTCAGGAGGTCCCAAAAACTATGGACGATCGTTTTCTCCGGGAGGAGATGCTGCTGGGGACGGCGGCAATGGAGCGGCTGCGGGGGGCGCATGTCGCGGTGGTCGGGCTCGGCGGGGTCGGGTCTTGGTGCGCCGAGGGGCTCGCGCGCGCGGGCGTCGGCGCGCTGACGCTGCTCGACGAGGACACCGTGTCGCGCACGAACATCAACCGCCAGCTCGTCGCGCTCTCGTCCACGCTCGGCAAGTCGAAGGCGGAGACCGCCGCCGCACGCGTGCGCGACATCTCGCCGGACTGCCGCGTGACGCCGCTCGCCGCGCGCTACGACAGCGAGCACCGCGAGGCGCTTTTCTTTCAGGACTATGACTATATCGTGGACGCCATCGACCTCGTCGCCTGTAAGGTGGACCTCATCTGCACGGCGCGGGAGCGGGGCATCCCCATCGTCTCCGCGCTCGGCACGGGCAACAAGCGCGACGCGCAGCTGCTGCGCCTCACGGACATCTCCAAGACGGAGGGCTGCCCCCTCGCGCGCGTCGTCCGGCGCGAGCTGCGCGCGCGGGGCGTAAACCACCACCCGGTGGTCTTCTCCCCGGAGCCCGCAGCCCCGGCGGAGCAGCGCGAGACCCCGCCCCCCGGCCGCCGCAGCGTCCCCGGCTCCCTCGTCTGGGTCCCCGCCGCGGCGGGGCTGCTGCTGTGCCAATATGTTGTGACAGAGCTCATTAAATGAAAGATATGGTTCCGTTCCCCTCCTCCGGAGGGGGACGGAACTATTTATTATTGTTAAGCCTATGACGGGCTCGACAAAAAAATCACGAGAATATGTTCGGAAAAACGTTATTTTTTTAATTATTCCCGGACTTATTTACAAAAAAAGTTAGGCGTATTATAATAGTGGGAACACGCCCTCCGGCGGGGCGGAACTTTTAACCTGTTGAGCTTAAAAAGGAGAAACGCGCTGCATGGCACATCTGAGCAAGGCTTCCGCCGACAAGATCGGCGCGATCTGCGACCGGTTCCGCGACGAACCGACGCCGCTGATCATGATCTTAAGCGAGATCCAGAAGGAGTTCGGCTACATTCCCCTTGAGGTGCAGGAGCTCGTGAGCGAGCGCACGGGGATCTCCGTTGCGGAGATCTACGGCGTTGTGACGTTTTATTCCTTCTTCTCCCTCGAACCGAAGGGCAAATACGTCATCGGCTGCTGTCTCGGCACCGCGTGCTACGTCAAGGGCGCGCAGCAGATCTTGGACCAGCTCTGCGAGATCCTCGGCGTTCAGCCGGGCGGCACGACGGAGGACGGACTTTTCACCGTCGACTCCCTGCGCTGCATCGGCGCCTGCGCCGCGGCGCCCGCCGTCACCATCAACGGAAAGATCTATGCCCGCGTCAAGGTGAGCGACCTTGCGAACATCATCGCGGAATACCGCGGAAAGGAGGCGGCGAACTGATGTACCGTTCCTGCGAGGAGCTGCGGCGCGATATCGACCGCTACACGGCGGAGCTCGCCACCAAATTCGACGGGCGCGACGGAAAGCGCTATGTCATGCTCTGCGGCGGCACCGGCTGCGTTGCCGGCGGAACGCCGCAGCTGAAGAAAAAATTCGAGGAATATCTGGAGGAATACGGCCTCACGGACTCCGTTGAGCTCCGCACTGTCGGCTGCTTCGGGCTCTGCTCTCAGGGACCCTTCGTCCGCATTTTTCCGGAGGACGTCCTCTACCGGCTCGTGAAGCCGGGCGATATTGAGGAGATCGTGCTGAAGGACCTGCTGGGCCACCGCGTCGTGCAGCGGCTCGTGTATCAGGACCCGCGGACGGGCGAGAAGATCCCCAAGATGGAGGACATCGCCTTTTACCGCAAGCAAAAACGCATCGCGCTCCACGGCTGCGGCGTCATCGACCCGACGCGCATCGAGGAGGCGCTCGGCTGCGGCGGGTATCAGGGGCTGATGAACGCCCTTTCCATGACGCCCGCGGAGGTCGTGAAGCGCATCACGGACTCCGGGCTGCGCGGACGCGGCGGCGGCGGCTTCCCCACCGGGCGGAAGTGGCAGTTCGCCTTCGACCAGCCCGCGGGACAGAAATACGTCGTCTGCAACGGCGACGAGGGCGACCCCGGCGCATTTATGGACCGCTCCATTCTGGAGGACAACCCGCTCGCCGTCATCGAGGGCATGGCGATCGCGGGCTACGCCATCGGCGCGAGCGAGGGCTATTTTTACATCCGCGCGGAGTATCCCATGGCGGTCGCCCACGTCACGGCGGCGATTGAAAAGGCGGAGGAGCTCGGACTGCTGGGCGACAATATCCTCGGCAGCGGCTTTTCCTTCCGAGCCCACATCCGCCTCGGCGCGGGCGCCTTCGTCTGCGGCGAGGAGACGGCGCTGCTGAACTCCATCATGGGTCAGCGCGGCACCCCGCGTCCCCGTCCGCCCTTCCCGGCGGTGGAGGGACTCTGGGGCTGCCCCACGGTCGTGAACAACGTCGAAACGCTCGCGACCGTGCCCTACATCCTGCGCGAAGGCGTCGAAGCCTTCACGCAGTACGGCACCGAAAAAAGCCGTGGAACCAAGGTCTTCTGTCTCGGCGGCAAGGTCAACAACG
Organism: Ruminococcus bicirculans (ex Wegman et al. 2014); assembly: GCA_963649145.1. Classification (GTDB taxonomy): domain Bacteria; phylum Bacillota; class Clostridia; order Oscillospirales; family Oscillospiraceae; genus SVKR01. Next base: position 2,586 of record CAVJGI010000031.1, on the reverse strand, counting down.
TCGGTCTCGTGGAGATCCCCATGGGCGTCACGCTGCGCGAGCTTATCTTCGACATCGGCGGCGGCATGCAGCACGGCAAGACCTTCAAAGCCATCCAGACCGGCGGACCCAGCGGCGGCTGCCTCACCCCCGATTTTCTCGACACGCCCATCGACTTCGACAGCATGCTCGCGGCGGGGTCCATGATGGGCTCCGGCGGCGCGATCGTCATGGACGAGGATAACTGCATGGTGGACGTCGCGAAGTTTTATATGGGCTTCATCTGCGACGAGAGCTGCGGAAAATGCACCCCCTGCCGCATCGGAACGCGCCGCATGCTGGAGATCCTGAACCGCATCACCGCCGGGACCGGCAGTCTGAAGGACTTCGAGGAGCTCGCCGACATCAGCGAGGCGTGCCGCGAAAACAGCCTCTGCGCCCTCGGCCAGACGGCGGCGAACCCCATCAACTCCACCATCCGCCATTTCCGCGACGAATACCTTGCCCACATTGTGGACAAAAAATGCCCCGCCGGGGTCTGCAAGGACCTCATCAGCTATCGCATCGACCCGGAGAAGTGCGAAAAGTGCTCGCTCTGCGCGCGCAAGTGCCCGGTCGAGGCGATCAGCGGCGTTCCGGGCAAGGAGCCGTTTAAGATCGACGAGACAAAGTGCGTCCGCTGCGGCATGTGCTTCGCCGCCTGCCGCTTCGGTGCGGTCAGCAAGGTCTGATAGGAGGGCAGCGCGATATGTGTAAAGTGAACATCAAGATCGAGGGCAAGGACTATCAGGTCGAGGAGGGCATGACCATCCTCGAAGCCGCACGCTATTGCAGCTATGAGATCCCGTCCCTCTGCTCGTTCAACCATGGCGAGTGCAGCCCCGGCTCCTGCCGCGTCTGCCTCGTGGAGGTCAAGGGCGCGCGCGGGCTCGTCGCCTCCTGCGTCTATCCCGTCAGCGAGGGGATGGAGGTCATCATCTCCTCCCCGCGCGCCGTCGCCGCGCGCCGCGCGAGCGTGGAGCTGCTGCTCAGCAACCATTCTCAGAACTGCCAGCAGTGCGATAAAAACGGCCGCTGCGAGCTGCTCTGGGCAGCCAAGATCACCGGCGCGCGCGAGGGCCGCTTCGTCGGCGGCAAGACCGAGCCGGTCTATGACGACGTTTCCCCCTCCATCGTGCGCGATACGAGCAAGTGCATCCTCTGCGGCCGCTGCCTCGCCCGCTGCCGCAACGCCCATGGCGGCGGCGTCCTCGGCTTCTCCGGCCGCGGGTTTTCCACCGTCGTCGGTCCCGCGGGCGGGCTCTCGCTCGCCGATTCGCCCTGCCTTATGTGCGGCCAGTGCGTCAGCGTCTGTCCCACCGGCGCGCTGATGCCGAAGTCCGAGGTCGACAAGGTCGACTTCGCCATGGCGTCCGGCAAGCATGTCGTGGTCCAGACCGCGCCCGCCGTCCGCGCCGCGCTCGGCGAGGAGTTCGGGCTCCCCATCGGTACGCCCGTCACGGGCAAGATGGTCGCGGCGCTCAAGCGCCTCGGCTTCGCCCGCGTCTATGACACGGATTTCGCCGCGGACCTCACCATTATGGAGGAGGCGACGGAGCTTTTGGAGCGCATCAAGACCGGCGGCACGCTCCCGATGATCACGAGCTGCTCCCCCGGCTGGGTCAGCTACGCGGAAACGTGGTACCCCGATCTGCTGGACCATATCTCTACCTGCAAGTCCCCCCACGAGATGCAGGGCGCGGTGCTCAAGAGCGTTTACGCGGAGGAAAAGGGCATTGACCCGAAGGACATCTTCGTCGTGTCCATCATGCCCTGCACCGCAAAAAAAGCGGAGAAGGAGCGCCCCCAGCTCCGTAGCGACGCCGGGTATCCGGACGTGGACGCCGTGCTGACCGTGCGCGAGCTCAGCCGCATGATCCGGCGCAGCGGCATCGTGTTCAACCGCCTGCCGGACGAGGAATTTGACCGCGACCTGATGGGCGACGCCTCCGGCGCGGGCGTGATCTTCGGCGTCACCGGCGGCGTCATGGAGGCGGCGCTGCGCACGGCTTACTTTGTGCTGGAGGGCAAGGAGCACGAGCCCGTGGAGTTCACCGCCGTCCGCGGCTTCGAGGGCGTCCGCGAGGCGAGCTTCACCCTCGGCGGCGAGACGCTGCGCGTCGCGGTCGCGAGCGGGATGAAGAACGCAAAGCGCCTGCTCGACGAGATCCGCAGCGGCGAGAGCCCCTATCACTTTATCGAGATCATGTGCTGTCCCGGCGGCTGCATCAACGGCGGCGGCATGCCCATCGTGCGCCACGTCTTTCTCCCGAAGGAGGACATCGACATTCTGGACTCCTACCGCGCCAAGCGCGCCGCCGCGCTCTACTCCGAGGACGAGCGCCAGACCGTCCGCCAGTCCCACAACAACGCGCAGGTCCGCGAGCTCTACGAAAAGCACCTCACCGCCCCCGGCAGCGAAAAAGCCCACCACCTGCTCCACACGACCTACGCCCCCCGAAAGCCCTTCCGCACCGGGGAATAAAAAAGCGAGAGACCGCCTTCGGCGGTCTCAGCTTGTCAAAGAACTTCCAAACCGCCCCGGTTTCTGGTATAATGGAAGAAACG
>CAVJGI010000030.1:0-22694 GCA_963649145.1 Ruminococcus bicirculans (ex Wegman et al. 2014) | reverse complement strand
CCCTTTCGGGGGAGCATTTTTCTAAGGTCGCGGCTTCGCCGCGGATTTGATTTTTTGACTTTTTGGTCGAGGGCGCGGAACCCACGTTTGTACAGCTTATTTCTACTGCCCATAGTAAAACCGAATCAGCTTCCGCCTTAGGGGGAATCCAAGGGGGTCGTCAGACCCTCTTGGTCGTTCAGGAAAGGGATTGTTAAGGGAAAACCCATTCGAAAGGGTTTTCCCTTAACCGCGCCTTTGCTTACTTTCCCCGCGAGGGGCAAAGTAAGTCGCGCCTTCGGCGCGAAACAAATCAAATCCTCGCGCCCGCAGGCGCGAAACCTATTTTAACCCCTCGCCCTTGCGGGCGAGAAACCCCCCAGCTTCAAAACACCAGCAGCCCCAGCCCATAGCTCACCGCGTTCGCGGCAAGCGTGAGCCAAAAAAGCCGCCAGCCGGGGGCGAAGGCTATGGCATAGACCGCGTATTCCGCGGCGACGACGGCTGCCTCCAGCAGCCAGATCCACGCGCCGACGCCGCCGGGAAAGCAGAGCGCCGCGGCGAGATTCAGCAGCAGATTCGAGGCGATATTCGCGCAGGCGACAACGACGAGCTGCCAGACGCACCGATAGCCGAGCAGCGCGAAAAGCGCCGTCTCCACCGCCGCCGTGAAAGCACAGGCAAGAAAGATCATCCGGCGCTCCCCCCTGCCCTTTTGATCGCGCGCACGGAATAGAGCACCGCGAAGAGCCCGAAGAGAAAGCTCGCGAGCACGCACGCCCAGAGCGCCGGTCCCGTCAGACGCAGGAGCAGCCCCGCGATCGTGCCCGGCCAGAGTGCCGAGGCAGCGAGCCCGAAGGCGAAGCCCGGCTGGTCCGGCATGGCGCGGTAGAGCAGCCAGAGCGTCACCGGCATGGTGAGGTTGAGCAGAAGCTGCCCGATCAGGCTCGGCGCGGGATAAGCGGCGAAAAACGCGATGCAGACCGCGGCGAGCGGGATGGAGAGCCACGCCGTGCGCCGCGCGCCCAGCCGGTCGCAGACGAAGCCGCCCGCCGCCTTTCCCGCTGCGACAAAGGCGGTCATCAGCCACGCGGCGCCCGCGCCGCTTTTCCACGGAAAGCGCACCGCCGCACCGCCGACGGCGCGGACCGCGACCGCCGCGGTCAGCAGCAGCACCGCGGCGACCGGCAGCTCCGGCAGCCCATGCTCGGCGGCGTGGTCATATTCCAGCGTCCGGGGCGTCCGCGCGGCGAGCCAAGGCGTCAATGCGGCGGCGAGCACGAGCAGCGCGGCGAGCACCCAGCCGAAGCGCGGGGCGGTCATCCCCAGCGTTACGCCGAGCGCGCCCGGCGCGACGAACACGCCGAGCTGCCAAGCCCGCCCGCGGCTTTCCCGCAGCGTCATGACGCCGCCGGCGACGTGGAACAGGCTGTTGCCGATGCCGACCATCACGACCCGCAGGAAAAACGGCAGCGGCAGCGCAAAGCCCAGCGCCGTCAGCACCATGGCGGCGCTGTTCCACGCCGTCTCGTGCCGCACGCGGTCGAGCAGCAGCCCCGCGAGGCACTGGGTGCCGAAGGCGAGGCAGTTATAGACCACGACCGCCGCGGTGAGCGCCGCGCCCTCCGCGCCCGCGGAGAGCAGCGTCGTCACGCAGAGCGCGTCCACGAGGAAATGTGCGGCGGAATTGACGATGAGCAGCATAGTCCGTCCTCCCGAAATTTATTCAAAATAAGTATATCATATAGACGAAATTTATGGTAGAATGTTTCCTGATAATATTTTTTTAATGGAGAAGAACGAATGATCACAGTTGAAAACGTAACGCTTCAGTTCGGCGGGCAGGTCCTGTTTTCGCAGGCGGACCTGCAATTCACCCGCGGCAACTGCTACGGCATCATCGGCGCGAACGGCGCGGGCAAGTCGACGCTGCTGCGCGTCATCTCCGGCGAGCTGGAGCCGACGAAGGGCGCGGTCCACGTGGACCCCAAGGCGCGCATGTCCGTCCTGAAGCAGAACCAGACCATGTACGACGACTACACCGTCCTCGAAACGGTCATCATGGGCAACCTGACGCTCTATAACATCGGCAAGGAAAAAGACGCCATCTATGAGAAGGAGGACTTTTCCGACGAGGACGGTCTGCGCGCGGCGGAGCTGGAGGAGCAGTTCGCCGAGCTCGGCGGCTGGGAGGCGGAGAGCGACGCGGCGAAGCTGCTTCAGGGTCTCGGCATCCCCGTGGAGTTCCACCAGACCCAGATGCGCGCGATGGACCCGCGCCAGAAGGTGAAGGTCCTGCTCGCGCAGGCGCTCTTCGGCGCGCCGGACATTATCCTGCTCGACGAGCCGACGAACAACCTCGACCTCGCCTCCGTCGTCTGGCTGGAGGACTTCCTCATGGACTATGACGGCACCGTTCTGGTCGTCAGCCATGACCGCTATTTCCTGAACAACGTCTGCACCCACATCGTCGACATCGACTACGGCAAGGTGAAGATGTATGTCGGCAACTACGACTTCTGGTATGAGTCCAGCCAGCTCGTGCAGAAGCTGCTGAAGGACCAGAACAAGAAGGCGCAGCAGAAGATCGAGGAGCTTCAAAACTTCATCCAGCGCTTTTCCGCGAACAAGTCGAAGTCCCGTCAGGCGACGAGCCGCCGCAAGCTGCTCGACAAGCTCGCCGTTGAGGAGATGCCGGCGTCCTCCCGCCGCTATCCGTGGGTCGGCTTCAAGGCGGAGCGCGAGCCGGGCAAGGACCGCCTGTTTGTCGACGGCATCAGCAAGACGGTCGACGGCGTGAAGGTCATCAATAACCTCAGCTTCACCATGGGTCGCGAGGACAAGATCGCCATTTTGGGCGCGAACGAGATCGCCGTGACGACCCTGTTCCAGATCCTCGCCGGCGAGCTGGAGCCCGACGAGGGCACCGTCAAGTGGGGCGTCTCCACCACGCAGTCCTATTTCCCCAAAAACCACGAGAGCTACTTCGCGGGCCACGACGAGAACCTCATCGACTGGATGCGCCAGTTCTCCGCCGACAAGCGCGAGAGCTATCTGCGCACATTTCTGGGCAGGATGCTCTTCTCCGGCGACGAGGTCTATAAAAGCGTCAAGGTCCTCTCCGGCGGTGAAAAGGTGCGCTGTATGCTGAGCAAGATGATGCTCGAAGGCAGCAGCGTGCTCCTGCTCGACCAGCCGACGAACCACCTCGACCTCGAAGCTGTGCAGGCGCTCAACAACGGCCTTGAGGCGTTCCCCTACAACGTCATCTTCACAAGCCACGACCACCAGCTCACCCAGACGGTCGCGAACCGCATCATCGAGCTGACGCCGGACGGCTTCATCGACCGCATGCTCCATTACGATGACTACATGCACCTCTACAGCGGCGAGGACGCCGCCGAGAGTGCGGACTAAAAAACGGAATCGAGGCGAATTTTTCGATCATGGCAAGCTCGCTCAGCTCCCGCGGCTCGCTGGACATGTGCTCCGGCCCGCTGTTCGGAAAGATCGTCCGCTACACGCTGCCCATTATCTTAACGAGCGTTTTGCAGCTGCTCTTCAACGCGGCGGACCTCATCGTCGTCGGTCAGTACTGCGGCTCCATCTCCGTCGCCGCCGTCGGCGCGACGGGCGCGATCAGCAATCTGATCATCACGCTTTTCATCGGGCTCTCCGTCGGCGCGGGCGTCTCCGTCGCGGTGGGGCTCGGCGCGCGGGACGACGCCGCCGTGCGCGACGCGGTCCATACCGCCATCCCGACCGCCTTTTTCTGCGGCATCGCCATCACGATCATCGGCGCCGCCGGTGCGCGGCAGTTCCTGATCTGGATGGACACGCCGGACGACGTGCTGGACCTCGCGGCGATCTATATGCGCGTTTATTTCTACGGCGTCACGGGCAGCATGCTCTATAACTTCGGCGCGGCGATCCTCCGCGCCGCGGGGGACACGCTGCGCCCGCTCATCTTCCTGACCGCCGCCGGCGTTCTGAACGTCGGGCTCAATATTTTCTTCGTCGTGGTCTTCGACATGGACGTCGCGGGCGTCGCGCTCGCGACGAGCATCACGCAGGCGCTCGCCGCCGTCTGCATCCTCATCGCGCTGATGCGCCGGACGGACGCCTGCCGCCTCTGTCTGCGCGATATGCGGATCAAAAAGGAGCCCCTGCGCCGCATCGTCTCCATCGGACTGCCCGCCGGGATGCAGGGCGTGATGTTCTCCATCTCGAACGTCATCATCCAGTCCTCCATCAACTCCTTCGGCTCTGCCGCGATGAGCGGCAACTCCGCGGCGAACAATCTGGACGCCTTCGTCACCGTGTCCATGAACGCGCTGCACCAGTCCGCGCTGAACTTCACGGGTCAGAATTACGGCGCGCACCACTACCGCCGGATCGGGCGCATCCGCTGGATCTGCCTCGGCTGCGTCTCCGTCCTCGGCATTGTGATGGGCGTTGTCTGGTACCTGCTCGGCAGACCGCTGCTCGGCATTTACATCACGGACTCGCCGGAGGCGATCGAATACGGCATGCTGCGCTTCACTTACCTCTGTCTGCCGATCTTCCTGAACGGTCTTCACGACGTGATGTCCGGCGTCATCCGCGGCATGGGCCACTCCGCCACGCCGATGCTCATCAGCGTGTTCGGCATCTGCATCTCGCGCGTCATCTGGATCTACACGGTCTTCCGCATCCCGGAATACCACAATTTAAGCTGCCTTTACCTCTCCTACCCCATCTCGTGGATCCTGACCTTCCTCATGCAGACCGTCTGCTGCGAGGTGCTCCTCGCCCGGCTACGTCGGCAGGGCGGCGAGGTGCCTGAGACGGCGTAAAAAAACGCTGCGCGGTTTTCTTTCATTAAAATTATCAGAAGGAGCATTTAGACATGAAAAAACTGCTGATCGTTTATTATTCGTGGTCAAGCGGCAACACCGAGCGCATTGCGAAGGCGCTCCAAGCCGCGGCGGGCGGCGAGCTTCTGCGGATCGACACCGCCGTGCCCTATTCCGGCAGCTATGATGCCGTGGTGGAGCAGGGACAGCGCGAGGTCGAGCAGGGCTTTGAACCGGCGCTGAAGCCGCTGGGGGCGGACCTCTCCGGCTATGACGTAGTCGCCATCGGAACGCCGACGTGGTGGTACACGATGGCGCCCGCCGTACGGACCTTCCTGCACGAAAACGACCTCAGCGGAAAAACGGTCGTTCCGTTTATGACGAACGGCGGCTGGCCCGGCCACGTCATCCGCGATATGAAAGCCCTCTGCCCCGGCGCGGACGCCGCCTGCGAAATGGAAGTGCGCTTCGACTCCGAAGGCGGCGACCGCTTGGAAACGCCGGAGACGGAGATTGAGGCTTGGACACAGCGCGTCAAGGCGCTGCTTTAATGCAAAAAAAGAAAGCCCCCGACGCGGCAGAAATTGCCGCGTCGGGGGCATTTTTTTATGCGGTTTTTCCGGACACGAGGTCGTTGACCCATGTGCGGCGCTTTACGAGCACGAAGCCGCTGACACATTTGATGATATCGAGCGCTTGGATGCAGATGTAGAGCTCCAGAATGGGCAGCGCCGTGAAGCGTGAGAGCACGAAGGCGGTCGGGACGCAGATGACCCAGAGAAACGCGCTGTCGAACAAAAAGGTCACGATCGTCTTGCCGCCGGAGCGGAGCGTGAAGTAACAGGCGTTCGTGAAGGCGTTCACGGGCATCATCGCCGCGCTGACGTAGAGCAGGTCGCAGGCGATATGGCGCACCGTGTCGGAGGTGTTGTAGATCTGCGGGATGAGCGGCGCGAGGAATACCATCACGGCGCCGACCGCCGTGCAGAGCGCGACGGAGAGCGCGATGAGCTTCCGGTCCTCCTCCACCGCGCGTTCGAGCTCGCCGGAGCCGAGGATCTGGCCCACGATGATGGCGATGGAGTTGCCCATTGAGAAAAATGCGCAGAAGAAGAGATTGCTCACCGTGGAGGAGATATTCACCGCGGAGACGACCTCCAGCCCGCGCAGGGAGTAGCACTGGTTCAGCACGGTCTGACCGCAGGACCAGAGCAGCTCGTTCACGAGCAGGGGCGTTCCCATAATGATGATCTGGCGCACCATCGCGCCGGGGATGCGGAGCGTTTTGTAAGCGCCGACGATGAAGGGGCAGCGCTCCGTGTGGCGGTGGGTCCAGACGATAACGATGGCGCACTCGACGAAGCGGGAGAGCACCGTCGCGATCGCGGCGCCGACCGCGCCGAGCGCTGGCGCGCCCAGCTTGCCGAAGATCAGGATATAGTTGAAGACGAGGTTGACGAAAACGGCGATGATCCCTGCCTTCATCGGGAGCACGGTCTCCCCCGTCTCGCGCAGCGTTCCGGCGTAGACCTGCTGCACGGCGAAGGGCAGCAGCCCGAACAGGATGACCCAGAGGTAATCCTTGCCGTAGCCGAGCGTCGCCGCGAGGTCGAGGTCCTCCTTGCCCTCGTGGAGAAACAGGGAGATGAGGCTCTCGCCCCAGAGCAGGAAAATGCCGACGAAGATCGCGACCGTCGCGACCGCGAAATAGAGCTTGGCGCGGAACGCGCCGCGGACGCCCTCAAAGTCGCGCTTGCCGAAATACTGGGCGGACAGAATGCCCGCACCGGCGATGCCGCCGAAGATGCAGAGGTTGAACACGAAGATGAGCTGGTTCACGATGGCAACGCCGCTCATCGGCTCCGTGCCGACCTGCCCGACCATGACATTATCGAGCAGGCCGACAAAGTTCGTGATGACGTTCTGGATCAGGATCGGCACCATGACGGCGAACACGCGCTTATAAAACGCGCGTTCGCCGATGAATCTTCTGAGAGACATGTCAAGAACTCGCTGCGCGGCGGCTCAAAGAACGGTCAGTTCCTTGGGCAGCAGCGTCAGATCCTCGCAGCCGTCTTCCGTGATGACGACGACGTCCTCGATGCGAACGCCGAACTTGCCGGGGATATAAATGCCCGGCTCCGCGCTCGCGACCGCGCCGGCGGGCAGCGGGGTCTTGCCGCGGGAGCTGAGGAACGGATCCTCGTGGATCTCAATGCCGACGCCGTGGCCGTAGCTGTGGCCGAAATACTCGCCGTAACCGGCGTCCGTGATGACCTTGCGGGCGATGCCGTCGATCTCCTCGCCCGTCATGCCCGCCTTCGTCGCGGCGATGGCAGCCTTCTGCGCGGTGAGCACGGTGTTATAAACGGTCTTCATCTCCTCCGTCACCTCGCCGACGGCAAAGGTACGGGTCGTATCGGAGCAGTAGCCGTCTTTCAGCGCGCCGTAGTCGATGGTGACGAACTCACCGGACCGGATCTTCTTGTCGCTCGGCACGCCGTGGGGCATCGCGCCGTTTTCGCCGGAGACGACGATCGGGTCGAAGGAGACGTTCTCCGCGCCGTTCGCGAGCAGGCGGTAGACAAGGTAAGCCGCGACCTCGCGCTCCGTAACGCCCGGCTTGATCATCGGGATGGTCTCGTTCAGCGCCTTCTCAGCGATGCGCTGGGCGGCGGTCAGGCGCGCGATCTCGTCCGCGTCCTTCACGAGGCGCAGGCCGTTCATCAGCTCCGCGGCGGGCACGAGCTCGCAGTGGAGCTTTTCGGTATAGGTGCGCAGGTCCGCGGCGGACATGTGCGTGTCGTCATAGCCGACGGTCTTGATCCCCTCGCGCTCGATGATGGCGTTGATATAGGAGGAATAGGTGTTGCCGTTGCCGACGATGCTGATCTCCGCGCCGTGGACATGGCGCTCCGCGGCGACGGTGTAGCGGGAGTCGGTGAAGTAATAGTTCTGCTTTTTCGTCACGAAGGCGATGCCGTCCGTGCCGGTGGAGAGGAAATCGGAGGCGTAAAAACGGTTGGCCTCCTCGGAGAGGACGATGGCGTCCAGCCCCGCGGCGATGATCGCGTCGCGGATCTTGGTGAAATGGTTCATTGATTTATCTCCTTTGGTTAAAGTTATTTGCGGTTAAAGGCTTCTACCGGAAATATCATACCACGTTTTTCGGAACTGTCCAGCCCTTTTTTACTGTGCGGGCGCATAGCGGACGCCGTCGGAATCATAGAGGTCGGTCAAAACCGCGTCCGGGTCGGTGCAGTGCAGCGCCGTGCCCTCGCACCAGATGAGGTCCACGCCGTCCGGCGCGGCGGCGTTCCAGTCATCGGCGATCCAGAGCGGCAGGAGCTCCACGGCGATCTCGCCGCAGCTGCGCGAAGGCGACCAAGCGAGCAGGTCGCTGACGGCGGCGCGCGGCAGCCCGTCGGCGGCGGAAATATAGCAGCTGCGGACCGTGCCGTCGGCGTATTCGTAGTAGTGCTCCGCGTCGAGGTCCACGGTCGGGTAGTCGCGCAGTCTCACGAGCGCCATGGGTCCCGTGTATTCCATGCGCGCCGCGGGATAGACCGTGCCGCCCTCTCGGTCGAGGACGGTGCAGGAATAGACCGTGCCGCTGCCGTCGAGACAGCGGTAGAAGCCGTCGTAGCTCGAAAGCGTGCCGCGCGTGAAGCCGGCGGCGATGAGCGCGTCCGCGATATAGTCCGCGGCGAAGGCGTTGCGCAGCCAGCCGAGGTCTACGTAAGCGCCGATGCCCCACTCCTCCGCGAACGCCGCATACTCCGCCGAGACGCGGAGCCGGGCGCTGCCGCCGTCCAGCAGCTCGATCCGCACGGCGTCGGGGTCGTTCACGAATTTAAGCGCCGCGGCGAAAAATTCCGCCGTCTCCGCATTGCGCTCCGGGTCAAACTCGGCGGCGTACTCGTCCACCTCGCTGGAAAAGAGGTTGCCGTAAACCTCGTAAAGCGGCGCGAGATAATGCTCCCGCCGCCCGGCGGACTCCAGCAGCGCGAGCGCGTCGTAGAGCGCGGGCTCCAGCGCGACGGTCTCGCCCGGCGCGTCGTTCAAGGCGCGGAGGTTGCCGACACCGTCGAAGCGCTCCGCGGCGGAAAACACGCGGTAAGCATAGACGGCGGACTCGGTGTAGAGTGCGGAGATCTGCCGCGCTTCGACCGAGGCGGCGACGCCGCTTGCGCCGAGGTCATATTGCAGGACAAAGTCGCCCGCGACGCTCGTCTCCGCGCTGGAGTTGGTCTCGATCTCCTGCCAGCCGCTCGATGCGGTCGTGAGCCCCTTGACGCCGAAGGCGATTGCAAGACCCGCGATGAGCAGGAACACGAGCACCAGCACGAAGCGCAGCCGGACCTTCCGCTCGCTGAGCTCTATGTGCTCGACGCGCGGAACGCCGGGGTTGCCTTCCTTATTACCATGCCATCGGGTGCTTCGGCTCATTTTTTGCTCCTTTGCTGTTTGCGCCGCGGCTTTTTCGGGAAAAAGCCGCGGCGCTTTGAAGTTTTCGGTCCGTCTTAAAGCAGCGAGATCACAAGGAACACGCCGAAGAGCGCAATGAGCGCGGCAAGCGTGATAAGTCCTGCGATCGCGCCCTTCTTGCAGACGCGGAAGTTGGAAATAAAGTTGTACTTTTTTAAGATCGCGGCGGCGATCAGACCCAGAATGGGCAGGAAGAAGGACAAAATGCCGTACCACAGGCTGCCGGTGTCCTTCGCGTGACGCTCCAGAATGGGCTCGGTGGCGGGAGTCTCCTCCTCGGCTGCCATCTCGCGCGCCTTCTCCTCCGGGGAGACGATGTTGACGGACTTGATGGGAACGCCGGCGTCGCGCTTGGCGCGGTATTCCTCGATCTCCTTCGGGCTGCCGTAGACCCAGTGGTCATGACCGATGCAGACGAGCTCCGGCTTGTCGACGCTGTAATCATGGATGGACGGGTCGTAGGTATAGAGCACCTTGTTCTTCTCAAGCTGCGGGTCCGGGATGGGGATCGCGGAGATGAGCGAGTGGGTGTAGGGGTGCAGCGGGAAGTTGAAGAGCTCCTCCGCCGTCGCAACCTCGACGATATCGCCCTTATAGATAACGGCGATGCGGTCGGAGATGAAGCGGACGATGGAGAGGTCGTGCGCGATGAAGAGATAGGTCGTGCCGCGCTCGGCTTGGAACTTTTTCAGCAGGTTCAGCACCTGCGCACGGATGGAGACGTCCAGCGCGGAAATGGGTTCGTCCGCGACGACGAGCTCCGGCTCCATGACCATGGCGCGCGCCAGACCGATACGCTGGCGCTGACCGCCGGAAAACTCATGCGGGTAGCGGGTCAGGTGCTCCGGGAGCAGACCGACCTCCTCGATGATCTTCTCGACCTTGCGGACGCGGTCCGCCTCGTTTTCAAAGAGGTGGAAGTTATAAAGACCCTCGGAGATGATGTAGTCGATCGTCGCACGCTCGTTAAGAGACGCGGCAGGGTCCTGAAACACCATCTGGATATTGCGGATGACCTCGCGGTCGAGCGCATGGGGGATTTTGCCGGAGATCTTGACGCCCTTGTAGAGAATCTCACCGGCGGAGCAGGGGTTCACGCGGATGACCGCGCGGCCGATGGTCGTCTTGCCGGAGCCGGACTCGCCGACGAGGGAGAAGGTCTCGCCCTTGTAGATATCGAAGGAGGCGTTCTTGACGGCGCGGACGGCGTTGTCGCCCTTGCCGAAGGTGATGTCCACATTCTTCAGGGAGAGCAGCACTTCCTTGCCGGTCTCGTCGACCGGTCCGTGTTCGGGCAGGATCGTCTTTTTCTTGGTCTCGCTCATCAGTCCAGCCCTCCTTCTTCGATGTTGTAGGCACGCATCAGCTTGCCGCGGATGTCCTGAATGATCTCCGGCTTTTCGACCTTCGGCGCGCGCTCGTCAAGCAGCCAAGTCTTGGCGAAATGGGTCTCGCTGATCTGGAACATCGGGGGCTCCGCCAGCGTATCGACCTTGAGGCAGTACGGGTTGCGCGGCGCGAAGGGATCGCCGACGATCTTGTTGTAGAGGCTCGGCGGCGTGCCGGTGATGGAATAGAGCTTGGTGTTTCTCTCCGCAAGCTGCGGCAGAGAGCTGAGCAGCGCCCATGTGTAGGGGTGCTGCGGGGTGTAGAACACGTCCTCCACGGTGCCGAGCTCGACGATCTGACCGGCGTACATAACGGCGACGCGGTCGGCGATGTTCGCAACGACGCCGAGGTCGTGGGTGATAAAGACGATGGTGAAGCCGAACTCCTTCTGAAGATCCTTCAGAAGCTTCAGGATCTGCGCCTGAATGGTGACATCCAGCGCGGTGGTCGGCTCGTCGCAGATGAGGATCTTGGGCTGGCAGGAGAGCGCGATGGCGATGACGATACGCTGGCGCATACCGCCGGAATACTGGAAGGGGTAATCGTCGAAGCGCTTCTCGGCGTTGGGGATGCCGACCTTCTTCATCAGGGTCAGCGCGCGGGAGCGCGCCTCGCTCTCGGAGCAGTCCTGATGCTTCAGGATGATGGAGGTGATCTGCTTGCCGATCGTGATGATCGGGTTGAGGCTCGTCATCGGGTCTTGGAAAACGGTAGCGATGCGGCTGCCGCGGATCTGGCTCCAGTCCTTGGAATACTTGAGCTTCGCGAGGTTCAGGATGCAGGTGCCCTCAAGATGGGTGTCCGTCTCGGAGAGATACTTGACGCGGAAGGCGACGTCGTCGAAAACGGCGTTGCGCTGCTCCTCGTTGTCGAGATCGACGCCGAGGCGCATCGCCTCCGTGAGCGCCTTGACGAGCCCGCGGACGAGCTTGAGGCGGTTATGGAAGCTGTAGCGTCCGACGGAGAGGTAGACCTCCTTGGCGAGCACGGCGTTGCGTGCGCGCTGCTTGTCGCTGATCTCGCCGGTGATGAGCTTGTCGTACTGCGCCTTCAGCTCCGCGTGGCGGCGGTCATACTCGGCGAGATAGGCGGTGTCGTTCTTCGCCGCCTGCTCGTGCGCCTGAATTTCGTTTTTCTTCTCCGTCTTGAGGTTCTTGAGCTTGGTCTTCAGCTCCTCGATCTCGCCCTTGACAGCGTGATAGCGCTCCTTGTCGATGCTGGAGTCGATGGTCTGGAGAAGGTTCTGCGCCTCGACGAGGCGGAACTGGAGGTCGTCGACCTCGTCCTGAAGCGCCTTGCGCTCCTCGTCGCTCATGGTGGTGCGGGCGCGCTTTTCGCTTTCAAGATCAAGGATCTGGCGATAGACGGGCGCGCTGAGCTCCAGCACGGAGGCGTGGTTCAGCTTAGCCTCCACGCTCGCGATGGTGCGGAGCGCGCCGGAGGTCTTGGCGACGCGGGTCGCCGCGATCTCCGGATCGTCGAAGATGATGCTGCCGTTGCTGATGAAGCCGTTGCTGTCGAGCATGCCGGCGAAGGTCTTGGAGAAGACGGACTTGCCGGAGCCGGACTCGCCGACGATGGCGATGGACTCGTTTTCGTGAATATCGAGCGTGATGCCGCGGATAGCGGTCAGCACTCGGCCGCGGACATGGAACTTGACTTCCAGATCCGTGATGGAAAGGAGATTTTTCTTTTCTTCCACGCTTTGCGCCCTCCCTTACATATGCGTTCTCGGATCGGAGGCATCGCCAAGGTTCTGGCCTACGACGTAGAGAACGATCGTGATGATGGACGCGACGGCGACGGGGCTCCAGAACTCGATCTCCCAGCCGGGCGTGAGCATCGCGCTCTCGGCGGAGAAGATCAGTCTGCCGAGGCTCATCTCGGAAAGGCCCATGCCGATGTAGCTCAGGAACACCTCGTAGGAGATGTAAGACGGGATCTCCGTTGCGGCGAGCGTGACGATGACGCTCGTCATGAACGGGAGGATGTTCTTCATCGCGATGCGGATGGTCGGCGTGCCGAGGCAGCGGGACGCGAGGTTATACTCGCGGTCGCGGATGATGACGACCTGCGTTCGGATGAAGTAAGCGATCGAGATCCAACCCGTGATGGTCAAGGCGAAGACCATCGTCCAGAAGCTGGCGGAGAAGATCATGACCATGACGGAGATGAACAGGATATACGGCACGTTGCCGATGATGTTGTACACCTCGTTCATGAAGATATCCACTTTTTTGGAGAAGCCCCAAACTGCGCCGATTACGACGCCGACGGTCAGGTTGATGAGCGCGCACATAAACGCGAGGGAGATGGAGATGCGCGCGCCGTTCCAGACGGCGTCGAAGGTGGCCTCGCCGGAGGCGCCGGTGCCGAGGATATAGTGGATGGAGCTGCCGAACTTGCTCATCGCCGCGGAGGGGCTGAGGTGCTTGGACGTGGAGTCAAGCAGGTTCGCGAAGCGGTCGTAGCCGGAGAAGATCGGGTAAACGTAAGAGAAGATGATGACGACGGCGAGCAGCGCCAGAATGATGATGTTGATCTTCTTGCGGAAGAACACGCGGAAAACGGAGTGCCAGTAGGAATAGCGTGGTGCGGTGATCTTCTCGGATTCCGCGGCGGAGTTATCCACGCGGGAGAAGAGCTCCTCCTGACTGAGCCCAAACGAATTGAGGTCGACTTGTTTTTTCATGTTCTTCACCTCGCCTTGCTTGAGAAGGAAATTCTCGGATCGACCATGCTCATCAGAACGTCGCCGAGAATGACGCTCGTGATGGACAAGATCGCGTAGAACAGTGTGACACCGACGATGACGCCGTTATCATACATGTTGATGGCTTTGGTCAGCAGGTTGCCGGCGCCGGGGACGACGTAGACGCGCTCGGTGATGATCGCGCCGACGAGGGAGGAGGCAACGCTTGCCGGGATGCCGTGGACAATGGGGATGATCGCGTTTTTAAGGATGTGCTTGCTGAAGATCTCGCCCTCGGAGAGACCGCCGCTGCGCGCGAACTTGACGTAGTCGGAGTTCATCTGGTCGATCATGTAGCGGCGGATCCACTTCATGAGGTTCGCGATGCTGGGCAGTGCGAGGGAGATGATGGGCAGGAAGTACATCAGCTTGCTGGTGGACTCCATATCAAAGGTCGTGGGCAAGCCGATCTTGCCGCCGATGGCCTTGAAGAGGAATATATATGCAAGAGACGGGACGGCAAGAATGAACACGATATAGATCGTGCCGATCTTGTCGACGAGCTTTTCTTTTTTCCGAGCCATAAGAATGCCGAGGGGGATACCAAGGCAGTATGCGATGATGACGGAAATGATACCGATGACAAAGGAGAAGCCCATCTTGGAGTGGTTGGCGTTCACGGTCATCACGTTCGTGTAATCATCCACGAAGCGGTCGGCGAGGACGACGTTGGTCTCGCGGGAACCGGCGACGTAGGTCGCAGTGTGAAGATCGTCGGCGCTCTCCTCCTCCAGTCCGGTGGGGAAGGTCATAAGGCTCTTGACATAAGAGCCCTGTGCGCGCGTCATGGTGTCAAAAACGTCTACGCCCTGCGTGACGGTGTAGCTCTTGCCGAGCTGGATGGTCACGAGGTTCTGGTGCATGAAGGGGAATTTGTTGTCGAAATAAAGAAGGTATTTGTGCGTGGTGCCGTTGCCGATAATGGCTGGCGAGAACTTATCCCCGCCGTAGACGGGGTCGTAGAGGGTAAACGTCAGCTTCCGTTCGCCGATGTCCTCCTGTACGTCGTGGATGTTATCCACGTTGATGATGCTGGTGAAATATTTCAGCAGTCGGGTCACAAGCGGGATGTCCTTTGTGGCGAAAAGCTGCTGCTGGCCGCCGTTGATGACCTTGCGCCCCTGCATCTTTGCGTTCAGGCGCTGGACGGTGTAACCCTGAGACTCGTAGTATTCGGTGAATTTCTGCACATATTCGGCGACAATGTCGCTGTCCGCCTCCGGTGTGCGTCCGAAGCTGACGGCTTTGCTGCGTGTCTCTTCGTCAATGTCGCCGGCCTTGTAGAGAGCCATGAGATAATCGGAATAGGTCACGTAGTCCTGATAACCGTATTCCTTCCACTTGCGGTTCATATAGGCGGTCTTCTGGTTCGCGAGCTGCTTGGTGTAAACAGGATCCGCGGCGAAAACCAGCGTGCGGTCGAGCAGGCCATAGATCATGACCATCACGATCGCGACGACGATGATGACAGAGATCAGGCCGTGCAGTATGCGTCTGAGTAAATATTTCGTCATTTCAGTTCTCTCACTTTACTATTGAAAGAGGGCGGGAAAAAAGTCCCCCGCCCTCTTTCTTTTTCATTTACTTGCGCAAAAGCACGGTCTGGATCAGAAGATGCCCATGCTCTTGATCATGTAACCGGCGTAATCCGGGAGCATGGTGTCAAGGTAAGACTGCGGATCGCCGTAGTCAGGAGCCCAACCGGAGACGTCCATGATGTTGGCGTTCATATCATAGCCGGCCTCAGGATAGTAGCCGGCGTTGTACCAGTCGAGGGCAGCCGGGCACTCCAGCAGAGTGATCTCAACACAGCCGTTGAGGTTGTTCTCAAGGGACTGCTTGTAAACGTTGGCGCGGTTTGCATAAACCTCGGAGCCGGTGTAAGCGGGCAGGTCGAGCTTGATCGGGTTCTCCGGAGAGACCTCAATGCCGTACTCAGCCAGCTCGTCGATGGCGAGCTGCAGATACTCGGCAGCAGCTTCCGGATTGTACCAGCCGTCGAAGGAGTCGGAGGTGCTGTTCTCAGCATCCCAGACCTTGATGGGGAAGCCGTCCGCGTCGATCTGATCCTGCATGATCTCGCCGTACATGGTGCCGGCGGGGTAGTTCTTGGTCTCGCCATTGATCTCAATGGTGATGTCCTCCTCCAGAGCAAGGAAGTTGCCCGGAGTGTAGGTGTTGCGGAGGTTGTTGAGCTTCAGCTCTTCGCCCTGCGTGGTGGCATTGTAGGAAGCGCGGTCCAGAGCCAGAGCGATGGCCTTGCGGAAGTTCTCGTTGAGCATCGCGCTGCGGCTGCGGTCCTTGTCCTCGTCGGTCTGGGCAGAGACGCACATGGTCTGGTCGTTGAAGTTGGCATAAGCCTCACGATAGAGGTTGTAGAACGCCATGTAGGAGGTGGCGTCGGTCTCGGAGACGTAGCAGTACTCGTCGAACAGACCGTCAGCCTTGCAGGCCTCAAGCGCGGAAGCGTTCAGACCGCAGCCGGAGAGAACGCCGGCCTTGGCATCGTTATATGCCTTGGTAGCATCCTGACCGTCGTTGAACAGCCAAGTGATGCGCTGCATGTTGACATTGTCCTTGTTCCAGTAGGTCGGGTTGAGCTCGAACACGATGGTGTTCTCAGAGGTGAAGTTCTTGACCAGATAGACGCCGCAGTAAGCGATGTCGTTCGGGGTCAGACCGTAGGTGTAGCTGCCGCTGTCCTTCGCAGCCGCGAACTCATCAGCGCCGAAAGCGCCGCCCTTGGACAGGAAGTAGCTGCGGCTCATCGGAGCGAAGCAGTTGTAGGTCAGCATAGAGGTGAAGAAGGTGCAGGGAGCGCCGAGGGTGTACTCAAGAGTCAGATCGTCAACAGCCTTGACGCCGACCTCGGTGAAGTCGGTGATTTCGCCGTTGATGTAAGCGTCGAAGTTGACGACGTCGCAGCCGTCAGCGCCGAGCAGGAACTCAAGACCGCCCATGGCGTCCGCCATGTGCTGCATGGAAGCGACGAAGTCGTCAGCGGTGACGTCGCCGATCTCACGACCCTGAGAATCGACCCACTTCACGCCCTCGCGGAGGTGGAAGGTCCAAGTCTCGGTGCCGTCGGCGTTGTCGGTCTTCTCCCAGCTGGTAGCCAGAGCCGGCTGCATCACGCCTTCGTTGTCGTACTCGACAAGGCAGTCGAAGGTGTTGACGATCGCCTCGGAGTCAGCAGCGCGGGAGGTAGCCAGAGCATCCCAAGTCTGCGGGTCGGAGTTGTAGACGATGGAGACCTCGTTCTGGAGGGTGTAGCCCTTCTCGGTGAGGTAATCCTTCGCCCACTGCTCATACTCGCCGGTGCCCTTGAGCTCAGCCCACTTCGCCTTCATCTCGGCACGCTCTTCGGCCTTGATGAACTCGTCGGCGACGATGTAGTTGTGGAAGCGGTCGGAGTCAACGCCCCAGAGCGCGTTGCCGTAGCCATAGGGAGCGATGCGGCTGATGGCGTAGTTGCCGCCCTTGGTGGTCAGCGGCATCATAACGCCGGACTCAAGCAGCTCAGCCTCAGCGATCGCCATGTAAGCCCAGCGCATGGAAACGCTGTCCTGCTCCTTGGCGAGCATGTAGTTGTCATAGAAATCGCCCAGAGCCAGCTCGTAGACATAGCTGGACATGCCGTCGTAATCGTCGGCAGCGATCAGCTCGTCTGCGTGCAGACGCGGGTCGACCTTCGGCTCCTCGGTCTCTTCCGGGGTCTTGGTCTCGGTGGGAGCCGCAGTCGGAGCCGTCGTGGTGGTGGGGTTCTTCTCGCCGCCGCAGGCCGCCAGAGCGAAGACCATCACGAGCGCGAGAAGGAGTGCGAGAACTCTTTTCATTTTCATTTTCCTCCTTTTAGATTATATACAAAGAGACAACGGCAAACAGCAAAGTGGTCTCATCCGCCCTGCGGGCGGATGGAAACAGGGGGGGACCTCCTGTTCTGCCATTTTTCCACTTGCCGTGATCCTCTGCACCAAAGTGAATATTCTTCCAGAGCCGGTGTTCGTCCACGGCGGGCAGGATGTCCTTGTACCGCGTATAAAAATCCCTACTCCAAGAATATGGTCTATTTTAGCACAGCCTATTTTACATTTCAAGAGTCAATTCCCGCTTTTTCACAAAATCGACGCAAAAATTTTATTCAAATTTTTGTCTGCCCGGCTTGTAAAGATTCATATTTTTTACCAATTCCCGTTTCCGCTGGTCAAGGAAGGGCAAATGCGCGAAAATTTCTCTGGATTTTAAATTTAATATGTGTTATCCTTATGAGGAATTTCGCTCCTCGCGTCTGCCCTGTGCCGTTTTGTGGAAACGGCGCATTTCTTGCATTGTGAGGTATTTCAAAGAACAAAAATGGAAAAAGAGAACCAAACATCCAAGGGGAGCCGGAACGCGGCGCTGCTCTGGCGCTTTCTGCGCGGCTGCCGGGGAATGTTCCTCGCCAGCATGGTCTCCCTCGCGATCACGACGCTCGCCAATATGGTAACGCCGCAGATCATCCGCGCCGCGGTGGACAACGCCATCGGCGGCAAGGAGCCGGAGTTCTCCCCCGCCGTGATGGCGATCGTGGAGCGCTTCGGCGGCTTCGCTTATCTTGCGGAGCATCTCTGGATCATGGCGCTCGCGATTTTGATCGTGTCCGCCGTGGGCGTACTGTTCCAGTATCTGTTCCGCGTGACGAACACAAAGGGCTCCGAGCGGCTCGTGAAAAACATGCGCGACAGCCTCTTCACCCACATCGAGCATCTCCCCTTCTCGTGGCACATGCAAAACCGCACCGGCGACATCATCCAGCGCTGCACCTCCGACATCGACACGATGAAAAACTTCGTCTCCGAGCACCTGACCAGCATCTTCCGCGTGGTCATCATGCTCGTGCTCTCCATCGTGTTCATGGCGAGCATGCACCCGCTGCTGACGCTCATCGCCCTCATCCCGATGCCGGTCATCATCATTTACTCCTTCATCTTCAATAAGAAGCTGACGAAGGGCTACGCCCTCTGCGACGAAAACGAGGGCAAGCTCTCCGCCATGGCGCAGGAGAATCTGACCGGCGTGCGCGTCGTGCGCGCCTTCGGCCGCGAGCGCTACGAGCGCGACCGCTTCGAGGCGCACAACAAGTGTTATACCGATCTCTGGGTCAGTCTCTCGAAGGTGATGAGCCGCTTCTGGAGCACCGGCGACGCGCTGAGCGGCTTGCAGGTGATGCTCGTCGTCGTGTTCGGCGCGGTGTTCTGCATCCGCGGCAGCATGGAGCCGGGCGCGTATATCGCGTTCATCTCTTATAACACGATGCTGACGTGGCCCGTCCGCTCGCTCGGCAGAATGATCAGCGAGCTCAGCAAAGCCGGCGTCTCGCTCGACCGCATCCGCTACATTATGGACTCCCCTGTCGAGGAAGACAAGCCCGACGCCGTGACGCCCCCGCTCACGGGCGACATCCGCTTCGAGCACGTGAACTTTGCCTACGAAAACTGCCCGCAGATCCTGCACGACATTGATTTCACGATGAAAGGCGGGACGACGCTCGGCATTCTCGGCGCGACGGGCAGCGGCAAGAGCACGATGATGCTCCTGCTCGACCGGCTCTATGACCTCCCGGCGGAGTCCGGAAAAATCACCATCGGCGGCGTGGACATCGCGGATATCCAGATGGACTATCTGCGCCGCAATATCGGGATCGTGCTTCAGGAGCCCTTCCTCTTCTCCCGCACGCTGACGGAGAACATCGGCATCACCCGGCAGGACATCACGCTCAGCGAGATCCGTCAGGCCGCGCGCGAAGCCTGTCTCGACGACACGGTCATGAGCTTTTCCAAGGGCTACGACACCTTCGTCGGCGAGCGCGGCGTCACACTCTCCGGCGGTCAGAAGCAGCGCGCCGCCATCGCCCGCATCCTGACCCAGCAGGTGCCCATCATGATCTTTGACGACTCCCTCTCCGCCGTCGACACGGAGACGGACGAGAAGATCCGCACTGCGCTGGAGCAGCATTTCGGCAAGGCGAGCGTCATCCTCATCTCCCACCGCATCACGACCCTGAGCCGCGCGGACCAGATCTTGGTGCTCGACGGCGGCAGCATCGTTGAGCGCGGCACCCATGACAAGCTGAAGAGCGCCGGCGGCGTTTATCAACGCATCTATGAGATCCAGTCCGGCATCGCCGGCGGAGAGGAGGCGGTCTGATGAACGAGCAGAAAGCAACGCAGCATCAGAAAACGCTGCCCTTCTTCGGGCTCGGCAAGATCATGCCGTTCCTCCGCAATTACCGCGGCGCGCTCGCCGCGATGGTCGGCGGCGGTCTCATCTCCAGCGTCTTCGACGTGCTCTACCCCGTCTATCAGCGCTACGCGCTGAACCACTTCATCGCGGAAAAAACGCTGGACACGCTCCCGGCGTTCCTCGCGATCTACATTCTGTCTGTCCTCTGCGCGTCCGTCATCAACTATATCTCCTGCTTCTTCGCGATGAAGATCGAGGTCGGCATGAACCGCGACCTGCGCAACGCGGCGTTCGAGCATTTGCAGACGCTCTCGTTCTCCTATTATAACCAGAACAGCGTCGGCTATATCCACTCCCGCATTATGAGCGACACCTCGCGTATCGGCGGGCTCGTCAGCTGGAGCCTCATCGACTGCACTTGGCGCGTCACTTATCTCGTCGGCGCGATCATCGTCATGTTCTCGCTGAACGCGCGCCTCGCGGCGCTCGTCTCGCTCATCGTTCCGCTCATTGCGGCGCTCTTTGCCCTATTCCAGAAAAAGCTCGTCCGCGTCAACCGCGAAATGCGCGAGATCAACTCCCGCATCACGGGCAACTTCAACGAGGGCATCACCGGCGCGAAGACGGTCAAGACCCTCGTCATCGAGGACAAGATCACCGACCACTTCACGGCGGAGACCGGAAACATGCTCCGCAAGAGCGTCCGCAGCGCGCGGCTGCGCGGGCTTTTCGCCGCGACGATGCAGTTTGCCTCCTCCCTCGCCCTCGCCATCGTGCTCTGGCGCGGCGGCTATATCGCGGAGAGCGAGATCGGAACGTTCTCGCTGTTCATGTCTTACGCCGAGGGCATGATGGAGCCCGTGCGCTGGATCATCGACTGCATCTCCGACCTCATCACGACGCAGGTCAACATCGAGCGTCTCAGCCGTCTGCTGGAAACGCAGTCCGACGTTGCCGACACGCCGGAGGTCGTCGCGAAATACGGCGACTGCTTCGACCCGAAGCCGGAAAACTGGGAGCCCATCCGCGGCGACATCGAGTTCCGCGACGTCAGCTTCAAGTATCCGGACGGCGACGATTACGTGCTGGAGCACTTCAGCCTCAAGATCCCCTTCGGCAGCAACATCGCCATCGTGGGCGAGACCGGCGCTGGCAAATCGACGCTCGTGAACCTCGTCTGCCGCTTCTTCGAGCCGACGAGCGGACAGGTGCTCATCGACGGGCGCGACGCGCGCGAGCGCAGCCAGCTCTGGCTCCACAGCGCGCTCGGCTATGTGCTCCAGACGCCGCACCTCTTCTCCGGCACCGTCCGCGAAAACCTCCTCTACGGCAACCCGGACGCCACGGAGGAGGAGATCAAGCAGGCGCTGGAGCTCGTCTCCGCGACGGAGGTCGTCGCGCGGCTCGACAAGGGGCTCGACAGCGACGTCGGCGAGGGCGGCGACCTGCTCTCCACCGGCGAAAAACAGCTCATCTCCTTCGCGCGCGCCATCCTCGCCAAGCCGAAAATTCTCATCCTCGACGAGGCGACCGCCTCCGTGGACACCATCACGGAGCAGCGCATCCAGACCGCGATCGACACGGTCATCCGCGGCCGCACCTCCCTCGTCATCGCCCACCGTCTCTCCACCGTGCGCAACGCCGACCTCATTCTCGTCGTGCGCGACGGCAAGATCGTGGAGCAGGGGCGGCATAACGAGCTGCTGAAGCAGCGCGGCTATTACCACGCGCTCTACACCCGTCAGCACACCGACGAGGTCCTCGCCTCCGCCTTTGCCGGGGAAAAACTGCCCGAATAAGCCGGTTTTTCCCGAAACGCAACCGCCGGTTGACAAATTGAAAACGCCGGTTGGTGGAAGTCAACCGGCGTTTTTTGTAAGCTGGACCCATCAAAAATCAAGGAGGCAACCCACTATGATCCTCGCAGACAAGATCACCGACCTGCGCAAGAAAAACGGCTGGTCGCAGGAGGAGCTCGCCGAGCGCCTCGGCGTGAGCCGCCAGTCCATCAGCAAATATGAAAGCGCCCAGTCCGTCCCGGACCTCGACAAAATTCTGCGCCTCGCGTCCATCTTCGGCGTCACGACGGACTACTTATTAAAAGACGAGCTGGAGGCGGAGGAGTTCAGCCCCGCGGACGTCCCCGACGCCGATGCGCCGGCGCTGCGCCGCGTCAGCATGGAGACGGCAAGCGAATACCTGCGCCTCAAGCGCGAGACGGCAAAGCCCGTCGCGCTCGCGACGGCGCTCTGCATTCTCTCCCCCGTCTGCCTCATCGTCCTCGCCGCCGCGTCGGAGACCTCCGCGCGCATTTCCGAAAACGCCGCGGCGGGCGTCGGGCTCGCGGTGCTGCTGGCGCTCGTCGCCTCGGCGGTCGCAGTGTTCATCTCCACAGCCGCAAAGCTGAAGCCCTTTGAGTTCATCGCGCACGAGCCGATCGAGACGGAATACGGCGTCTCCGGCATGGTCCGCGAGCGGCGGGACGCTTACGCCCCGAAGCAGACCCGCAGCATCGTCGTCGGTGTTGCGCTCTGCATCTGCTCCGTCATTCCGCTGTTTCTCTCCCTCGCGGTGAAGGAGAGCGATTTCGTGACGACATGCATGGTCGGCGTTCTGCTCGTGCTCGTTGCCGCCGGCGTCTATGTGATCGTCAGCGGCTCCATCCCCGCCTCCGCGATGAACGCCCTGCTTGAAGAGGGCGACGGCTCCCGCGAGAGCAAGCAGACGGAAAACCTGACCGGCCCGTGGACGACCGGCTACTGGCTCGTCGTCACCGCCGGGTATCTCACGTGGAGCTTCCTCGCCGACAACTGAGACCGCAGCTGGATCGTCTGGCCCATCGCGGGCGTGCTGTTTCCTGTATTTCATCTGGTGGTGAAGCAGGTTGTGGAGAAGGAGAAGTGAGGTTGCTTTGCAGCTGCGGCACGTGGAAAGGTTAGAATTTGAACGCGCCGTGCGCGGCGCAAATTGAATTTGTTTCGCGTCCGCGGGACGCGACCTTCTTTCCCCCTGTGGGGAAAGAAGGCAAA
>CAVJGI010000029.1:0-22763 GCA_963649145.1 Ruminococcus bicirculans (ex Wegman et al. 2014) | reverse complement strand
GTAAATTTTTCTTCTATCAAGTCCACTTTGGGGCTTGACTTTTTATTTGCAGGCTCAAAAATACACCGATTCTTGCGTCAGTGTACTGTCTACTCTAACATTACACTTGCTAATTGTAAAGGTCCATGTTATCATAGTATCCATTACAAGTTCGCATATCTTGATTTTCGGAGAGAGGGGCGAGACAGCTTGGACAGCAAGAAGATCGAGGCGCTGCTGATGGTGCGGGAGACGGGAAATCTGACCCGCGCGGCGGAGGTGCTGCAATACACCCAGTCGGGCATGACGCACATGATGCAGGCGCTGGAGCGCGAGCTGGGGCTTTCGCTTCTGCGGCGCGGGCGCAGCGGCGTCAGTCTCACGGAGGAGGCGGAGGCGCTCGTTCCCGCGATGGAGCGCTTCGCGGCGGCGGCGGAGGCGCTGGAGCGCGCCGTGGAGCACAGCAAGGGAAGCCGCCACCGGCGGCTGCGCGTCGGGGCGTATTCGAGCATGGCGCAGCACTGGCTGCCGGAGATCGTCCAGCGCTTCCGCAGCGACGAGCCGGAGGCGGAGGTCAGCATCCGTATGGGCTCCGTCACGGAGCTGCTGGGGCTGCTGCGCGCGGGCGAGGTCGACTGCGCCTTCGTAAGCTATCTCGCCTCCGGCATGACCGAGGCGCTCGACTGGCTGCCGCTGCATAACGACGAGCTCGTCGCCGTTCTGCCGGAGACTTACCCGGTCAAGGGCGCGCTCTTCGGCGTGCGGGGCTTTTCCGGCAAGGACTTTCTGATGCCCGGCGACGATTTCGAGCTGGACATCCTGCCGATGCTCGCGGCAAACCACGTCCAGCCCGTCGTGCGCTATACGAATATGAATGACCCGACGATTTTGTCCATGGTCGAGCACGGGCTCGGTGTCTCGGTGCTGAGCGAGCTCGTCATCCAAGGGCGGCGCGACCGCGTCCTCGCCCTGCCCCTGACGCCCCCCGCATATCGCGAGCTCGGCGTAGCCACCCGCGCCGACAGCCGCGGCCAGAAGCTCTTGGCGCGGTTTATCGACACCGCAAAGGCTGCGGTGATGGAGATGTATAAGGGACTCAAATGAGGGGGGACTTTAAAATGAAATCCGCCCTTGCGGGCGGATGAAATCTGCTGCGCAGATGAAATCCGGGCTTTGCCCGGATGAAATCCCCGCTGCGCGGGGAAGTTTTTCCCCACTCACAAAACCCCTCCCCCGCCGGGCACCGGCGGGGGAGGGGTTTTCTCACTTCAGCGCCCTTTCGATGCGGTCGA
This sequence comes from Ruminococcus bicirculans (ex Wegman et al. 2014), assembly GCA_963649145.1. GTDB lineage: Bacteria > Bacillota > Clostridia > Oscillospirales > Oscillospiraceae > SVKR01. Next base: position 21,492 of record CAVJGI010000029.1, on the reverse strand, counting down.
GGGCATCGGTCAGCATGCTGCGGGGGCAGGCGTAGTTCAGGCGGGCGAAGCGGGCGGAGTCGGGACCGAAGTCGATCCCCGCGCCGAGGCAGACGCCGGTCTTTTCGCGCAGGAGCGCCGCGGGCTCGTCCGTGCCGAGGACGGAGAGGTCCAGCCACGCGAGGAAGGTGCCCTCCGCGTGGGTGACGGAGACGCCGGGCATCGCGGCGCAGCGCCGCTCCAGATAGTCGCGGTTTCCGCGCAGATAGCCGCGCAGCGCGTCCTTCCACGCGTCGCACGCGGGGCTATAAGCCGCGCGGAATGCCGCGGCGTCCATGATGGAACCGTCCGCCATCAGCGCGTAGGGGAAGGCGGTGTACTGCGCGCGCAGCGCCGCGTCCGGGATGACGGCGAAGCCGAACTGGTTTTTCGGGATGTTGCAGGTCTTGCCGGGGCTCGCGAGCGTCACGGAGCGGACGCGCCGCCCGGCGGCGAGGGAGAAAAGCGGCGTGTGCTGCCGGTCGAGCGCAAACTCGCTGTGGATCTCGTCGGAGACGAGCAGCAGGTCGTGCGATTCACAGAAGTCGATGACGGCGAGCAGCTCCTCGCGCGTATAGACGCGGCCCACGGGGTTATGCGGCGAGCAGAGGATGAAGCAGCGGACCGACGGCGTCAGCGCGCGCTCCATCGCGTCGAAGTCGAAGCGCCAGCCGCCCTCCGCCGTCCGCGCCATCGGCACCTCTACGCGCCCGCAGCCGAGGATCTCCGCCGTGCGGCGGATATAGGGGTACATCGGGGTGCAGTACATCAGGTCCCCGCCGGCGAGCGCGCAGGCGCGGAAAAGCCCCGGCATCACGCTCAGCACGAACACGAACCAGTCCCGCTCCGCCTCCGCGCCGAAGCGCCGCCGGAAAAACTCCGGCAGCAGCGGCAGCGCGGCGGAGGAGGTCGGCTCATAGCCGAATATCGGGTGCTCCAGCCGCTTTGCCATCGCGTCGAGGATGACCTGCGGCGTGGAAAACTCCATATCCGCCGTCGTCAGAGCAAGACCCCCCTCCGGGCAGTCCGCCCACTTCCAGCTCCCCCACCCCCGGCGGTCATAAAGCGTCTCAAAATCAAACTGAGGCATGGCGTAAGTCTCCTTTTCGGGTTTTTGTTTATTTCAGTTTTATCCGTGCGTCCGGGAAGCGGTCCCGGATATGGTCCAGAAACAGCGCCGCCGCGGGCGAGAGATGGTCCGCCCGGTAGCAGACGCTGACGGCGGTGCGGATGGGCGGCAGGATCGGGACGAGGCGGACGTTATCGTGCGCCGGAAGGTGCTTCGGCGCGACGATGCTGACGCCGCTGCCCTTTTCGATCAGGTAAAAAATATTCTCGCAGCTCGGACTTGTGAACACGACGTTCGGCTCAAAGCCCGCCGCGCGGCACGCGCCGACGGCGAGCTCATAGACGATCGTCTTCTCCGGCAGCATGAGAAACGGCGCGTCCCGCAGCTCCGTCAGCCCGATGTGGTCCCGCCCCGCGAGCGGATGGTCCGGCGGCAGGACGGCTTCGAGGTATTCATACTCGATCGGCTGCTTGACATAAGCGGCGGAGTCGTTTTCCACCACGTCGTGGATGATGATAAGGTCCAGCGATTTCTGGACGAGGCTGCGCTTGAGCTCCGGTGTGTCCTGCGCCTTCAGCGTCACCTGATATTCCGGGTGCGCCGCCTGAAAGCTGTGGACCGCGGTGTTCAGGATGAACTCCAGCAGCGGATAACCGAGTCCGAGCGAGATGACCGCCTTTTCCTGCGGGACATGCAGGAGCTGCGCGGAATAGGCGTCCTGAAGCGCGGCGATCTGCTCGGCGTAAGGCAGCAGCGCCGCGCCGAAGGGCGTCAGCTCGATGCGCCGGGTCGTCCGGCGGAAAAGCGGCTGGCCGAGCTCAAGCTCCGCGCTTTTGATGTGCTTCGAGAGCGAGGGCTGGGAGAGGAAGAGCTGCTCCGCCGCCTCGGAATAAGAGCCCGTGCGCGCCAGCACCGCGAACTCCCGGAAAAAGTTGATGTCCACCCGCCGCGCCTCCTTTGCGATTTATTCCGCTTCGGAATAAATAGGGTATTGGAAAACGAATTGCTTCGATTTTGAATATATAGTACAATAATTGCGCAGGAACTTGTCCGGACGTTTGGTCATTTTAACAACTCGCAGCGGATAAAAACCGCGCCGGACACATAGGAGTATAGCACACGGCGCCGGAATATGCAACCGGCAGGAAGCCGCCCCGAACCGGTATGATCCGGGCGGCGGGGTAACGCCGCCCGCGCTCATAAAAAAATCAAGCCGAAAAACAGGAGGTCAAAATGAAAGCGAAACGTATTCTTGCACTCTGCCTTGCTCTCGCACTTTGCCTCGCGCTCCTCGCCGGCTGCGGCGGCAAAACGAACCCGTCCGGCGGAAAAACCGACGACGGCCGCACGACGGTGAACGTCGCCGTTGCGGGCGAGCCCGGCTCCCTCTCCCCGTGGGTCGGCAACAACTTCGGCCGCATCAGCACGCTCGGCTCCGTTTACCAGCACCTTGTGGAGACCGACGGCTTCGGCGGCGAGATGGTCGGCGTCATCATGAAGGGCTATGAACAGGTCGACGACCGCACCTTCGACATGACCATCCGCGACAACGTTTACGACACCGCCGGCAACCACATCACCGCCGCCGATGTTGTGTTCAGCTATCAGACCGATATCGACATGGGCTTCCACGCCGGACGCCTCGGCGTTATCGAGAAGCTGGAGAAGGTGGACGAATACGTCGTCCGCTGGACCTTCAAGACCGCCCCGAACGACGGCGATCTCTGCAACGTGTGGATCGAGTCCTACATCGTCTCCCAGAAGGCGTATGAGGACAGCGGCGACGACATGGCGATGAAGGCCGTCGGCACCACGCCGTATCAGCTCGTTGAGTACATCCCCGGCACGAGCCTGACGCTAGAGCGCAGCGGCAAGTACTGGCAGGACGCGGCGGAGACCATGGACCTTTACGGCTCCAACGTCGACGTCATCAACTTCAAGTTTGTGACGGACATCTCCCAGATCGCGACCGGTCTGAAGACCGGCGAGCTCGACATGACGAACACCATCGCGGCGATGGACCTCCCCGCCTTCTCCGAGGGCGGCGAGTATGCCGACCGCTACACCATCGTTGAGGAAAAGGCGAACCCGGCTTACATGATGATGTTCAATTGCAGCGAGACCTCTCCGTGCAGCAACGTCAACCTGCGCAAGGCCATCGCTTACGGCATCAACTCCGACCAGCTCCTCTCCAGTGTGCTCGGCGGCGCGGGCTTCCGCCTCAACGCCTTCGGCAACTCCAAATACGGCGACTATAACCCCGACTGGAACAAGGACGGCTACTTCGAGTATGATCTCGACACCGCGAAGGAATATCTCCAGAAGTTCACGGACGAGACCGGCATGCAGCCCGGCGACGTGACGCTCAAGCTCGTCCTGAAGGACGGCTCCTACACGCTCGGTCAGGAGATGACGCAGGCGATCCAGGGCTTCCTCATGGCGCTCGGTCTGAACGTCACCATCGACGTCCGCCCGGAGAACTCCTACACCGATTTCATCAACGACCCGGCGAACTGGGACTGCGGTCTGCTCTGCGACAACGGCGCGAGCACGGACTTCCTGATCTCTTGGGTCCAGAACGTTTTCCTCCCCGACTACTATAACCACGAGGGCGGCCAGACCTTCGTCGTCGACGAGCCCTTCTTCGAGCTCATCAACGAGTGCCGCACCATGAGCGGCCACACCACGGAGAACATGAACCGCCTGAACGACCACATCAACGAAAACTGCTATCTCTACGGTCTCTGCGGCTTCTATGAGTATTTCGTCACCGCGAACTGGATCACCTCCGTGGCGCACGAGAACCGCAACTGCATCGCACCGGGCGGCTGCACCTATGACTGGAGCCTGAAGAAGTAAGGCTTCACACACAGAGAGAAAGAGAAACCAAACCCATTCAAGGGCGGCTTTTTGCCCCGCGGCGGAGAGCCGGGAGGTCTTAAGAAAGCCGCCCTGTCTTTTTTGAGGTACAGGTCTATATGTCAAAATACATCATCAAGCGCATCCTGCTCCTGATCCCGGTGCTGCTCGGCGTGTCGCTCGTGATCTTCACGATCATGTATTTCGTCCCCGGCGACCCGGCGCGCGCCATTCTCGGCACCGCAAACGTGACGGAGGAGATGCTGGAGGCCAAGCGCGTGGAGCTCGGTCTCCGCGATCCGTTCATCATTCAGTTCCTGCGCTTCCTGAAGCAGACGTTTCTGGACTTTGATTTCGGCCAGTCCTACATCACCCGCACCTCCGTCGGGACGGAGATCGCGCTGCGCTTCCCCAAGACGCTGGTGCTCGCGGTGTGCTGCATGCTGCTCCAGATCGTCATCGGCATCCCGCTCGGCATCGCGGCGGCGACGCACCAGAACGGCGTGATCGACCGCGTGTGCATCCTTGTGACCATTCTCGGCATCTCGCTGCCCCAGTTCTGGGTGGCGCTGATGCTCGTTATGCTCTTCTCGCTGAAGCTGCACTGGCTTCCCGCCTTCGGCTACGGCGGGATCCAATATCTCATCCTGCCCGTCGTGTCGCTCGCGCTGAACGGCATCTCCACCATCGCGCGCTTAACGCGCACGAGCATGCTGGAGGTCATCCGCTCGGACTATGTTGTGACCGCCACCGCCAAGGGGCTCTCGCGCCGCCGCGTCATCTTTGTCCACGCGCTGCCGAACTCCATCATCCCGGTCGTCCAGTCGCTCGGCACCTCCTTCGGCGGCTGTCTCGGCGGCGCCGTCGTCATCGAGAACATCTTCTCCATCTCCGGCATGGGCGCTTACCTGACCGTCGGCATCAACAATCTCGACTACCCCGTCATCCGGAGCTGCGTCGTCGTGCTGGCGCTCTCCTTCGCCGTCGTTATGATCCTGGTCGATCTGGTCTTCGCCTTCATCGACCCGCGCATCAAGGCGCAGTATTCGGCGCAGGGCAGCCGGAAAAGGAGGGTGAAGCAGCATGCCTGAATATTCCGAAACACGGTCCGCGGGGTCGGAGCGCGTGAAAAAAGAAAACCGCTTTCTCTCCGTGATGGGCCGCCTCTGCGAAAACCGGCTCGCGCTCGCCGCGCTCATCGTGTTCGCGGTGATCCTGCTCGCCGCGGTGTTCGCGAACCAGCTCGCGCCATACAGCTATGAGGAGATGGACCTCGGCAACACCTTCGCCCTGCCGAGCGCGGAGCATCTCTGCGGCACGGACCAGCTCGGACGCGACATCTTCTCCCGCCTGCTTTACGGCGCGCGCTATTCGCTCGCCATCGGGCTTCTGGCGCAGGTCTTCACGCTGTTTTTCGGCGTGCTGCTCGGCGCGGTCGCGGGCTTTTTCGGCGGCAAGGTGGACCTCACCGTGATGCGCCTGCTGGACATCTTCGAGGCGATCCCCGCCATTTTGCTCGCCATCATCATCTGCACGGCGCTCGGCACCGGCTTTGTCAACACCGTCATCGCCATGGGCGTCGGCGGCATCCCGATGATGAGCCGCCTGCTGCGCGCCTCCATCCTGACCGTCCGCGAGCAGGAGTATATCGAGGCGGCGGCCTCCATCAACTGCTCCAAAACGCGCCAGATCCTGAAATACGTCCTGCCGAACTCCATCTCCCCGCTCATCATCGCCTTCACCACGGGCATCGGCGCGACGATCATGCAGGCGGCGAGCCTCAGCTATCTCGGTCTCGGCGTCCGCCCGCCCATGCCGGAGTGGGGCGCGATGCTCGCGGACACGCGCACGAGCTTTCAGCACCACCCGCACATGGCGATCTTCCCCGGCATCGCCATCGCGCTGACGGTGCTCTGCATCAACATCATCGGCGACGCGCTGCGCGATGCGCTCGACCCGAAGCTCAAGGACTGACGGAGGGAGGAAACGGAAAAAATGGAAGAGACAAACCACGTCCCCCTGCTCGACGTCCGGGACCTCACAGTGGAGTATTCCTCCGGGAAAAAGACGGTCCACGCCGTGAACGGCGTGTCCTTCTCGCTCGAACGCGGCAAAACGCTCGGACTCGTCGGCGAGACGGGCGCGGGCAAGACCACGATCGCGAAGGCGATCCTCGGCGTCCTGCCGAAGCCGCAGGCGCGCGTGAAGTCCGGCGAGATCGCGCTCGACGGCACGGACCTGCTCACGCTGAGCGAGGATAAGCTCCGCCGCGTGCGCGGCAACCGCATCTCCATGGTCTTTCAGGACCCCATGACGGCGCTGAACCCCGTCATGCGCGTCGGCAAGCAGATCGCCGAGGCGGTGAAATTCCACCAGAACCTCAGCTGGTCGGACGCGAACGCCAAGGCGGAGGAGATGCTCGCGCTCGTCGGCATCGGACCGGAGCGCTTTCACGAATACCCGCACCAGTTTTCCGGCGGCATGAAGCAGCGCATCGTCATCGCCATGGCGCTCGCCTGCAACCCGGACCTGCTGCTCGCCGATGAGCCCACCACCGCGCTCGACGTCACGATCCAAGCGCAGGTGCTGAACCTCATGAAGCTGCTGCGCGAGCAGCGCGGCACGGCGATGGTGCTCATCACCCACGATCTCGGCATCGTGGCGGGAAACTGCGACAGTGTTGCGGTGATCTATGCCGGCAGCGTGATCGAATACGGCAGCCGGGAGGAGATCTTCGACTTCTGCCGCCACCCCTACACGAAGGGGCTCTTCGCCGCACTGCCGGACGTGAGCCGCGGCGGTGCGCGGCTCGTGCCCATCCGCGGCACGCCCGCGGACCCGACGGCGCTGCCGCCCGGCTGCGCCTTCGCACCGCGCTGCCCTTACGCCGCGCCGGAATGCAGCGAGCGCACGCCGGAGAACGTCAGCCTCGGCGGGACCCACCGCTGCGCCTGCATCCGCACGGACGCGATCGAGCCGGGAAGGGAGGTCTAAAAAACGCGATGGAAGAAGCACTGGTAGAAATTCAGGGACTCAAAAAATATTTTTCCCACCCCCGCGGGCTGCTGCACGCCGTGGACGACGTTTCCATGCGCTTTGAAAAGGGGCACACGATGGGCGTCGTCGGCGAGAGCGGCTGCGGCAAGAGCACGCTCGGCAGGACCATCATCCACCTGCACGAGAGCACCGGCGGCAAGATCTTATTCCGCGGCGAGGACGTCACGCGCGTATCCGCGCGCCGGCTCCGGGAGCTGCGGCGCAGCATGCAGATCATCTTTCAGGACCCTTACAGCTCTTTGAACCCCCGCATGACCGTGGAAGAGACCATCCGCGAGCCGCTGGTGCTCGCCGGGCGGCGCTCCCGCGCGGAGACGGAGCGCGAGGTGGAGCGCGTGATGGACCTTGTCGGCATCGCGCAGCGCTGGCGCTGCGCCTATCCGCACGAGATGGACGGCGGACGCCGCCAGCGCGTCTGCATCGGCCGCGCGCTCGCGTCGAATCCGGAGTTCATCGTCTGCGACGAGCCGGTCAGCGCGCTGGACGTGTCCATTCAGGCGCAGGTCATCAATCTGCTTCAGGACCTTCAGCGGGAATACAGGCTGACCTATATGTTCGTCACCCACGATCTCTCGGTCGTCCACCACATCTCCGACGAGATCTCCGTCATGTATCTCGGACAGCTCGTGGAGACCGCGGCGTCCGCCGCGCTCTTCGAGCGCCCGCTCCACCCTTACACCAAGGCGCTGCTGAGCGCCATCCCCTCCGTGGATATCCACAACCAGCGCGAGCAGATCCTCATCCGCGGCGAGCTGACCTCGCCCATCGACCCCGCGCCCGGCTGCCGCTTCGCCTCCCGCTGCCCTTACGCGACGGAGGCGTGCGCCGAGCCGCAGACGCTGCGGGAGCTGCTCCCCGGACACCATGTCTCCTGCTGCCGCGCGGCGGAGATCAACGAACTTTGAATCAGGAGTGAACCGCAATGGACAATACGCATATCAAAAAGGTAACGGCGATCACCCGCGTGTTCGGCGAGGGTCAGAAGACCGTCGCCGCCGCCGTGGAGTATGACGCCGAGCTGCGCGCGGAGGACGTGGACAAGAGCGCCTTCGCCGTGGAGGGCCGCCGCGTGACGGACGCTTATGTCAGCGCCTCCGCCGCGCCGGAGCGCGCCGCGCGCGGCAGCTTCGTCATTCTGGAGCTCGACCGCTCCGACGCCGGCATCAATACGATGGTCGCCCGCCCCCGGCCCGACGGCGGGCTCGGCTGCATCGCAAGCATCGTCACGCCGCGCCCCGTCGTCATCCAGACCGCGCCCATCGCGACCGCCGCGGGCACGCTTTATCTCCCAGAAGCCCCCGTCGCCGCGTCGGAGACGAAAAATATCGTCGCGGACGAGTTTCAGGTCTTCACTTACCATCTTGCGGACGGACGCAAAGTGGACTATAATCTCTATATCCCGAAAAATCTCGAACCGGGCAGGGAATACCCGCTGGTCTATTTTATCGAGGACGCCGGCGTTCTGGGGCAGGACATGACGATCACGCTGGCGCAGGGGCTCGGCGCGTCGGTCTGGGCGCGCCCGGAGGAGCAGGCGAAGCGCCCCTGCTTCGTGCTCGCACCCCAGTTCCACGGACCGGAATCTCTCGTGCAGGACGATTTCAGCTGCACTTGGGAGGTAGACGCGGCTTACGCGCTCGTCCGCCACATCATCGAGAGCTACCCCATCGACAAAAAGCGCGTTTACGGCACCGGGCAGTCCATGGGCTGCATGACGACCTGCGAGCTCAGCATCCGCGACCCGGAGCTTTACGGCGGCTGCCTGCTCGTCGCGGGGCAGTGGGACCCGGAGCGCATCGCCGCGGCGAAGGACTGCAATTTCTGGATCTGCGTCTCCCGCGGAGACGAGAAGGCGTGGCCCGGCATGAACGCGCTGGTCGACGCGCTCGAACGCGCCGGCACGAGGGTCGGCCGCGCCGAGCTCGACGCGCTGGACCTCCCGGAAGCCGACAGCATCGTGCGCCGTCTGGCGCAGGACGGCAATCATGTCCACTTCACATGGTACCGCGGCAACAGCGTCATCCCCGAAGGCGTGGAGCCCACGGGCGGCGCGCACCATACGAACACTTGGCGCTTCGTCTATGAGATGGAATCGCTGCGCGAGTGGCTTTTCGCGCAGCATAAGTAAGAGCTTGAGGAGAAAACGGCAATGCGCGGGCGCGATGAGCTGACCGGCGGCGAGAGCTGGGTCGGTTACTTTACAAAAATGGATACCGGGCGCTACCGGCAGGACCTCCCCGCCGGGCGGCGGCGCGCGCTCCGCGCCGTCCACTGCGCGCTCTTTGCCGCGGCAGCGGCGGCGTTTTTCGCCGCCGCCGCAATGCCGGGAGAGCTGAATTTCCGCCGCTGGGCGGTCATTCCGGAGTCGCTCGCCATGCTGGGGCTCATCCGCCTCGCGGCGGCGCTCATCCACTATCTCGCCGCCCCGCGGGAGATGCGCTTTGCCGAGCATAACCGCTCCTCCTTCGCCCTGCGGCGCACCGCGGCATTCACGGCGGCGGCGCTGCTGGCGTCCGGCGTCTCCGCGGCGGTCTTCGCCGCGCGGCAGGAGGCTGCGGGCAGCGGTATCGCCGCCTGCGCTCTTTTTTCCGCCGCCGCCGCTGCGATGGCGGCAATGTATGTGATCGAGCGCCGCGTGCGCTATATCCGCCTCCCCGACGCTGACGGCGGGGAGATCAACTGATTATTTTGGGAGGTCACACAGAAAATGAAACAGTACAAAAACGCCGGGGCGTTCATGCTGGACGTGGACCGACTCGTTGCCGTTTCGGAGGATGGGCTGGGGGACGTTTCCGACGCGCGGCTGCGCGATAAAATGGCGGAGCGGCTCGCCGTTCGCGCGCCGGGCGCGGACGAGGTGCTGCTGCGCGTCGAATATGTCGGCGTCTGCGGCTCGGACGTCCACTACTTCCACGCCGGGCGCTGCGGCGCCTTCGCCGTGGACCCGGAGCAGGACATCCCCTACGTGCTGGGCCACGAGTGCGCCGGCACGGTCGTGGAGGTCGGCGAAAACGTGAAAAACCTCGCCGTGGGTAACCGCGTCTGCTGCGAGCCGGGCGTGCCCTGCGGCCACTGCGAGCAGTGCCGCAGCGGGCATTATAACCTCTGCCCGGACGTCGTTTTCTGGGCGACGCCGCCGGTGCGGGGCTGCTATGAGCGCTATGTCCCCTTCCGCGCGGACTTCTGCTTTAAGCTGCCGGAAAACGTCAGCACGCGCGCCGGTGCGCTCGCCGAGCCCTTCGCCATCGGCATGTACGCCGCGGAGCTCGGCGAGGTAACGGTCGGCAGCACGGTCGCCATCCTCGGCAGCGGCTGCATCGGGCTGATGACGCTGCTGGCGTGCCGCGCCCGCGGCGCGAAGGAGATCATCGTCACGGACCTTGAGGACGTGCGGCTCGAAAAAGCGCGCGAGCTCGGCGCGGACCGCGTTGTGAACACCCGGCGCGAGGATGCGCTCGCCGCCATCGACGAATACACCCACGGCCGCGGCGTCGACGTCGTGTTCGAAACGGCGGGCAGCCGCGTCACGATCGGCCAGACGCCCTTCGCCGCGCGGCTCGGCGGGCTCGTCGTGCTCGTCGGCATCTCGCCGGAGGAGGAGCTGCCCTATAACTTCGGGCAGGTGATGGCGAAGGAGCTGCGCATCAAGTCCGTGTTCCGCTATGTCAACATGTTCCCGAAGACCGTCGCCGCCATCGCCGCCGGCGCCCCGGTCGAGCAGGTCGTCACCCACGAATACGCGCTGGAGGACATCCAGCAGGCGTTCGACGACTCCGTACACCGCAAAAACGAGGTCGTGAAAGCGATCATCCGGATATGAGCAAGCTCTCAACCGAGACCCGCTTCGCTGGGCTCTCGGTTGAAAAGGATTCACTCCGCTCAGCGCACGCCCCTTCGGGGCGCACGTTCCCTCCGCGCAGAGTATTTTTCGGCACGCACAGGTCGCGCCGAAAAATAATTTAACTCTATTCGCGCCTGCGGGCGCGAACTCTGCGAGGCTTTTTAAAGCAGACCGGGACCCCAACGAAGCGGGTCCCGGTCGACTTTTTTTACTCTTGATCGGCGGCGAGGCTCTCACGGAAGAGCAGGGAGATGCACCAGAGGGCGGCGAGGCCGACGAGGGTGTAGATCACGCGGCTGAGCACTGCGGTCTGGCCCCCGCAGAGGAAGGCGACCAGATCGAAGCGGAACAGTCCGACGCTGCCCCAGTTCAGCCCGCCGATAATGGCGAGGATCAGGGCGATGCGATCCATAATCATTGCGTTTTCGCTCCTTTTTCGCTTAGTCAGCAGACCGGAAATCCAGCCTGTTTCCCGCTTAGCTTTGCCGAAAAGGTCGAAAATATGCGCAGCCGGTATTTTTCGCGAAAAATACCGGCTGCGCTGATTTTATTTTTTTACTGCTCCTGACAGTGACTCTGCGTTTCCGCGATGACCTCTGCGCGGCGGTTTTTGATCTCCGGGCTCATGGGCTTGATGTCGCCCGCCTTGGTGAGCGCCATCTTCGTGAGGGCGGGACCGACCAGCTCGTAGATAAGCACGCTGAAGAGCGTGATGGAGCGGATCATCGCGCCATCCTCGCCGAGCTGCGCCGCGGCGGTCAGTGACATGCCGAGGGCAACGCCCGCCTGCGGGAAGAGCGTGATGCCGAGGTATTTGACGATCGTGTGGTCGCAGTGGGTCGCCTGCGCGCTCCAGCGCGCACCGAGATATTTGCCAAGCGCACGGACGAGGATATAGACGATGCCGATGGCGACCATCGCGAGGTCCGCGAAGACGTCCAGCCGCAGTGCGGCACCGGACAGGACGAAGAACAGGCAGTAGATCGGCGCGGTCCAGCGGTCCTCGCGCTCCATGAGATCCTCCGCGATGGGGCAGAGGTTGCAGAACACGGTGCCGAGCATCATGCAGGTCAGGAGCGAGGAGAAGCCGATCTTGAGCTCGCCGAAGGTGAACGAGAACATGCTGAGCGCGGTCGTCAGCGTGACGACGGCGATGAGCAGGATGACGCGGTTGCGGTTGGAGTGGAAATACTTTTCCACGCGGTCGAGACCCCAGCCGAGCAGACCGCCGAGCACGACGGAGCAGATGATCTCGATGATGGGGTTCACGATGATGGAGACGAAGCTCAGCGAGCCGCCCTGAAGCGCCTTGGCGATGCCCGCGGCGACGGCGAAGAGCACGAGACCCACCGCGTCGTCGAGCGCGACGACGGGGAGCAGCATATCCGTCACGGGACCCTTGGCTTTATACTGGCGGACGACGAGCAGCGTGGCTGCGGGGGCGGTGGCGCTCGCGACGGCGCCGAGGGTGATCGCCGCGGGCAGGCTCATCTTGTCCGGCGCGATGAAGTGGACCGCGACGAGCGCGATGGCGACGAAAATGCTGGCAAGACAGGCCTGGAAGATCGCGATGGCGACCGCCTGACGACCCGTGGTGCGCAGCTTGGGCAGCATAAATTCGGTGCCCATGGCGAATGCGATGAAGCCGAGCGCCAGATTGCTCAGAAGATCGAGATTTTCGACAGCCTCATAGGTCGGGAAGCCGAGACCCGGCACGCCGAGGCGCCCAAGGCAGAACGGCCCGATCAGGATGCCAGCGATCAGGTAAGCAGTGACGTCCGGCAAGCGGAACAAATTGATAACACGGGTCATGAGCAACCCGGCTACCATTGCAACGGCAATGGAGATCAAAAGTGTCATTATTCAGTTCCTCCTCTTTCTTACCACGTGAATATACTATATAAAGTTGCAAAACGCAAGAAAAAAAGTAAACAAAAAAGCGCCGCATTTCGCGGCGCTTTTCACAAATGATAACCATCGCGTTATCAGTGCAAAACAAAGCTCTTATATAGGGCGCTTCGTCAGTCGAGTTTCAGGTCTCCCTCGCGGATCCAGCCGAGTCTGCGCAGCAGCGCGCCGCCCGCCCAGCTCAGTACGGCAGGGAGCACGACGGCGACGAGCGCGAGCCCGATCCAGTCTGAGGCGCGCGGCACGATCGCCTCCGCGCCCTCCGCGAGCGCCTGCGCGCTGGGCGCGACCCAGCCGCTCCAGACGCCGATGGGCCCGCAGAGCGCGCAGGTGCCCATGCCGGAGTTGACCGGCGCGCCGTTCATCTCCAGCCGGAAAATGCAGGTCGCAACGGGACCCGTGATCGCGCTCGCGACGGTGGGCGGGATCCAGATGCGCGGATTGCGCACGATGTTGCCCATCTGGAGCATGCTGGTGCCGAGCCCCTGACTCACGAGCCCGCCCCAGCGGTTTTCGCGGAAGCTCATGACGGCGAAGCCGACCATCTGGGCGCAGCAGCCCGCGACCGCCGCACCGCCGGCGAGCCCCGTCAGCCCCAGCACGGAGCAGATCGCCGCGCTGGAGATCGGCAGCGTCAGCGCGACGCCGACGACGACGGAGACGATGATGCCCATCAGGAACGGCTGGAGCTCCGTCGCCCACATGATGAGCCGCCCGATATAGCTCGCGCCCGTGCCGATCGGGGCAGCGACGAGCCGCGCGAGCCCGATACCGACGAGCGCCGTCACGATCGGGGTGACGAGGATGTCGATCTTCGTCTCCCTGCTGACCGCCTTGCCGCACTCCGCCGCGACGACCGCGACGACGAAGACCGCGAGCGGTCCGCCCGCGCCGCCCATCGCGTTCGTGGCGAAGCCGACCGCCGCGAGCGAGAAGAGCACCATGCCCGGCGCATGGAGCGCCGAGCCGATGGCGACCGCCATCGCGGGCCCCACCATCGCCGCGCAGATGCCGCCGACCGTGTAATGCACGGCGGCATCGCCCTTGCCGACGGTCGCGACCGCGGCGGTCAGGAAGCCGATGTGGAACTGGCTGCCCAGCGTGTCCAGAATGGTGCCGATCAGCAGGGTGCAGAAAAGTCCCTGCGCCATCGCCGCCAGCGCATCGATGAAATAACGTTTCGGTGAAAAAACGATGTCCTTTCGCCGAAGAAATGCCCGAAGCTTCTCCATAAGCCGTCTCCCTTCGCTCATCGCGCACATTTTTTGTCTTGACAGGTGTTGAGAGTATTATACAGCTTTTTGCGGAGATGTCAAGGAGAAGGTGGGGGTTTTTCTCGCCCTTGCGGGCGAGAAAAATCCCCCTCACTCCCCGATGAGTACCCTCCCGCCTTCCACGCGGAGCCTTCCGGCGCAGAAAAGCCGCACGGCGGCGGTCAGGGCGGGCTGCTCGCCGAGGCGCATGACGCGCTCGCCGAGGCTCGCGGGGGTGTCGTCCGGGCGGACGGCGACCGCCTGCTGGACGATGACGGGACCGAAGCCGGTGTCCTCCTCGCCGAAAAAGTAAGCGGTCGCGCCCGTGATGCGCGCCCCGGCGCGGAGCGTCTCCTCCACGGCGCGGACGGCGTCGAAGCGCTCGCCTTGGGTGCAGAACGCCGGGAACAGCGCCGGCTGGACGCCGATAACGCGGTTTCGGAACTGGCGCAGCAGCGAATAGCTGAGCCGCTCGGCAAAGCCGGCGCAGACGACGAGCTCCGCGTCCAAGTCGCGCAGCTTATCGAGCAGCGCCGCGGAAAACGACGCCGCGCCGGGAAAGAGCGCGCGCTCCACGAGATAGGCCGGCACGCCCGCCGCCCGCGCGCGGTCCAGCGCGCCGACGCCGTCGGCGGAGGAGATGACCGCCGTGAGCTCCGTGTCCGGCAGATCTCCGGCTGCCGCGGCGTCCAGCAGCGGCTGCAAATTCGCGCCGCCGCCGGAGACTAAAATGACCGTTTTCGTCATTTGCTTTCTCCCTCCTCCAGAAGCCGCCGCGCCGTGTCCGCGCTGCGGCGCTCGATCTCCATAATGCGCGCCGTCGACGCGCGCAGCGCTTCGCGGTCGGTGTCCATCGCGGCATCGATGAGCGCGGTGAGCTGCTCCGGCGCGGTCAGCGCGGTGAGATCGATGTAATTTGTCTGCGAAATATAATCCAAAAATGATGCGACCTTCGGGTCATACGCCACGCCGACGAGCGGCACGGACTGGCTCGCGGCGAACACGAGCGCGTGGAGCCGCATGGCGAGCATCAGCTGCATGCGCGAGATGAGCCCCACCGTCTCGCCCGTGGCGAGCTCGCCGGTGACGAGCGCGCAGTCTGCGCCGATCTGCTCCCGCAGGCGGGCGGCGAGCTGGTCGTCCTGCTGGCGGTTGACGCTGAGCAGCAGGGGCGTGAGCCCGTATTTTTCCCGCGCGTGGCGCGCGGCGGCGGCGAAAAGCGGCAGCTTTTCCTGCATACCGTGCCAGCGGCGGACGCAGAGGCAGAAATAGCGCCGGTCCTTTTCCAGACCGAGCCGCTGCCAGAGCGCATCCAGCTCCGGCTCGCCCGCCGGGGGCAGGAAGAGCGCCGGGTCGCTCGCGACGGCGATGGAGGGCGTATGCACGCCCATGTCGCGCAGCTCCGCGAGGGAATTTTCCTCGCGCAGCGTGATGGCGTCGACGTTTTTCTCGATGACGCTCCCGGCAAGGCGGCGGTTGGCGCGCTTTTTCACGGGCCCGATGCCGCAGCCGTACATCATCACGCGGCAGCCGCGCCGCCGGGCGAGGGAGAGCGTGTAGAGATAATAGAGCAGGCTTCGCGTGCTCGTGACGTCCTGAATGAGGCTGCCGCCGCCGTTGACATAGAGCTTCGCGCGCCGCAGCGCGGCGGAAAAGCGCAGCAGGTCGAAGGTGAACACCGTGTCCGCGCCGAGCTTCAGCGCCGTTTCGCGCGCCGCGCGGGTGATGACCGTGAGCGGCATCTCCGGGTCGATGCCGCGCATCTCGGCGACGACCGCCTCCAGAATTGCCTCGTCCCCGGCGTTGCTCATGCCGTAAGCGCCGCAGATGACCGCGCCGCGGCGCCGGTGGTGCAGCCGGTCGTCCCGGTCGCGCAGGACGCGCTCGTAAATGTGCTCCTGCGTGCGGCAGGTGGCTTCGACGGAAAATTCCGCCGCCGCCTTGTCGTGCAGGGCTTGGCCGAGGCGCTCCCGCTCCGCGGGGTCGGCGGCGAGGGCGGCGAGATGGGCGCCCAGCGCCGCGGCGTCGCCCGGCTCAAAGAGCAGTCCCGTTTCGCCATGGCGCACGAGCTTCGGCACGCCGCCGACGCGGGTGCTGACCGTCGGGAGATAAGCCTGCGCGCCCTCGGTGATGGCGTAAGGGAAGGTCTCCGACCGGGAGGTCAGGGTGTTGATGTCGATCGCGCGGTAAAAAGCTGGCATGTCGTCCACCCATCCGGCGAAGCAGGTGACGTCCGCGATGCCGAGCGAGGACGCGAGGGAAGTGAGCATCTCCCGCTCCTGCCCGTCTCCGGCGATGAGCAGACGCAGCTTGGGGCTTTGCGCATAAGCGAGGGCGAAGCCGTGCAGCAGCGTCGCGACGTCCTTCACCGGGTGCAGCCGCGCCGCGATGCCGACGACGACGCTGTCCGGCGCGGCGCTGAGCCCGACCTTTTGGAAAAACGCGGCTCGCGCCGCTTCGCTCCTGCCGGGCGCGGCGTCGAATTCGAGCCCGTTATAGATCGAAAAAATGCGGTTCGGGCGGAAGCCGCGGGAGATGAGCAGCTCGCGCATCGCGTCCGACACGCCGATATAATAGTCCATCCGGTGCAGCGCGAAGGCGTTCAGCGTGCCGTAGACCGCGCCGGCGAGCGGGCGGCCCAGATAGTCGAGCTTCGGGTCGCTGTGGACGGTGGTGAGCACCGGCACGCCGCAGAGCGGTTTCAGGAGCGCGCCTACGAGGTTGCCGCGCGAGCCGTGGCAGTGCAGAAGGTCGTAGCCGCCCTCCGTCACGAGCTTTTTCACCGCGGTGAGCGCGGCGGGCAGCGGCTTTTCGATCACGACCGTCGGGATGCCGAGCGCCGCCGCCTCCTCGGAAAACGGTCCGCGCATAAAGCAGACGAGCGTCGCGGTCATGTCGCGATTTAGGTGCTTGAGCAGCAGGTGGACGTGGGTCTTTGCCCCGCCGCTGTCGCCGCCGCTGATGAGATGCATTACTTTCATTCCTGCCTCCGGGCAAAATGTCTTGTGAAACGAAACGATTTGCGGTACAATATCTTTATATTATAATCTCTCCGAAAACCCTCGTCAACACCAAAGGAGCAAAGATATGACGCTTATCTATCTCGTCCGCCACGCGGAGGCGGAGGGCAATCTTTACCGCCGCGCGCATGGGCAGCATGACTCCTCGCTCACGCCGAAGGGTCTGCGGCAGCTGGACGCGCTGGCGGAGCGCTTCCGGGACACGGCGGTCGACGCGCTTTATTCCAGCGACCTGCGCCGCACGATGGCGACCGCGGCGGCGGTCGCGCGGTATCATCCGGGGCTGGAGCTCCAGCCCGACCCGCGGCTGCGCGAGGTCGACCTCGGCAGCTGGGAGGACCAGCCCTTCGGCGACCTCACTCACCGCTATCCGGAGGCGATGGCGGCGCTCAACGACGACCCCGCGCGCTGGGAAGCGCCGGGCGCGGAGCGCTACGACGCGCTTCAGCGCCGCATCCGGGGCGCGGTGGCGGACATCGCCGCGTGCAGCGAGGGCAAGACCGTCGTCTGCGTCAGCCACGGCATGGCGATCCGCGCGCTGCTCTGCGATGTGATGGGCGTGCCGAGCGCGGAGGTCCACCGCATCCCCCACGGGGACAACACCGCCGTTTCGCTGCTGGAGGTCTCCCCCGGCGGCGCGATGCGCGTCGTCTTCTGCAACGACGGCAGCCACCTGCCCCCGGCGCTCTCCACCTTCGCGCGCCAGAGCTGGTGGACGGAGCCCGGTGCGGTCGACCCCGGCAACGTCCATTTCCAGCGGCTCGACCCCGCGAAGCACCCCAGCCGCTATCTCGCGTTCTACAAAGCCACATGGCGCGCCGTCCACGGCGACCTGCGCGGCTTCGAACCGGCTTACTACGTCCTCTCGGCGACGCGGAGCTTTGAATTTGACCCGGACTCGATCGTGACCATCTGCCGTCCGGACGGCGAGACCGCCGGGATCATCGAGCTGGACCTGCGCCGCGCCGCGGCGGAGGGCGTCGGCTGGATCTGCCTCTGCTACGTAGAGGAGCGCTACCGCCGCGCGCTGCTGGGCGTGCAGCTCATCGGCCACGCCGTCAGCGTCTGCCGCCGCCGGGGGTTCCATGCCCTGCGCCTGAGCGTTTTTGAGGGCAACCGCGGCGCGATCGCGTTTTATGAAGCCGAGCAGTTCCGCGCCGTCGGCGAGACCGAGGGCGTCTCCGGGCGGCTGCTCATTATGGAAAAGGAGATCTGATGCAGCACCAACGTTCCCCCATCGTCCCCCAAGTCCCCCGCCGCGCCCGCATCGAGCGCCGCGCCGAACCGGAGACGGGCCGCATTTTTGCGGTCTCGGACGTCCACGGCAACCTCGACTATCTGCGCGGACTGCTGGAAAAAATCGAATTTTCCCCGGCGGACACGCTCGTGCTCGTCGGCGACCTGCTGGAAAAGGGTCCCCGCAGCCTCGACACGCTGCGCTATGTGCTGGAGCTGCAAAAGACCCACCGCGTCTGGGCGGTCTCCGGCAACTGCGACTGGTGGTACCCGCTGCTATATGAGGTCGGCACGGTCGAGGATAACCGCTGGTATTTAAACGCCAAGCCCCGCTGCCTCCTGCGCCAGATGCTGGACGAGCTCGGCATCCCGGTCTCGCCGGATATGGATTACCTCGCCGCGCGGGACGCCGCGGCAGCGGCGTTCCCGGCGGAGTTTGCCTTCCTGAAGGCTCTGCCGGAGGTCATCGAGACGGAGCGCTTCGTGTTCGTCCATGGCGGACTCCCGGCGGGCGAGCCGGAGAGCTGGGACGCTTGGGCGTGTATGAAATACGACAATTTTTTAGCCACGGAGCGCCGCTTCGATAAGTGGGTCATCGTCGGGCACTGGCCCGTGATGCTCTACGGCGGCGACATCGTGCAGGCGGACCCGATCGTCGACCGCGAGAAGCGCATCGTCAGCATCGACGGCGGCTGCGTGCTCAAGGACGACGGGCAGCTCAACGCCCTCATCCTGCCCCCGAAGGGCAGCGAGGACTTCGCTTTCGCCGCCTACGACCCCTTCCCGACCGCCGTCGCGCTGGACGATCAGGTGCCCTCGGCGCGCAGCCGCTATATCCGCTGGGGCGACGCGCAGGTGGAGGTCTTGGAGCGCGGGGCGGAGTTCTCGCGCGTCCGCCATGTGCGGACAGGCTATGAGCTGGACGTGCTGACGAAGTATCTTTACGGCGAGGGGCGATACTGCGAGGTGAACGACTGCACGGACTACGCGCTGCCGGTCCGCGCGGGCGATAGAGTCTCCGTCGTGGAGGAGACGAGCCGGGGCTATTTCGTGAAGCGCCGCGGCATCTCCGGCTGGTATTTCGGACGCTTGGAACGGGAGGCGGGAAAATGACGCTGCTCTGGCTCTATCTCGCGGCGGTGAGTCTCGCGCTCTTCGCCCTCATGGGCATCGACAAGGCGGCGGCGAAAAACCGCTGCCGCCGCATCCCGGAGCGCACGCTCCTCGCCCTCGCCGTCCTCGGCGGCTCCCCCGGCGGCATCGCCGGCATGCTCGCCTTCCGCCACAAAACCAGAAAGCCCGCCTTCTCCCTCGGCTTCCCCGCGATCTTAGTCTGCCAGATCGCCGTGGGGATACTGATCGCGTGTCAGGGGTGAGGGGGCACCGCTCCCGAAATGCAGGTGCCCTTGGCTCCCAGCTCAGCTTGTCAAAAAAAGCATCAACGCGGCGGGAAACGCAGTTTTTGAATGAAACCCGCCCTTTTGGGCGGATGAAATCTGCTTCGCAGATGAAATCCGGGCTTTGCCCGGATGAAATCCCCGCTGCGCGGGGAAGTTTTTTTGACAGCCTTGGCTCTCCCAAAGGGAGAGCCAAGGCGCGCCCACGATTTTTTCGTGGAAGAAAATTTCTCTTTTCAATCCGCGGCGGGGATGATATACTACATAAAAAGGAGGGATGCGCTTATGATCGTTCTCTGGGGCGCGGCGACCGCCGTGTTCCTTGCCGTGGAGCTCGCCACCGTGGGGCTCACGAGCATCTGGTTCGCGCTGGGCAGCGCGGCGGCGCTCGTTCTGGCGCTGCTGCACGCGGCGCTCTGGCTCCAGATCGCCTGCTTCGTCGCCGTTTCCGCGGCGGCGCTGGCGCTGACGCGGCCGCTCGCGAAAAAATTCATCAACTCCCGCACCCAGCCGACAAACGCGGACCGCGTGGTCGGCGCGGATGCGCTCGTGCGCGAGCGCATCGACAATCTTGAGGAGACCGGCGCGGTCGCCGTGGACGGCAAGGTCTGGACCGCCCGCAGCGCCGACGGCGGCGTCATCGCCCCCGGCGCGGTCGTCACCGTGGAGCGCATCGACGGCGTGAAGCTCATCGTTGCGCCGCTCAGAAATTCCGAAAATACTGCCGAGGAGGAAACTGAACATGCCTGATCTTTTCCCCAATTTATCCGCGATCGTCATCGTGCTCGTGATCGCCATCGTCGTGATCATCATCGTCAAGAACATTTACGTCGTCCCGCAGGCGCGGGCGTTCATCGTCGAGCGCCTCGGCGCTTACAGCGCAACGTGGAGCGTCGGGCTGCACCTGAAGGTGCCGTTCATCGAGCGCGTTGCGAAGAAGGTGTCCCTGAAGGAGCAGGTCGCGGACTTCCCGCCCCAGCCCGTCATCACGAAGGACAACGTCACCATGCAGATCGACACCGTCGTGTTCTTCCAGATCACAGACCCGAAGCTCTATACCTACGGCATCGAAAACCCGATGGTCGCGATCGAGAACCTCTCCGCGACGACGCTGCGCAACATCATCGGCGATCTGGAGCTCGACCAGTGCCTTACGAGCCGCGACATCATCAACAGCAAGATGCGCTCCATCCTCGACGAAGCGACCGACCCGTGGGGCATCAAGGTCAACCGCGTGGAGCTGAAGAACATCCTGCCGCCCAAGGAGATCCAGAACGCGATGGAGAAGCAGATGAAGGCCGAGCGCGAGCGCCGCGAGGCGATTTTGCGCGCCGAGGGCGAGAAAAAGTCCGCCATCCTGACCGCCGAGGGCGAAAAGGAGTCCGCCATCCTGCGCGCGGACGCGAAGAAGCAGCAGCAGATCCTCGAAGCCGAGGGCGAGGCGGAGGCGATCCTGAAGGTCCAGACCGCCACCGCAGAGGGCATCCGCCGCATCAACGAGGCGGCGCCGAGCGAGGCGGTGCTGAAGCTGAAAAGCCTCGAAGCCTTCGCCGCCGCCGCAAACGGCAGAGCCACGAAGATCATCATTCCGAGCGAGATCCAAGGCATCGCCGCCCTCGCCGCCGGGATCATAGAAACCGTCCGCGAGCCCGAAAAGCCCGCCGCGAAGAAGACGGAAGCCCCGAAAAGCTGAGAATAAATGAGGACCGGCAGCCATTTGGCTGCCGGTCCTTCAGCCCGTCAAAGAACCCCCGCTTTCATGCAGCGAAGGCGGGGGTCCTCTTGCAACTTAGCGAAAAACAAGCGAATATGGGCTGGAAAATGGAGTTATCCC
>CAVJGI010000028.1:0-23210 GCA_963649145.1 Ruminococcus bicirculans (ex Wegman et al. 2014) | reverse complement strand
CGTTTCTTCCATTATACCAGAAACCGGGGCGGTTTGGAAGTTCTTTGACAAGCTGAATCAGGGAGACCGCAGACGCGGTCTCCCTGCTTTTTCTTATATTTCCCGCCGCTCCAGCGTGCTGGGGATGCCGAGTTCGGCGCGGTATTTGGCGGCGGTGCGGCGGCTGATGGGACAGCCTTGATTGGCGAGGCGTTCGGCGAGCTGCTGGTCGGAGAGCGGCGCGCGGCGGTTCTCCGCGGCGACGAGGGCGCTCAGCAGCGCCTTGGCGCGGTCGGCGGAGGCGTTGGGACCGCCCGCGGGCAGCCCGCGCGAGAAAAACGACGCGAGCGGAAAGGTGCCGCGCGTACACTGGAGGTATTTGCCCTTTACGGCACGGCTCACCGTGGACTCATGCACGCCGAGCGCCTCGGCGGTCTGCGCCATCCGCAGCGGCGCGAGCGCGGCACCGGGCGTGCAGAAAAACGCCCGCTGGACCGACACGATCTGCTCCGCGCAGCGCAGCAGCGTTTGCCGCCGCTGGGCGATCGCATCCAGCACCCACTGCGCCTGACGCCGCTTTTCCGCCAGATAATCGCGCAGCTCCGGGTCATCCTGCGTGCGCAGCAGCAGGGAATAGGAGGGACTCAGCTCCAGCGCGGGAAAGCAGCGCTCATTGAGACTGACCTCCGCCTCGCCGCCGCGGACGGCGACAAACACGTCCGGCGTGACGTATGCCGTCTGCTCCGGCGGGGCAAATGCCGCGCCGGGACGCGGCTGGAGCGTGCGGATGAGCGCGCAGGCCTCCCGCACCGCCGCCTGCGGCGCGCCGAGCGTCCGCGCGATACGCGCGTAGTGGCTGCGCGATAAATCATCCAAACAGCGCTCCGCGATCGCGAGCGCGAGCTCCGGCACCGGGCTGCGCCGCCGGAGCTGGAGGCAGAGACACTCCGAGAGCGTCCGCGCGCCGACGCCGGCGGGCTCCAGCGACTGGATGAGCGTGAGCGCCTCCGGGTCGGCGTCCCCGCCGTCCAGCCAGCCGGCGGCGTTCAGATTTTCGGCAATGCGCACGGCTTTGCGCCGCAGCTCCGGCGCGATGGCGCGTGCGTCCAGCTGGGCGATGAGATGCTCGGCGAGCGTTTCGGTCCGCTCCGGCGCGGCGCAGCGCCGCAGCAGCTCGTCGTCCCCGCCGCCTGCCGCGGCAAGACCGCCGGGACGCCGCGGCGGGCCGGACTCCTCCAGCAGCGGATTTTCCAGCATCAGCTCGTCCAGATACTCCGCGAGCCCCTGCGCGTCGAGCTGCAAAATTTTCATGCTCTGCACCATCTGCGGCGTGAGCGCCGCACTCTGGCGCAGGCTGAGGTCCAGTTCCATAGCCGTCTCCTCCGGAAAAATGCGTTCACCGGATACATGCAGCAAGTTTCGTGCCAAGTATAGCACCGGAGACGGGAAATGACAAGCGCATCGGCGTCCGGAGACCCCGGACGCCGATGCGCCGTTACACTTTTTCGATGTCAATCACCGAGACCTCGAACGCCGTTTTTTCTACGCTTACGCCGTCGACGGTCTTGGTGTAGGCACGGCTCTGGATGCGTCCGGTGAGTCTTGCGGTCGTGCCGACGGGCCAGAGGGCGGTCTCGCGCGCCTTTGCGCCCCACGCGATGCAGGGTAAGTAATCGCTGCGCCCGTAGCGCCGGTTCACGGCGAGCATCAGGTCGCTGATCTCTCTGCCCATCGGCGTCTGGCGGTGGGTCGGCGCCTTGCAGAGCGTTCCGGTCAGGCGAATGACGTTTTCGTCCTCGCCGGAGCCGAAGCGCAGCGAGCGCGCGAACACGGTCAGGATGAGCTTCGGACCGACGCCGCTTTTGTTGTTGAACGAGCGCAGCTCGCCGACGACCGCGAGCTTCGGCTCGCCGGTGATCTCCAGCTCGTCCAGAAGCTCGCTGCGCGCGAGGATGGGCAGCGTGTCCACCGCGCCGGATAGACGGCTCACCGCGAGCGGAAAGCGGTAATAGCGCTCGCCGCGGCTCTCGTGGGAAAACGTCGGCGTCTCCGCCATCTCTCCGCAGAGCGATACATAGTTCGTGATACAGGTTTCTTCCATAGTGACCCTCCCAGCGTTCCGGACGCGCCGCGGCGCGTCGCTTCGTTTACCTGATTTCTATTCGCCGGGAGGGAAAAATATGTGCGTGCGGAGTGTTGAAAATCGCGGGGGAGTCGGTTATACTGTTGTCAGAAGCAAAAGCACCCGAAAGGAGCGTTGAAAAAACCATGGAGATCCGCGAGATCCTTGCAAAATGCGACCACACCCTGTTGCGCCCGGAGGCGACCGCCGCCGAGATACGCACGCTCTGCGACGAGGCGATCGAGTTCGGCTGCGCGAGCGTCTGCATCCCGCCTGCCCACGTCGCCGGGGCGAAGAAATATGTCGGCGACCGGATGAAGGTCTGCACCGTCATCGGCTTTCCGAACGGCTACTCCACGCCCGCGGTCAAGGCGTTCGAGGCGCAGGACGCCGTCCGCCACGGGGCGGACGAGCTCGATATGGTCGTGAACCTCGGCATGGTGCGCGACGGCTGCTGGGGCGACGTGCTCGACGATATCCGCGCCGTCCGCGGCGTTGCGAAGGGGAAAATTCTGAAGGTCATCATCGAGACATGTCTGCTGACCGAGGAGGAGAAGGTGCAGCTCTGCGCCATCGTCACCGCCGCGGGCGCGGACTTTATCAAGACCTCCACCGGCTTTTCCAGCGGCGGCGCCACGGTCGAGGATGTCGCGCTGCTGCGCGCCCACGTCGGTCCGCGCGTGCGCGTCAAGGCGGCGGGCGGCATCGCGACGATAGCCGATGCCGAGGCGATGATCGCCGCCGGAGCCGACCGCCTCGGCACGAGCCGCCTCGTCCGCCTCGCAAGAGAGGCGCTCGCCGCCCAGCCGGAGCCGGAGACACCGGAGGCGTAAACGAAATCTGTCCCGCCCCGGAAGGGCGGGACAGCGTGCTTTTCAGGAGGGAAACAGAAATTTCCGGATCGCCCGCGAGAGTGCGGAGCAGGGGACGGCGAGGGCGAGCCAGTAGAGCGAGAACACGGGGCAGATCTGACCCAGCAGATTGCCCGGCACGCCGGAATAATCCCAGACCGCCCAGCCGAGCAGCAGGTTCACGGCGCAGCCGGTCAGAAACTCCAGCCCCGTCACCGCCGCGGCGCAGAGCACCCAGCGCCGCCAGAGCGGGATGGCAAGGCGCGTGCAGATGAGATAGATGAGCAGGAAGCAGAGCCCGCCGAGCAGCAGCATCGTCCAGTGGGTCCGCCCACGCCAGAGCATCTCCAGCCCGCCGTAGCCCAGCGCGCCGAGCGTGTAAACAAACAAAAATTCCAAAGCCTTCATACCCGCAGTTTTTCCACTTTTTCCTGCTTTTATCCGCCGCGAAACCGGGAAACATGGCAGAGAGAGGGTGAAAGAATGAAACGGACAAAAATCGCGCTCGCGGCGCTGCTCACCGCGGCGCTCTCGCTGGCGCTGGCGCTTCGTCTCCCGGCGCGGGCGGCGGGGGAGAGCGTCGCGCTGCCCATCGTGATGTACCACCACGTTTCCGAAAAGCCGGGGAACTGGAACGACTATGTCGTGTCCCCGGCGGAGCTGGAATCGGACCTTTGCTGGCTGCGGGACCACGGCTACACCGCCGTCGGCGTCGCGGAGCTGCTCGCGTGGGCGGACGGGCGCGGCGAGATGCCGGAAAAGCCCTGTATGATCACGTTTGACGACGGCTTCGAGAGCACGATGACGCTCGCCGAGCCGCTGCTCGCGGAATACGGCTTCCGCGGCGTCGTCGCCGTCATCGGCAGCGTCTGCGAGAAGTTTTCCGGGCTCGACGACCACTATGAATACAGCAACTTGAGCTGGGAGGAAGCGCGCGATATGGCATCGCGCGGCGTCATCGAGGTCCAGTGCCATACTTGGGATATGCACGCCCAGAGCCCCCGCCGCGGCTGCGCGCCGCTGCGCTGGGAGGACCGCGGGAGCTATCAGGCGCTGCTCGCGCGCGACCTTGAGCGCTGGCTGGACGCGGCGGCGTCGCGCTCTGTCGGCTTCGTCCCGGCGATCGCTTACCCCTACGGCGCTTATACCGACGCGACGGAGCAGACCGTCCGCGCCCGCGGCTTCCGCGCCGCCTTTACCTGCACGGAGCAGATCAACCGCCTGACGGGAGACGCGGACGAGCTTTTCGATCTCGGCAGGTTCAACCGACCCCACGGCGTTTCCAGCGAAAATTTCTTCCGAAAATGGGAAGAAAACGCTTGACTTTGCCGGACGGGTCTGGTATGATATCAGAGCTAAAACAAAGTAGGTTCGGATGGCATCCGTCCTCACCCTGCCGCCAACGGAGCGCGCAGCGGTCTATCAAGCTTTGCTTCTTCCGAAAAGGGGAGGGGCGCGTTTGGAGTGCGGGTGCTGTCTTGGCATCCGTGTTTTTTTATTATGGAGGTGTTTCCACATAGCAAATCAGGATTACTTGATCAACGAAGAGATCACCGCGCCGGAGATCCGTCTTATCAGCGACAGCGGCGAGCAGCTCGGTCTGATGAGCGCGGAGGCGGCGCTGAAGGTCGCCGAGGAGCGCGAAATGGACCTCGTGATGATCGCCCCGACCAGCAAGCCCCCCGTCTGCAAGATCATGGATTACGGCAAATATCGCTTTGAGCAGGCCAAACGCGAAAAGGAAGCGAAAAAGAACCAGCGCGTGATCGAGATCAAAGAGATCCGGATGTCTCCCAGCATCGGCGAGAACGACTTCCAGACCAAGCTCCGCGCGGGACAGAAGTTCCTGAGCGAGGGCAACCGCCTGAAGGTCACGATCCGCTTCCGCGGCAGAGAGATGGCGCACACCAATCTCGGCGAGCAGCTGCTGAAAAGCTTCGCCGCCGCCTGCGCCGAAGTCGCCTCGATGGACAAAAACCCCAAGCTGGAGGGCAGGAACATGTCCATGTTCCTTTCGCCGAAGGCCAAATAATGTTTTCGTTAAACCAAGGAAGGAGATAAATCAATATGCCCAAACTGAAGACCCATTCCGGCGCGAAGAAGAGATTCAATCTCACGAAGACCGGAAAAGTGAAGCGCGCGCATGCGTACAAGTCCCACCTGCTGAACGGTCACGGCAAGACCACCAAGCGCAAGAGAGGTCTGCGCAAGTCCGCGATCGCCGACGCCACCAATGTCGCTGCTATCAAGCGCATGATTCCGTACAAATAAGGGAGGACTTGAGAAATGGCAAGAGTCAAAGGCGCGATGATGACGCGCAAGCACAGAAATAAGATCCTCGGTCTCGCCAAGGGCTACTGGGGTGCCAAGAGCAAGCACTACAAGATGGCTAATCAGGCCATGATGAAGTCCGGCCGCTACGCTTACATCGGCCGCAAGCTGAAGAAGAGAGACTTCCGCCGCCTCTGGATCACCCGCATCTCCGCGGCGACCAAGGCCAACGGCATGAACTACTCCACCTTCATGCACGGTCTGAAGCTCGCCGGCATCGACATGAACCGCAAGATGCTCTCCGAGATGGCGATCCACGATCCCGCCGCCTTCACCGCCCTCTGCGAGAAGGCCAAGGCCGCGAAGTAATTCGATCGTATTTAAAAAAGAGACCCCTTATGGGGTCTCTTTTTTTGCATGCATCCAGCCGCACTGAAAATAATAGCGCCGCTCGTTTTCAACGGTGTGGGCATAGAGCCGGACAAACTCCGACAGCTTGATCTTGAGCTCAAGGGGGAGCAAGTCGGAAAGCTCGTTTTCAAGGCGCGTGACCTCGTCCTCGTCCGGGTCCTTCGGATAGCGCAGCTTGAAGTAAGCGTCAAAAATCGCCTTGTTGCGGAATTTTCGAATGTACATTTCATCACCTCAATGAGATTATAGGTCAAAACAACCATAAAATCAATAGGTCAATTTGCCATAATACTTCTGGGTGATGCGTTATGACAAGGATCTATGAGCGCCGGAAGGCGCTGGGTTATACCCAAATCAAGATGCAGATGCTGACCGGCATTGACCAGAGCGACTATTCCAAGCTGGAAACGGGGAAGCGGAATATGACATTTGAGCAATGCCGCCGCATTGCCGCGGCACTGGAAACGAGCATGGACTACCTCGCCGGACTGACCGACGACCCGCGGCCGTATCCGCGGAGAAGATGAGTTTGACCGCTTACAACAAAAACAGGGGCTGCGGCGCATGGAACACGCCGCAGCCCCTGCTGCTTTTTTGCGATAAACCCCGGAAATAATTACTTGCTCTCGACGATCGCCTTGGTGTCGCGGGCGATCATCAGCTCTTCGTTCGTGGCGATGACGAAGACCTTAACCGGGCTGTCGTCGGTGGAGATGAGGTGCTCGTCGGCGCGCTCGGCGTTGCGCTTTTCGCAGAGCTTGACGCCCATATACTCCAGACCCTTGCAGATCTCGGCGCGGTCGATGGCACCGTTCTCGCCGATGCCGGCGGTGAAGACGATGGCGTCCACGCCGCCCATCGCGGCTGCGAAAGCGCCGATGTCCTTGCGGACGTCGTAGTGGAACTTGTCCAGCGCGAGCTTGGCGCGCTCGTTGCCCTCCTCGCGGGCGGTCTCCAGATCGCGGAAGTCGGAGGAGACGCCGGAGATACCGAGAACGCCGGACTTCTTGTTCAGGATGTTCATCATCTCTTCGAGCGTGTAGCCGTGGCGCTTCACGAGATACTCGATGATGGTCGCGTCAATGTCGCCGCAGCGGGTGCCCATGGAGACGCCGGCGAGAGGCCCAAGGCCCATCGTGGTGTCGACGCTCTTGCCGTCCACAACGGCGGCGAGGGAGGAGCCGTTACCGAGGTGGCAGGAGATGATCTTGCTGTGCTCCGGGTTGCCCAGCAGCTCGATGCAGCGGGCGGAAACGTAGCGGTGGCTGGTGCCGTGGAAACCGTAGCGGCGGACGTCGTCCTCCTCGTAATACTCGTAGGGGATGGCGTAAATGTAAGCCTTCGGGGGCATGGTCATATGGAACGCGGTGTCGAACACGGCGACCTGCGGCTTGCCGGGCATGCACTTGGTGCAGGCGTCGATGCCGAGGAGGTTCGCCGGGTTATGCAGCGGCGCGAGGGGGATGCACTTCTGGATCGCCTCGATGAACTTGTCGTCAATGAGGCAGCTCGCGGCGAATGCCTTGCCGCCGTGGACCACGCGGTGGCCGACAGCGTCGATCTCGTCCATGCTCTTCACAACGCCGTTGACCGGGTCGACAAGCGCGTCCAGCACCGCCTGAATCGCCTCGGCATGGGTCGGCATGGCGACATCCGCCGCGTCGATCTTCTGCTTGCCCTCCACCTGCGGCTTGTAGGTGAACTTGCCGTCGATGCCGATGCGCTCGCAAAGGCCCTTGGCCAGCAGCTTCTCGCCGTCCATATCAATGAGCTGATACTTCAGAGAGGAGCTTCCCGCGTTGATAACAAGAATTTTCATTTCCAGTTCCTTCCTTATTGTAAATGTTTCGGATTTCCGCTAAAATGGATATATCTCCAACTACATTATTCTAATACATTTTTTCGGAAAGGCAAGGCTTTTTTATGAAAATCTGCGGAATAATCTCCGAATATAACCCTTTTCACACCGGACATGCCCACCAGATCGCCCAGACGCGGACGCGGCTGGGGGAGGACACCGCCATCGTCTGCGTGATGAGCGGCAATTTTGTCCAGCGGGGCGAGCCGGCTGTATTCGCCAAGCACGCGCGCGCGGAGGCGGCGGTGCGCGGCGGGGCGGACCTCGTGCTGGAACTGCCGCTGCCGTGGGCGATCAGCAGCGCGGAGGGCTTCGCGCGCGGCGGCGTCGGCATGCTCGGCGCGCTGGGCTGCGTGACGCACATCAGCTTCGGCAGCGAGTGCGGGGAGCTTGAGCGCCTGCGCGCGGCGGCGGAGGTGCTGCTCGACCCGCGGATGGACGAGCTCATCCGCACGGAGCTGCAAAGCGGCGCGCCCTATGCCGCGGCGCGCCAGCGGGCGGCGGAGCGCCTCGCCGGGGCGCAGATCCGGGAGCTCTCCGAGCCGAACAACCTGCTCGGCGTGGAATATCTGAAAGCCATCGCCCAGCAGGATCTGGACATCACGCCCATCACCGTTCTGCGCACCGGCGCGGCGCACGACGCCGCCGGGGAGGGGGAGAGCTGCCCCTCCGCCGCCCAGCTGCGCGACGCGCTCCGCCTCGGCGAGAGCATCCGCAGCGGCATCCCGCCGGAGGTCTACGCCGTGCTTTCCCGCGAACTGGAGCAGGGGAGAGGTCCCGTGGGACCGGAAGCGCTGGAGACCGCGATCTTGTCGCGCCTGCGCTTTCTGCCGCAGGAGGCGTTCGACGCGCTGCCCGGCGCGAGCGAGGGGATCGAGAATCTGCTGTTCCGCGCCGCGCAGACGGAGCCGACGCTCGACGCGGTCTGCGCCGCGGCAAAATCCCGCCGCTACGCGCTCTCGCGGCTGCGCCGGATGACGATGTGCGCCGCGCTCGGCGTCACTGCCGCGGACAGCGGCGGGCGTCCGCCTTACCTGCGCGTGCTGGCGGCAACGAGCCGCGGGACCGAGGTCCTGCGTACCGCGTCGGCGACGGCGAGCGTCCCGATCCTGACCCGCCCGGCGGACGCAAAAACGCTTGATGCGCGCGCACAGCGGACATTTGCCCTCGAAGCGGCGTCCACCGACCTCTTTACCCTCGGCTTCACCGCCGAGGACGAGCGCCGCGGGGGCTCCGATTGGCGCACCAGCCCGGTCATTCTGAAGCCCGAAGACCTATCCCCAGCGCCGCGGCATGGATTTTTTTCAAAATGTCGAAAAAAGTAGTTGCATTTTGTGCAAGATTGTGGTAGTATCAGGACCATAAAACACAAATGTCCACGACGCAGGGACGTTTGTCCGTATGGAGGTACTTACACAATGAAAATGAAAAAGATCATCGCACTGGTCCTCGTGGCGTGCATGGCGCTGGCGCTCTGCGCCTGCGGCGGCAGCAGCAGCGACAAGGACAGCAAGGAAAAGGTCGTCAAGATCGGCGTCTATGAGCCCCAGTCCGGCAAGAACGGCGCGGGCGGCAAGCAGGAGATCCTCGGCATGCAGTACGCGAACCTGAAGACCCCGACCGTCGAGATCGGCGGCGAGACCTATAAGGTCGAGCTGGTCTACGCGGACAACGAGTCCGACGACGCCAAGGCTGTCACCGCCGCGACCGACCTCATCAGCGCCGGCTGCTCCGTCATCCTCGGCTCTTACGGCTCCAGCGTCGCCATCGCCGCGGCGGAGACCTTCAACTCCGCGGGCGTCGCCGCCATCGGCGTCACCTGCACGAACCCGCAGGTCACGGAGGGCAACGACAGCTACTTCCGCATCTGCTTCCTCGATCCGTTCCAGGGCACCGTCCACGCGAACTTCGCCAGCGAGGAGTTCGGCGCGAAGACCGCCTACTGCCTCGGCGAGCTCGGCAACGACTATGATCAGGGCCTCATCAACTACTTCACGCAGGCTGCCGAGGCGCTCGGCATGAAGGTCGTCAAGGGCGACTTCCCGGAGAACAACTCCGACTTCACCTCTTACCTCACCACCGCGAAGAACGAGGGCGCGGACGTCATCTTCGCCCCCTGCTCCATCCAGTACGCCCAGCTCATCGTTGAGCAGGCTGCGGCGCAGGGCATCGAGATCCCCCTGCTCGGACCGGACACCTGGGACAGCAACCAGATCCTCGGCGCGGCGCAGGGCAAGGACATCGAGATCTTTGTTTCCACCTTCTACGCCGAGGGCGCCGACCCCGACTTTGAGGCGGGCTTCAAGGCTTGGCTGAACGAGAACAGCGAGGCGATGACCAATAACGGCGGCAACGACCTCATCTCCGCCGTCACCGTGATGGGCTACGACGCTTACCACGTTGCGCTTGAGGCGATGAAGAAGGCTGGTAGCATCGACAAGGCGGACATCCTCGCCGCGATGCCCGGCGTGACCTACACCGGTGTTTCCGGTGCGATCGCCTTCGACGAGATCGGCGACGCCATCCGTGACAGCGCGTTCATCAAGAAGGCCAACACCGAGAGCAACGTCTGGGATTTCGTCACCGCCGCCAAGGTCGAGGGCTGACGCGCACCCACAGCAAACGAAACCAACACCATTCCGAGCTGAAAAGTTTGGAACGGCGGGGGAGGCAGAGAGAAAAACTGCCGCCTCCGCCTTCCGCGATATTTTCCCGCTGCGGGCAGAGTGTAAAAATGCGTATTCCTATGTTAAAAATGTAAGAATGCGGATTTCTATGCTCTGCTGAAATGAGAAAAGAGGGGAGAACCACATGTCTGATTTTATCGCCGCGAACCTGCAATACCTGCTCACCGGCATCTCCGTCGGCGGCCAGTATGCGCTCATCGCCATCGGCTACACGATGGTCTACGGTATCCTGCGGCTCATCAACTTCGCCCATGGCGACGTGTTTATGGTCGCGGGTCTTGTGATGGTCTATGTTTCCGCGTCGCTGCCGCTTTATATCGCGATCCCGATCGTGCTCGTCGCGACGGTCGTGCTCGGCTTCCTCATCGAGCGCGTGGCGTATAAGCCGCTGCGCAGCGCGCCGCGCATGTCCGTTATGATCTCCGCAATCGGCGTTTCCTACCTGCTCCAGAACTGCGCGCTTTACTTCACCGGCGGTCTGCCCCAGACCTATCCCGCCATCCCGTTTTTGAGCGACTCCGTCACCATCCTCGGCGCAACGACCAAGGTCGTCACGCTCGTGACCCCGGTGCTGACCATCATTCTCGTCCTCGTGCTGAGCGCCCTCATCCGCTACACGAAGGTCGGCATGGCGATGCGCGCCGTGTCCAAGGATTTTGAGACCAGCCAGCTGATGGGCATCAAGATCAACTCCGTCATCAGCTTCACCTTCGTCGTCGGCTGCTTCCTCGCCGCCGTCGGCTCCCTGCTTTATTTCACGAATTACCAGTCCGTCGTGCCGACCTCCGGCTCCATGCCCGGACTGAAGGCGTTCGTCGCCGCGGTGTTCGGCGGCATCGGCTCCATCCCCGGCGCGGTCATCGGCGCGTTCATCATCGGCATCTGCGAAAACATCCTGAAGGGCTTCCAGCTCACCGCGTTCTCGGACGCCTTTACCTTCGTGCTGCTGATCGTCATCCTCGTCGTGAAGCCCACCGGCATTTTCGGCGAGAAGGCCACGGACAAGGTGTGAGGGGAGGATGAACGACATGAACAACACTCTGCTCACCGAAAAAAAGAGCCCCGCCGGAAAGATCACGGCGGCTGTGCTCCTCGCCGCGCTCTATGTCCTGCTCTTTTTGCTCGACAATGTGCTCCCCGCGAACTCCTTCACGCTGATGCTCATCCCCGTGCTGAAAAAGGGCGCGATCTACTCGCTGCTCTGCGTGTCCATGAACCTGCTGAACGGCTTTACCGGGCTCTTCTCGCTTGGACAGGCGGGCTTTATGCTCATCGGCGCTTACGCTTACGCGATCTTCTCCATCCCGTCCGGTCAGCATGACAGCGTTTACCAGTATTTCGACGGCGGCGCGATCAAGTTCTCCTTCGCGGAGGTGATCGGCAATGCCCTCGGCAAAAACGCCGGCGCGTGGCTCGGCGCGATCCTCGCCATCCTGATCGCGGGCATCGTCGCCGCGGCGTTCGCCGCGCTCATCGGCATCCCGGTCCTGCGCCTGAAGAGCGATTATCTCGCCATCGCGACGCTCGGCTTCGCGGAGATCATCCGCGCCGTGTTCCAGTGGAACGGTCTCGGCGTCATCACGAACGGCTCCAACCAGCTCCGCAAGTACACGACCTTCGCCGACATCAAGATCGGCTCCCTGAAATTCGAGACCATCTTCCCGTTCCTGATCGCCACGGTCTCCATCGCGGTGATCTTGCTGCTCATCAACTCGTCTTACGGCCGCGCATTCAAAGCCATCCGCGACGACGAGGTCGCGGCGGAGGCGATGGGCGTCAACCTCTTCAAGCACAAGATGCTGAGCTTCGTCATCTCCAGCTTCTTCGCCGGCGTCGGCGGCGCGCTGCTCGCCATGTTCCAGACGACGGTCAAGGCGGGCTCCTTCACCTCCACGATGACCTACGAGATCCTCCTCATGGTCGTCATCGGCGGCATCGGCTCCGTGTCCGGCAGCTGCATCGCGGCGTTCCTCTATATCGCCTGCAACGAGTGGTGGCTGCGCTTCCTCGACAAGGGCGGCATCGGCGACCTCTCCATCCCGTTTTTCCGCGACGGCTTCCGCAAGGTCGTGTTCTCCGTCGTCATCATGGTGATCGTGCTGTTCTTCTCGCGCGGCATTATGGGCGATAAGGAGCTGTCGTTCGCCGGGCTCGTGCGTAAATTTAAGCGCCGCAAGGCGGGAAAGGAGGCGGAGAGCAAATGAGCGATATGGAAAAGACCGTCCTCCACGTGGAGAACGTGACGATGCAGTTCGGCGGCGTCGTCGCCGTCAACAACCTCTCCATGGACGTCCGCGAGAATAAGATCGTCGCCCTCATCGGACCGAACGGCGCGGGCAAGACCACCGCCTTCAACTGCATCACCGGCGTCTATCAGCCGACGAACGGTCTCGTGGAATTTATGGGCAGACCGCTCATCTGCTCCCACCCGACGGGCAAGATGAAAAAGCAGTACAAGGGCGAAAACGCGGAGCTCTATCTCCGCCACCGCATCATCGACCCGACGCCCGACGAGGTCACAAAGCTCGGCATTTCCCGCACGTTCCAGAACATCCGTCTCTGGAAGAGCATGACCGTGTTTGAAAACGTTCTCGTCGCGAAGCATATGCGCGCGAAGCAGACCGTGTTCTCCGCCACCTTCCGCACCACCGCCGCGGAGGAGCGCCGCATGCGCGAGGAGACGATGGCGCTGCTCGCCGAGCAGGGGCTCGACCGCTACGCGAACGATCAGGCGACGAGCCTGCCCTACGGACTCCAGCGCCGTCTGGAGATCGCCCGCGCCCTCGCGACGGAGCCGAAGCTGCTCCTGCTCGACGAGCCCGCCGCCGGCATGAACCCGCAGGAGACGCAGGAGCTCGCCGCGTTCATCCACGATATCCGCGATAAATACGCTCTGACCGTGTTTCTGATCGAGCATCACATGGACCTCGTGATGCGAATTTCCGACTATATCTACGTCATCGACTTCGGCAGCGAGATCGCGCAGGGTCTGCCCACCGCGATCCAGAACGACCAACGGGTCATCGACGCATATCTGGGGGTGGCTGAGGATGAGTGAGACCATTCTGAAAATCACGGACCTGCGGGTCAATTACGGCGGCATCGAGGCGGTCAAGGGCATCGGCTTCGAGGTGCCCGCCGGCGAGATCGTCACCCTCATCGGCGCAAACGGCGCGGGCAAGAGCTCCACGCTCCGCACCATCGCCGGGCTCGTGAAGCCCAAGACCGGAAAGATCGAGTTCGAGGGTGCGGACATCACGGGCAAGGACCCGACGAGCATCGTCCAGCGCGGCGTCACGCTCGTGCCGGAGGGACGGCGTATCTTCCCGGACCTCACCGTGCTGGAAAACCTGAAGGTCGGTGCCTATCTGCGCAAGGACGACATCCGCG
This sequence comes from Ruminococcus bicirculans (ex Wegman et al. 2014), assembly GCA_963649145.1. Lineage (GTDB taxonomy): Bacteria > Bacillota > Clostridia > Oscillospirales > Oscillospiraceae > SVKR01. Next base: position 9,641 of record CAVJGI010000028.1, on the reverse strand, counting down.
CGGACCTTGAGTGGGTCTATGAGCTCTTCCCGCGCCTGAAGGAGCGCTCATGGCAGGCGGGCGGAACGCTCTCCGGCGGCGAGCAGCAGATGCTCGCGGTCGGGCGCGCGCTGATGAGCCGCCCAAAGCTCATCATGATGGACGAGCCCTCCCTTGGCCTCGCCCCCATCATCGTCAAGGGAATCTTCGACATCATCCGCGAAATCAACCGCCGCGGCGTCACCGTGCTCCTCATCGAGCAGAACGCAAACATGGCGCTGAAGATCGCCGACCGCGCCTTCGTCATGGAGACCGGCTCCATCACCATGTCCGGCACCGGAAAAGAGCTGCTGGAAAACGAAGCGGTCAAGGCAGCTTATTTGGGAACCTGAAAAACAAAAAAAGCGCCCGCAGTCCACATCGGACTGCGGGCGCTTTTTGCTTTAAAAGACAATGTTCGTGTCCTTCACGAAATTCTGCGTGCCGTAAAGCACAAGCACGTCTGTGATGCCGTTTTCTTTGGCGTATTCGGTGATGTCGCCGCGGAAAAAGCGGAGGTCGAGGACGTGGACCTCGGCGTAATCCTCCGCGGGGAACTGGGCGAAGGTGTTGCCGTAGGAGTCCTTGATGAGCAGCAGCTTTCCGCTGCTGCCGCTGCCGGCGATGGCCGTCCGCGCCTGATTGGAGTTCAGAAACACGGCGTACTGGTCGCTGCCGGAGAGGTATTTGCGCTCATAGAGACTGTCGGTCTCGTACTGACCGTTGTTATAGGAAACATGGTGGGTTTCATGCTGATACCACGCAGTGATCTCCTCGGCGGAGACGCCGGGAAGCCCGACCTTGTTCCAAGTCGTGCCGCGGAAATCGTTGCAGAGCACCTCCTGCGTCCACGCCGCGGCGTCCGGCTCGGTGCCGCGGTAGGCGCAGTAGGCGTAATAAGCGCCGAGGCTCGTCCAGTGGTGGTCGGTGCGGTAGTAGATCGCCTCGCCGCTGTGGGCGGATAGGGCGCTCATCACGTCCGCCGTTTTAACCCCGGCATCGGTCAGCACCTGCAAAATGGCGGCGTAGTCCGCCACGGGCGCGCAGGCGGGCAGCTTGTCGGTGAGCACCTGCGCCGCCATCGGGACCAGCATCGTCTCCATCGCGATCCCCGCGTCCGCCAGCGCCGTTTGCAGTGCCGCGAGCGCCTGCGCGTTTGCCGCGAGCTGCTTTTTGCTGTAAGCGGTGAATTTGTCCATCAGGTACTGATCCCGGCAGATATAAACGCCGCCGCTCTCCCGCTTGCCCGCGGCGAGCTCCAGATAGGTCTTGAACGTCACCCAGCCGTCCCGTCCCGGCACCTGATCGGAAAGATAGTCCTCCAGCGCGTCGCCGAACCTTCCGGAGACGAGCGCGGCAATACTGAATTTCGGTTTCTGCGCCAGCGTGCGCTTTTCGCGCTCGGAATAATAGCGGTCCGGCGTCAGCAGCCCGGCAAGGGCGGAGACCGCCAGCAGCAGGCAGAAAAAGCCGGTCAGAATTTTGTTTCGCATAGGTCGTTCACCTCAAAACCGGAAATAGAGGAAGGGGTTATAGCTCCCGCTCACGAGATACGCCGCGCTCATTGCCAGCAGACAGAGCGCGCCGCCGCAGTCCGCCGCGGTCATCAGCCGCGGCTTCAGCCGGGTCTGAAGGCGGTCATAAAGCCGCTTGCCGAGCGGCGTTGCCGCGAGCGCGCAGAGCACCAGCAGCGGTCCGTAGCTCAGCAGCAGATAGAGGCTGTCCCGGTCGCAGAACGTGCCGGAGAACATTGCGCCGAGCCACGCCGCGCCCTTGGAAAAGTCCGTAAAGGCAAAGAGCGTCCAGCTGAGCGTCACGAGCACGAGCGCGTAAACATGCCGCGCCGCGGCGGGCAGCTTTTTCAGCCGGCGCAGCAGAAACAGCTTTTCCAGCACCAGCAGCACGCCGAAATAAACGCCCCAGAGCACGAAATTCCAGCTCGCTCCGTGCCAGAAGCCGGTCAGCAGCCAGACGACGGCGATGTTGCGGAGCTGCCGCCAAAGCCCGCCCTTGTTGCCGCCCAGCGGGATGTACACATAGTCGCGGAACCACGTTCCCATCGAAATATGCCAGCGCCGCCAGAAATCCGTGATGGAGTCGGCGAGGAAGGGATAGTTGAAGTTTTCCAGAAAGCGGAAGCCCAGCATCCTGCCGAGCCCGATCGCCATATCGGAGTAGCCGGAGAAATCGAAATAGATCTGGAAGCTGTAAGCGATGACGCCGAGCCACGCCGTCAGCACCGTGGGCGCGCTCTGAGCGCTCGCCGCCTCCCACAAAAGACCGATGTTGTTCGCGAGCAGCACCTTTTTCCCGACGCCGCAGACAAAGCGTTTTACGCCGGAGGCAAAGAGGTCCGCCGTCGTTTCGCGGCTTTCCAGCTCGTCCGCTACGGTCTGGTAGCGGACGATGGGGCCCGCGATGAGCTGGGGGAACAGCGTCACGTAGGCGCCGAAATTGATGATATTTTTCTGCGCCTTCGACTCGCCGCGGTAGACGTCGATGGTGTAGCTCATGGTCTGGAAGGTATAGAAGCTGATGCCGATGGGCAGCGGCAGATCCGGCTGGGGGATCGCCGTGCCGAGCAGGGAATTGACCGTGGCGACGAGAAAATCGCTGTATTTGAATACGCCGAGCAGCCCCAGATTGACGCACACCGACACCAGCAGGGCGATTTTCGCGCCGCGCTGTCCGCGATGGCGCTCCGCCATCTGTCCGCAGGTGTAGTCCAGCGCCGTGGAAAAGAGCATCACCACAACATAGACCGGCTCGCCCCAAGCATAAAACGCGAGGCTGAACGCGAACAGCACGCCGTTGCGCCAGCGCTTCGGCACCGCCAAATAAGCCAGCAGGCAGAGCGGCAGGAAGCATTGCAGAAATGTCAGACTCGAAAAGACCATAGCATCAGCCGCCGAGCAGGGCGTCGTCCTCGCTCATATCGAAGAAATTGCTGCCGCCGTTATCCTCCGGAATGGTGATGAGGTTCTCGGCGGAGCCGAAGATGGCGCTCCACGCGCTGTCCACCTTGCCAGCTTCCTCCGCGGCGAGCTTCGCCTGCTCCTCGGCGCTGGCTTCCCAGTCGCCCTGTGCGCCCTCGATGAGCAGCGCGACATAGCTGCCGTTCACGAAAAGCCGCGCCTGAAGCACGCGCTGGAGGTCCATATCATACATCCGGTTATAGCTGACGATCTGCTCAAAGCCGGTCTGGAGCAGCGCGGCGGCGGTGTCGGCGTAGCCGTCCTTGACCTTCAGGACGATAGCACAGTCGGAGTTCAGGGCGGAGTTGGAGCTGCCCTCTGCCGCCCAGCTCTCGATCTGGCTGAGGTCGAGACCCCAGTAGCCGCTCATGCGCGCCTCGGTCTCTGCAGCGTCGCTCGTGTAGCTCGCGCCGAGGGCGGCCTTCAGCGCGTCCAGCACCTCCTGTGCGGTCTTTTCCTGTGCGGGCTTCGGCTGCTCAGTGGGGTCGGGCTTGACCGGCTCAGGCTCCTCGGTGGGATCGGGGGTCACGGGGGTGTCCGGCTCGTCGGGCTTTTCCGTCGGGTCCGGCTCGACCGGGTCGGGCTGCGGCGTCTCGGTGACGGCGGGGGTGTCCGGCTCGTCGCTGGAATCGGGGGCGGGCTGTTTGCCGCCGCAGGCGGCGAGGGCGAGCAGCATGGCGAGCGCCAGCGCCGCAGCAAGGATCTTTTTCAGTTTCATCGTTCGTTCGCTCCTTTTTGGATTATGTTTTCGGGGCCTTTCTGACCCGCTCAACTATCCATACGAGGGAGTGGCGAAAAATGTCGGAAAAAAATAAAAAAAGTTTCGGAGCAAAGATCCTTGCTCCGAAACTTTTTGCTTATTCCTGCCCGATCAGCGCGAGGGCGAGGGCGGTGATCTCCGCCTCCGGCGCGCCGTCGAAATTCGTGAGGTAGCGGCTGACGCCCTCCGCCGTCCAGTGAGCGCGCCAGACCTCCGGCGAGACGCGGTCGAGCACGGCGTCCGCCGCCGCGTCCAGCGAGCGGCTCTCCAGCGCCTCGCCCTCCGCGGGGGAGAAGTTGCCGTCCAGCCGCGCCGCCTCGTAGATATAGTCGTGTCCGCCCAGCGAAAAGCGCACGCGCGCGATCTCGCCGTCTATGATGCAGTAGACCGCGTCCTCCGCGCCCTCCGGCGCGGTAACGGCGAAGCCCAGCTTCGCAAAGCCCTCCGGTCCGTCCACGTCCTCAAAGGGCGAGCCGCCGAGCATCGGCGGGTCCGTCGGCTCCGTGCGGTCTAAAAGCCGCGGCAGCGCGACGCCGAGGGCGATGATCACCGCGAAGCATGCCGCGAGCAGCCCCCAGCGCTGCCGCCGGAGCGCCCGCTTTTTCGCCGCCGCGCGGACTTCTGACAAGTCCTCTGCCGGAGCTTCTCGCTGCGCGGCGGCTTTTTTCAGGATTTTGGCATACATCCGCTCCTGCGCGCCCGCCTCCGGTTCTATTTCGTCCAATGCGTTTTTGATCTCGTTATCGTTCACGGTTCCTCACCTCCAAGTGCCTGCTTCAGCTTCGCCCGCGCGTCCCGCAGCTGGTTGCGTACCGTCGAGGGCGGGCGGTGCAGCATCGCCGCGATCTCGTCCGTCTGGTAGCCCTCGTAATAGTGGAGCCAGACGACCTCCTTATATTTCAGCGGCAGCGCCATGACCGCGTCCGCGACCTCGCGCTTCTCGTCCGGCGCGGCGGGGGTCTGTTCGGTCTCTTCGTTGATCGGGACCACCTTCTGCCGCCACCAGTGCTTGAGCTTATCCTTGCAGAGGTTCATCGCCGTTGTCGTCAGCCACGCGCGCTCGTGGCGCTCGTTTTCAAACGCGGCGTCGCTCGTCATAGCGCGCACAAAGGTGTCCTCCGTGCAGTCCTCCGCGTCCTGCGCGTTTTTCATAAAGGCATAGCAGACGCGGTAGATCGCCTTGAAGTGGCGCAGGTAAAACGCCTCAAAATCGCCCTGCATGGCGTTCGCAGCCCCTTTCTGATCAATAATACGATCTAAGAGTACAAATTGTCGGGCAAAATGTCAAGCTTTTTCGCCGTTTACAAACCGGGAGAAATGTGTTAAAATACTCTAATGGAAATCGACGCGAAAAGGGCGGTGGGGAAAGTTGGACACGCGGCTGCGGGAGGTTCTGGATAAGCTTGAGCGCATCGCGGCGCAGCTCGCCGCGCCGGAGACTTATGGCGACACCGCACTCTGCGCCCGGCTGCTGCGCGAGCAGAAGGCGCTCACACCGCTCGCGGAGGCGCTGCGGCGCTGCGAGGCGCTGGAGGGCGATCTCGCGGCGGCGGAGGAGCTCGGACTTCCCGCGGCGGAGCGCGCCGCGATCGCGGCGGAACGCGCGGCGGCGGAGGAGACGCTCCGCGCCCTGCTGCTCCCGCCGGACGCGCGCGACGGGCGCAGCGTCGTTCTGGAAATCCGCGCCGGGACCGGCGGGGAGGAGGCGGCGCTTTTCGCCGCGGAGCTTTACCGCATGTACAGCCTTTACGCCGCGCGGCGCGGCTGGCGCGTCGAGATCGCGGACTCAAGCGAAACGGAGCTCGGCGGGCTGAAGGAGATCGTGTTCAGCGTGGAGGGCGAGGGCGTGTGGTCCCGCCTGAAATATGAATCCGGGACGCACTGCGTCAAGCGCGTGCCGAAAACGGAGTCGAGCGGACGCATCCAGACCTCGACGGCGACGGTCGCCGTGCTGCCCGAAGCGGAGGAGGCGGAGGTCGTACTGAATCCGCAGGACATCAGGATCGACACTTATCGCTCCAGCGGCGCGGGCGGGCAGAAGGTCAACAAGACCGAGAGCGCCATCCGCGTGACCCACCTGCCGACCGGCATCGTCGTCACCTGTCAGGATGAGCGCAGCCAGTTCAAAAACAAGGACCGCGCGCTCAAGATCCTGCGCAGCCGTCTGCTCGAAGCGGAGCGGCAGCGCAGTGCGGACGCCCTCGCAGCCGACCGCCGCAGTCAGGTCGGCACCAGCAGCCGCAGCGAGAAGATCCGGACTTATTTTTGCCTGCGCGGACAGGTCGCGGACCAGCGGCTTTCCGGCGGGGAGCGGTTTTTCCAGCTCCAGCCGGTCTTAAACGGCGAGCTGGCCCCCCTGATCGACGCGCTGACCGCCGCGGACCGCGCGGCGCAGCTTGCTGAAAGCGAAAGAAGCCAAGATGAAAACTGAGATCATCACCGAAAATATCCCCCGCGCGGCGGAGATCATCCGCGCCGGCGGTCTCGTCGCCGTCCCGACCGAGACGGTCTACGGTCTCGCGGGAAACGGGCTCGACGAGACGGCTGTGCAGCGCATTTACGACGTCAAGGGCCGCCCGGAGGTCAAGCCGCTGAGCCTGATGGTGCCGGACGCGGGTGCGTTCGACGCCGTCTGCTGCGATGTGCCGCCTGCGGCGCGGGCGCTTGCGGAAAAATTCTGGCCCGGACCGCTCACGATCGTGCTCCCGGCGAAGGACACGGTGCCCGCCATCGTCCGCGCCGGGGGAGACACGGTCGGGCTCCGCTGCCCGGACCACGCGATGACGCTTGCGCTGCTGCTCAGCGCCGGCGTGCCCCTCGCCGCGCCCTCGGCGAACCCCAGCGGCGCGATGAGCCCCAAGACGGCGGGGGAGGTCCTCGCGTATTTCGACGGCGCGATCGACGCCGTGATCGACGGCGGACCCTGCGGTATCGGCACGGAGTCGACCATCATCGACCTCGCGCACGAGCCCTACTCCATCCTGCGCCGCGGCGCGCTCAGCGAGGAGACCGTGTTCGACGCCCTGCGCGGGAGCGTGACGCTCATCGGCATCACCGGCGGCAGCGGCAGCGGCAAGACCACGGCGCTCGACACGCTGCGGAATATGGGCGCGCTCGTGCTCGACTGCGACGCGATCTACCACGACCTCACCGCCTCCTGCGCGGATATGCGCCGCGAGCTGACGGCGCGCTTCGGGGACGTTTATGACGGCGACAGGCTCGACCGCAAGCGCCTCGGCGCGATGGCCTTCGGCGACGCGGCGGCGCTTTCGGACCTGAATGCCATCACGCATAAATATGTCTGCCGCGAGCTCGACCGCCTGCTGACGGACCACGCCCGCCGCGGCGGAACGCTCGCCGCCATCGACGCGATCGGGCTGCTCGACATCGAGCACGGCAGCCGCACCCGCTGCAACGTCGCGATCACCGCGCCGGTCGAGCAGCGCGTCGCGCGGCTCATGGCGCGCGAGGGCATCGACGAAGCTTACGCCCGCCGCCGCATCGCCGCCCAGCACAGCGACGATTACTTTGCCAAAAACTGCCACTTCACGCTCTGCAACGACGGAACGAAGGCGGAATTTGAAGATAAATGCACAAAATTTTTTACGGAGGTACTCCAAAATGGCTGAGAAAAACGAAGACAAAGCTCTGCGCGAGCGGCTCTTTTACGAGCAGAAAAACGGTTACGACCTGATCGGCACCGAAGAGCGCATCGCGCTGGAGGACTACTGCGAGGGCTACAAGACCTTCCTCGACAACGCCCGCACGGAGCGCGAGGCGGTGCGCGAGGCGATCGCAATGGCGGAAAAGTGCGGCTTCGTGCCCTTTGTTCCCGGCATGGAAATCAAGCCGGGCATGAAGCTCTACCGCAGCAACCGCGGCAAAGCGCTGCTGCTCGCCGTTGTGGGCAAGAAGTCTCTTGCCGAGGGCTGCAATGTCGCCGCGGCGCACGTCGATGCCCCGCGCCTCGACCTTAAGCAGCTCCCGCTTTATGAGGACAGCGAGTTTGCCTATTTCAAGACGCACTACTACGGCGGCATCAAGAAGTATCAGTGGGTCGCCATCCCGCTGGAGCTCCACGGCGTCGTGACGCTCAAGAGCGGCGAGAACGTCGAGGTCGTCATCGGCAGAGACAAGACCGATCCCCAGTTCGTCATCACCGACCTGCTCCCGCACCTCGCCGCGGAGCAGATGTCCCGCAAGGCACCCGACATCATCAAGGGCGAAGGACTCAATCTCCTCATCGGCTCCGCGCCCTATGCCGACGAGGGCAGCGAGCGCGTGAAGCTCGCCGTGCTGAGCCTGCTCGACGAGCAGTACGGCATTTCCGAGGAGGATTTCCTCTCCGCGGAGCTGGAGGTCGTCCCCGGCTTCGACGTGCGCGACCTCGGCCTCGACCGCAGTCTCATCGGCGGCTACGGCCACGACGACCGCGTCTGCGCCTATGCGGAGCTGAAGGCGATCTACGACATCGAGAACCCGGAGACCACCGCCGTCTGCATCCTTGCGGACAAGGAGGAGATCGGCTCCGAGGGCACGAGCGGCATGCAGAGTCAGGCGTTCGAGTGCTTCATGGCGGACCTCTGCGCCGCCGAGGGCGTCGAGCTGCGCCGCTGCTTTGAAAAGAGCCTCTGCGTCAGCGCGGACGTCTGCAACGCCTTCGACCCGCTCTATCCCGACGTCAGCGAAAAGCGCAATAACGCCAAAGCCAATTACGGCATGGGCATCTGCAAATATACCGGCGCGCGCGGCAAGTCCGGCACGAACGACGCCGACGCGGAGACCGTCGGCAAGCTGCGCCGCATCTTCGCCGAGGCGGGCGTCGTCTGGCAGATGGCGGAGCTCGGCAAGGTCGATCAGGGCGGCGGCGGCACCGTCGCGGTCTACATGGCGCGCCGCAATATCTCCACCATCGACGCCGGCGTCCCCGTGCTCAGCATGCACGCGCCGTTCGAGGTCGTCAGCAAATTCGACTGCTACATGACCTACAAGGGCGTCAAGGCGGTTTACGAGCTGAACTGAGTTTTGATAAAATCCCCCTGTCTGCAAAGACTAAAATGCAGACAGGGGGTATTTTTTTATGGACGAACACGAATTGCGGACGCTCGGCGCATCCGGCGCCGGCAGCATCCGCTGCATCAGCATCATCGGGCAGATCGAGGGCCATCAGGCTTACGGCGACGGGACGAAAACGACGAAATATGAGCATCTCCTGCCGCTTCTGGCGGAGGCGGAGGCGGACGCGGCGGTGCGCGGCGTGCTCTTTCTGCTGAACACCGCGGGCGGCGACGTGGACGCCGGGCTCGCCATCGCGGAGATGATCGCCGGGATGAAAACGCCGACGGCGTCCATCGTGCTCGGCGGCGGTCACTCCATCGGCGTGCCGCTCGCCGTCGCCGCGCGGCGGAGCTTCATCGCGCCCTCTGCGGCGCTGACGCTCCACCCCGTGCGGCTCACCGGCGTCGTCCTCGGCGCGCCGCAGACTTATCGCTATCTCCACCAAATTCAGGAGCGCGTCGTCGGCTTCATCACCGCCCACAGCAGCATCCCCCGCGAGCGTCTGCTGGAGCTTATGCTCGCGACGGACACGCTGACCACCGACCTCGGCAGTGTGCTGACCGGTGCGGAGGCGGTGGAGTGCGGGCTGATCGACGAAGTGGGGAGTCTCAGTGAAGCGCTGGAGTTTTTGAAGTGAGGTTTTTCTCGCCCGCAAGGGCGAGGGGATAAAATTTGAATGCGCCTTTGGCGCAAATAAAATATGTTTCGCGTCCGCAGGACGCGACCTTCTTTCCCCTTGTGGGGAAAGAAAGCAAAGGCGCGGTTAAGGGAAAAACCTTTCGAATGGGTTTTCCCTTAACAATCCCTTTCCTGAACGACCAAGAGGGTCT
>CAVJGI010000027.1:580-23291 GCA_963649145.1 Ruminococcus bicirculans (ex Wegman et al. 2014) | reverse complement strand
GGGATAACTCCATTTTCCAGCCCATATTCGCTTGTTTTTCGCTAAGTTGCAAGAGAACCCCCGCCTTCGCTGCATGAAAGCGGGGGTTCTTTGACGGGCTGAAACACCCGCCCTGCCGTTCGGCAGGGCGGGTGTTTGCTGTTTTTACTCGGTTCTGAGCGCCTCGACGGGGTCTTTTTTCGAGGCGATTCCGGCGGGGATTAGGCCGGCTATGAAGGTCAGGAGCATGCTGATCACCACGAGGACGACGCCGCCGCCGGCGGGGAGGGCTGCGCCGAGGTTCGGGATGCCGGTGAGGTGGCGGACCAGAAGGTTGATCGGGATCGTGAGCAGCAGGGTCAGCCCGATGCCGATGACGCCGGAGGTGAAGCCGATGACCAGCGTCTCGGCGTTGAACACGCGCGCCACGTCGCGCCGGGAGGCACCGATGGCGCGGAGGATGCCGATCTCCTTCGTGCGCTCCAGCACGGAGATATAGGTGATGATTCCGATCATGATGCTCGACACGACGAGTGAGATGGCGACGAAGGCGATGAGGACATAGCTGATGGCGTTGATGATCGTCGTGATGGAGCTCATCAGCAGGGCGACATAGTCGGTGTATTCGATGCGGTCGTCCTCGTCGACGGTGTTGTTATACGCCTCGATCGCGTCGGCGATGGCGTCCTTGTCCGCGAAGGTCGCGGCGTAGATGTTGATGCTCTTGGGGCTCGCGAAGTCGACGTCGCCGAGGAGCTTGAGGTTTTCCTCATAGCTGCCCTCGGAGACCATGGCGGGCAGGACGTTGTCGTAGAGCCAGTCGATCTGCTCCGCGGTCAGCGGCTCGATGGGCTGGGGCTGATACTGGATGAAGAGCGCGAGCGCGGGGTCCTCGCTCGGCAGGTCGATCTCCAGCGCGGTGCAGAGCATCGCGGCGAGCTGCTCGTTCGTGAGCGCACCGAGCTGCTGCTCCACGGCGGCGGCATACTGCTCCGTCACCTGCTCGCGGATGGCGTCCGCCACGTAGCCGAAGAGCGTGTCGTCGTCCATGCGGGCAATGTAGCTCGTGACGGTCGCGGCGTCGACGCCCATCTGGGCGGCGTACTGCTCCACGACCATCTGCTCGATGGTCTCGCGCGTGAGGCCCTCCATCTGCTGGCTCGTGACCGTTTCAAGATAATCCTCCGCCGGGACGCTGAGCAGCGCGATATACGCAGCCGCCTGTTCGCTGACGGGCAGGGCGCCGATGTGCTCGCGCACGGCGGCTGCCTTCTCCTCATCGCTCACGGAATAGTCGTCCGTCAGGAAGGGCAGCCCGGTGATGACGTCCGTCGCGGGGTCCGCCTTCTGCGCCTGAAGAATTTCGAGGCTGTTGGCTTTTTCGACAAGATGCTCCGTCAGCGCGGCGGTGTAGCCGATGGCGCCGCTCATCATGGAGCTGACGGCGTCCTCGCTCGGACGCAGGATGCCGACGATCTTCAAACGGGTGCCGACGTCGTCGGAGTTATAGAGGAAGTCCATGCCGGTCTCGGTCGTGCCGATGTCGGTATAAGCGCCGGTGGCGGCGTCGTGCTGATAGCGCTCCGCGGGCAGCACTGCCTTGAAGGTCAGGCCGCAGATGTCCTCATAGCTCCATTTTTCCTGATAGTCTTCGAGCCCCTCGCCGTTCATCAGCTTTTCAAAGGTGTCCATCACGTCCGCCTGAGAGCCGAGTCCGAGGCAGTAGATGACGAGGTCGCTGATCTCGTTGTCCTTATTCACGATGAGCACCGCCTCGTCGTAGCTCTGGGGCCAGCTGCCATAGATGAGGTCGTACTGCTCGGTGAGCAGCGGATTGATGAGCCCCTCCTCGCCGTTCTGGGGCGCGAGCATCTCCTCCCAGACGTCCATGGCTGAGTAAGCCGAGCCGAACTGCTCGAAATAGCTGCTGTAATCGCCGCCGTAGAGACTGCCCATCGCGGTCTGCATCAGCTCCGTGATGTCGGAGACGAAAATTTTGCCGTCCGTGTCCTGCGCATACATCTCCGTGCCGAGGTCGTAGCTGTACTGCACGGCGCTGACATGCTCGCCGAGCGGCGCGTCCGCGCCCTCGATATACGCCTTGAAGTCGCGGAGGTTATTTTTCTGCGTCTCCGTGCTCATGAGGGAGTTCATGAGGTCATACATGATGGTGTTGGAGTAAACGGCGTCGAGCTCGTGCGCTTCGCCTTCCTCGTCGGCGCTGTTTACGCCCATCAGCGTGCTCACCATGCTGGTCATGTCGACGCTCTCCGCTTCGATCGTGATCGGGTAGCTGGAGAGCGTGTCCTCCTGCACGCGGTCAATGTAAGTCTGGATGCCGTTGCTGAGGGACAGAATGAGCGCGATGCCGATGATGCCGATGCTGCCGGCGAAGGCGGTCAGGATGGTCCTGCCCTTTTTGGTCAGCAGGTTCCGGAAGGAAAGACCGAGCGCCGTGAAAAAGCTCATCGAGGGCTTTCTGCCGAGCGGCTTGACCTCCGCGGGCTCGTCCGCGCCGTCATAGGGGTCGGAGTCGCTCACGACCTCGCCGTCCTGCACGCGGACGATGCGCGTGGCGTAAGTCTCCGCGAGCTCCGGGTTGTGCGTGACCATAATGATGAGGCGGTCCTGCGAGATTTTTTTCAGGATCTCCATGACCTGCACGCTCGTCTCGCTGTCGAGCGCGCCGGTCGGCTCGTCGGCGAGCAGGATGTCCGGGTCGTTCACAAGGGCGCGCGCGATGGCGACGCGCTGCATCTGACCGCCGGACATCTGGTTCGGGCGCTTATTGATCTGGTCGCCGAGCCCGACGTCCTCCAGCGCCTTCTTCGCGCGCTCGCGCCGCTCCGCCTTGCTGACGCCGGAGAGCGTCAGCGCGAGCTCCACGTTGCGCAGCACGGTCTGGTGGGGGATGAGGTTATAGGTCTGGAACACGAAGCCGACGGAGTGGTTGCGGTAAGTGTCCCACTCGCCCTCGGTGAAGTCCTTCGTGCTCTTGCCGCCGATGATGAGGTCGCCGCTCGTGTAGTGATCCAGCCCGCCGATGATGTTCAGCAGCGTCGTCTTGCCGCAGCCGGAGTGACCCAAGATCGCGACAAACTCACTTTCCCGGAATTGCAGGCTCACGCCCCGCAGGGCATGGACCGTGCTGTCCCCGGAGAGATAGTCCTTTCGGATGTCCTGTAATTTCAGCATGTTTTTGTTCCCTCTGCAAAAGAAAATAGTAGTAACATGGCGATTATATTTCCGATTTTTTCCCTTTTCAATCCCTCCGGAAATCTTTTACACTTTATTCACAGAGTCTTCAAAATTTGGTCACGAACGGGCGCGATGCGGCTTTACAGACCGCGCCGCGGCGTGGTAAAATGGCGCGGAAAGGGAGGCGGAGAACGATGGATATTCAGCAGCTGAAATACGCCGTGGAGGTGGAGCGCTGCGGCTCCATTTCGCGGGCGGCGGAGGCGCTTTTCGTGAGCCAGCCGTTTTTGAGCAAGGCGGTAAGGGAGCTCGAGCGCGAGCTCGGACTGGAGCTATTCAACCGCAGCACCCGCGGCGTTTCGCCGACGAAGCGCGGCGCGGAGTTTTTGGCGGAGGCGAAGGAGCTCATCTCCGCGATGGACGAGCTGGAAAACAGCTTCTCCCCCCGGCGGCGCACGGGCTATGAATTCGAGCTCTGCGTCCCCATCGCCTGCTATATCTCCCACGCCTTCGTCCGCTTCGTGAAGGCGCTGGACGCCGGCGCGGACCTGCGCGCCGATTACCGCGAAACGGGCAGCCTCAGCGCCATCGAGCACGTCGGGGCGCATGACTGCAACATCGGCATCATCCGCTACCCCGTGAGCGAGGACGGCTATTTCCGCCGCGAGCTCACGTCGCGCGGGCTCGTCTCCCGCCCGATCTGGGACTTTGACTACCACCTCGTGCTCCCGCGGTCGAGCCCGCTCGCGGAAAAGGAGACCCTCCGCCCGGCGGACCTGCGCGGCTATGTGGAGATCAGCCACGGCGACCCCGCCGCCCCCGGCTCCGCCCCGGCGGAGGACGGCACGGCGCATGCCGCGCGCGGCATCGTCGTCTATGAGCGCCAGAGCCAGTTCGAGCTGCTCTGCTCCCTGCCGGACACTTATATGTGGGCGTCGCCCACGCCGCGGAGCGTGCTGGAGACTTACCCGCTCGTGGAGCGCGAGTGTCCCCGCCCCGGCGGGCGCTGCCGCGACGTGCTCATTTACCGCCGCGGCTACCGCCTGACCCAGACGGACCTGCTTTTCATCGAAAAGGTGGAGGAGACCGTCCGCGAGCTCGGCGGCTGACCCCGGCGAATCCGAATAGGACGGCGCATCAGCTATCACGAAGCAGAATAACGATATGCGGATTTGACTACTTCAAATCCGCGTATTTTTTTGCTATGATACCTATCGTAAGAAACGTTTGGTACAAGTTGTGTAAAACCTGTACTTGCGATATGTTGAATGTGACAAGAAAGAGGGTCAAAAGAACAATGGAATTTACCAAAGGCGAATGGAACGGCGAGATCAATGTCCGCGACTTTATCCAGAAAAATTACACCCCCTATGACGGCGACGGCAGCTTCCTCGCCGGTCCGACGGAGCGCACCGAGCAGCTCTGGGCGGAGCTGAGCGAGCTGCTGGAGCGCGAGCGTCAGGCACCCGGCCGCGTGCTGGACGCGGACACGAAGACCATCTCCGGCATCACGAGCCACGCCGCGGGCTATATCGACCGCGAGAAGGAGGTCATCGTCGGGCTCCAGACCGAAAAGCCGCTCAAGCGCGCGATCATGCCCTTCGGCGGTCTGCGCACCGTGGAGCAGTCGCTCGAAGAGCACGGCTACCACCTCGACCCCGAAGTCAAGAAGATCTTCAAATACCGCCACAGCCACAATGAGCGCGTCTTCGCCGTCTACACGCCGGAGATCCGCGCCGCCCGCAGCGCCAAGCTGCTGACCGGCCTGCCGGACGCTTACGGCCGCGGCCGCATCATCGGCGACTACCGCCGCGTGGCGCTCTACGGCGTTGATTTCCTCATCGAGCAGAAGGAAAAGGCGCTGAACCAGTATGACTGCACCGAGATCACCGAGGACCTCGTCCGCAAGCGCGAGGAGATTCACGACCAGATCGAGGCTCTGAAAGAGCTCATCGAGCTCGGCAATATCTACGGCTTCGACCTCACCCGCCCGGCGCAGGACACCAAGGAAGCCATCCAGTGGCTCTACTTCGGCTATCTCGCCGCCGTCAAGGAGCAGAACGGCGCGGCGATGAGCCTCGGCAGAACGAGCACCTTCCTCGACATTTACGCCGAGCGCGACCTCGCCGAGGGGCGCTATACCGAGAGCGAAATTCAGGAGATGGTCGACCACTTCATCATGAAGCTGCGCATCGTCCGCTTCCTGCGCATCCTCGATTATGATGATATCTTCGCCGGCGACCCCGTCTGGGTGACGGAGAGCATCGGCGGCATGGGGCTCGACGGCCGTCACATGGTCACGAAGATGAGCTACCGCTACCTCCACACCCTCGTGAACCTCGGTCCCGCCCCGGAGCCGAACCTCACCGTGCTCTGGAGCGAGCGCCTGCCGGAGAACTTCAAGCGGTTCGCGACGGACATCTCCATCCGCACGAGCGCCATCCAGTACGAGAACGACGACCTCATGCGCGTCGACCTCGGCGACGATTACGGCATCGCCTGCTGCGTCTCCCCGATGCGCATCGGCAAGCAGATGCAGTTCTTCGGCGCGCGCGCCAACCTCGCGAAGTGCCTGCTCTATGCCATCAACGGCGGCGTCGACGAGATCACCGGCAAGCAGGTCGGTCCCATCGCCGCACCGATCACGAGCGAATACCTCGACTATGACGAGGTGATTAGCCGCTTCGTCCCGATGGCGAAGTATCTCGCGAACGTCTATACCAAAGCGCTCTATATGATCCACTACATGCACGATAAGTACGACTACGAGCGCATCGAGATGGCGCTGATGGACGAGAACATCAAGCGCACCACCGCCTGCGGCATCGCGGGGCTCTCCGTCGTCGCCGACTCGCTCTCCGCCATCCGCTATGCCCGCGTGAAGCCCGTCCGCAACGAAGCGGGTCTCGCCGTCGACTTCGAGATCGAGGGCGACTTCCCGAAATACGGCAACAACGACGACCGCGTGGATTCCCTCGCCGTGATGATCTCGCGCATGTTTATGAACGACCTGCGCCAGAACAACATGTACCGCGGCTCCATCGCCACCCAGTCCGTCCTGACCATCACGAGCAACGTCGAATACGGCAAGAACACCGGCACGACACCGGACGGCAGAAAGCAGGGCGTTCCCCTCGCGCCGGGCGCGAACCCGATGCACGGGCGCGACACCAACGGCGCGCTGGCGTCGCTGCTCTCCGTCGCCAAGATCCCCTTTGAGGACTGCGAGGACGGCATCTCTTACACCTTCTCCATGGCACCGAGCGCCCTCGGCAAGACCGAGGACGAGCGCTGCGCCAACCTCATCACGCTGCTCGACGCCTATATGGAAAAGACCGGTCAGCACCTGAACGTGAACGTCCTCAACCGCGAAACGCTCATCGACGCGATGGACCACCCGGAGAAGTATCCCCAGCTCACCATCCGCGTCTCCGGCTACGCCGTCAACTTCATCAAGCTCAGCCGCGAGCAGCAGCTCGACGTGATCAGCCGCACCTTCCACGAGAAGCTGTAAAATAACCTCCCACTTTATTTACCACCATATCCGACCACCGAAAGGGGACAAGCCGCTATGACAGGACGCATCCATTCTTACGAGAGCTTCGGCGCCGTGGACGGGCCGGGCATCCGCTTCGTCGTGTTTTTCCAAGGCTGTCCCCTGCGCTGCCGCTTCTGCCATAATCCGGACAGCTGGGACGCCAAGGGCGGCACGGAGACGAGCGTGGACGAGATCGTGGAGAAGATCCTGCCTTACCGCGCGTTTTTCCGCCGCGGCGGGGGCGTCACGCTCTCCGGCGGCGAGCCGCTCTTGCAGGCGGACTTCGCCTACGAGCTGCTGCACGCGCTCCGCGCCCGCGGCATCCACACCGCGCTCGATACCTCCGGCTCCGTCCCGCTGGAGCGCTGCCGCCGCGCCGTTGACGAGGCGGACATGCTCCTGCTCGATATCAAGAGCATCGACCCGGAAACCTGCGAAGCCGTCACCGGCAGTCCGACGTGTCTGGAACGCGAGAAGGCGCTGCTCGATTACTGCGAGCAGGTCGGAAAGCCCGTCTGGATCCGCCACGTCGTCGTGCCGGGGCTGACGCTCCATTACGACCACCTCGCCGCGCTGGGTGACTTCCTCTCCCACTATCGCTGCGTCGAGCGCATCGACCCGCTGCCCTTCCACAAGATGGGCGAATACAAATGGCAAGCCGGGACCTACACCCTCGCGGACACGCCGACTCCCACCGAGGAGGAAATGGCGGAGGTCCGGAAGCTCCTCTGCCGCGACGCCCGCGAGAGCCGAAGCGCGTAATAACAAAACAGCCCCTGTTCCGGGACCCCGGAGCGGGGGGTGGTTTTAGTATGGAACGCGCCTGCGGGCGCTAAGATTTGATTTGTTTCGCGTCCCGCGGACGCGAAACAAATTCAATTTGCGCCAAAGGCGCATTCATATTTTAAAACCCCTCGCCCTTTGGGGCGAGAAAAACAGCCCCCTCACCCCTCGGCGTACTGCCGGTAATAAAACGAAAACAGCAGATAAAACCGCTCCTCCGGGTCGGTGAGATCGAGGGGCCAGAGCTCTTGAAGCTTTTCCAAACGCAGAAAAAGCGTGTTGCGGTGGATAAACAGCTCGTCGGCGGTCTGGCTCTGGCGGCTCTCGTTGCGGAGATAGCTGAAAAGCGTGCGGTAATAGTCCGTGCCGTGGGCGGCGTCATAGCTGCGGATGGCGGGGAGCGCGGGGTGGAGATAGCCCGCGCCGCCCTGCCCGGCGAGCAGCCGCGTGACCATGCGCATCGCCATATCCTGACAGCGGTAGAGCGTCCCCGCGACGCGCGGGGAGTGCTCGAGCGCGAGCAGCGCCTGCGCGTAAAACGCCGGGAGCGCGCCGAGGTCCGTGAAATAAGTGCTGCCCGCGGCGCAGTAGTCGTTTTCCTTCAGCAGCCTGCCCAGCGTTTCGGAAAAGCTCTCCGGGTTCAGAATGTCCATGTTGCACAGTATCACCAGCCGCTTTTCATACAAAACGGCGTAGACCCCGTGGCTCTTGTTGGAGAGCACGCGGCTGAGGTGGATGTCGTACTGGACCTGCCGCGTGGAGGACGCGGCGAGGAACAGCTGCTTGCGGCAGCCGGGCTCCCAGCCGAAAAGCGAGAGCTGGCGCTGGAGCACGGGCAGGCTCTCCGTGTCGCCGCCGAGCGTGCGTGCGAAGTAAGACGAGAGGCGGAACAGATCGTCCCGGTCCGCGGCGGAGAAGATCCAGTTCTCCACGAGCCGGGTGAAAAGCTCGAAAAGATGGAGCTGCCCCGGCGTGTGGTCGCGGTCGACGGTCTTCATAATGACGGTGGCGAGGCGCTCGCCGCCGACTAAAATGTGCTTGCAGTGGCTCTTGGTCGGGAACACGCCCGCGGGGATGGGGAACACGCCGGTATAATAAAAGGTATCCTTATAAATTTGGTTGAACTGGCGGATCTTCTCCACGGAGATGCTCTTCTGGCTCATGAGATTTTCCCAGTCCTCGGCGGTCTCCACGGCGGAGAGGTCCGAGGAGTGGGCGACCTGCACCTGCGCCGCGTCCACGATCAGAATCGGCGCGCGGAGCACGTCCGTCGCCATGCCGAGCAGCTCCGAGAGCGTGCAGCCGGAGGCGATGGCGGACTCGCAGGCGCTGTACCATTTTCCGTAATAGCTGAAGGCGTCCTGTATGCGGTTGAACACGCTGACGAGGTCCGTCGTCGCAAGGCGCACGGTGTCCCCGCGGCTGCGGAGCGTGATGCGCGCGTCGCCGTCGCCGAAGAAATCGTCCGACGCGCCGAGATAGAGCGCGTAGTCCTCCTCCGCCGCGCCGGGCTGGAAAAGGCGCACGCCGGTGATGCCGATCTCGCCGCCCGTGATGTCCGTTTCGGGCGAGAGGTCAGCAAGCGCGTCGCATAATATCCAGAGACTGAGCTTCATGAAAAACCACAAATCCCTTCCAATTCACTGTGCTTTTGCACAGTGTTTTTTCTTTATTATAGCCTTCTTTTTTGCACTTTGCAAGAACAAACTGTGCAAAGTGAACAGCGGAGGACGTTTATCCGCCCAAAAGGACTGTTCAGCGAAAACATTGTTTTGTGCAAAGTGTCGTTATATACTAAAGCCAGATAAGGAACCCCGGCAACAGTGCCGGAGACAAGAGAAGGAGTTTTGAGAGATGATCAAGAAAGTTACCGAGATGAAGCTGAACGTGCGCCCCGTGTTCGTCAACTTTGCGCACAAGTATTACTACGAAGGTCCCTGCCGCATGTCCGGCGGCGAGACGCTGGAGCCCGGCTTTGACACGATGGTGAACGGCGCCATGATGAACGGCACGATGGAGGCGATCCGCGCCAACATGCCCGACTGCGTGAACCTGATGGAGCCGGTCTGCATCGAGTGCACCTGCGACTGGGACATCAAGGAGGAGTATTTCGACACGCTGCTCGCTGACCGCGACAACGTGGACGTTTACCTCGCGGGCAACACCTTCGGCGCGGACACCGTGTTCAACGAGTTCGCGACCCGCTGCGGCAAGCCGCTGTGCATCATCCCCAACATCTGGAATCCCGCCAAGAGCGGCTACCTCTTCACCATGGGGCTCGACGTCATATGCGAGCTGACGTGGGAGGACACCGTGAAGCGCCTCATCGCCCAGCACGCGAAGAAGGTCCTGCGCGAGTCCAACCTCATGCTCGTCCCGCGCTTTGACTCCGCCCTGCCGGTCGCCGGCGCGACGGACAGCTTCCCGAATCTGCGCGCCGTGACCGATAAGCTCGGCGTCCACTTCCGCATCGTGAACGTCCACGAGATCCTCGACCAGATGCACCCGATCACCCCCGAAGGCAACCACACCACGCCGGGCCGCGCGACCCCGAACATCACCGAAGAGGAGATCGAGGAGCTCGGCCACGTCGCCGACGAGCTGATGGGCGGCGCGGAAGAGGTCGAGGTCGAAAAGGATAAGGTCGTCAAGAGCCTCATCGCCCACCGCGTCATCCAGAAGAACATGGAACGTCTCGACTGCTCCGGCGTCGTCATCCCCTGCCCGGACGCCTGCTCCACGCGCCGGCTCAACAAGGAGCAGTTCACCTTCTGCCTGACCCACTCCCTGAACCTTGAGCAGGGCATCCCGTCCTGCTGCGAATACGACGTGGCGTCCGCGGTCACGATGCTGGCGGAGATCGCCGTCTCCGGCAAGGCGCCTTACATGGGCAACACCCTGCCCCTCGTCTTCGGCGACGGTCACTCCCTCGTGAAGCAGCTCGCCAAGATGGTCCCGGAGAAGGACATCGCCCGTCTTTCCGAGATGGATAACCTCTACGCCGTCGCCCACTCCACGCCCCACCGCAAGTTCCGCGGCATCAACGAGCCGAACGGCTCCTACGCGCTGCGCCACTTCGCCTATGACCAGCTCTTCGGCGCGGTCATGCGCCATAATTTCGACGAGGACGCCGGACAGGTCATCACCTTCGCGAAGTTCAGCGGCGATCTGAAGCGCATTCTGATTGGTCGCGGCGAGATCGTCAAGAGCTTCGGCTATGACCTCAACAACTGCAACGGCGGCTTCATCTTCCGCGTCACGGACCAGAAGAAGGTCTATCGCGAGCAGTGCCGCGCCGGTCTGCATATGCCCATCATCTACGGCGACTACAGCGAGGAGCTGCGGATGCTGGCAGAGGCCTGCGGCATGGAAGCCGTGATGGTGTAAAAATAGCGATGCGCGAAGCGATCAGAGCGCGGATCCTCGCCCGGTCAGACCGGGCGGGGACCATCGCGCAGGAGACGAAGGCAGACCCCGCACGGACGCAGGAGCGCGTCACCGAGGCGGTTTATCAGTATGTCTGCTGCAAATTTCTCCTCGACCCGGAGGAAAACCGCGGCAAGAGCCTCGCCGCCCTCGCGGAGCGGAGCCTTGAGACCGCGATCGAGAACCACATCCCCATCGCCAAGGAGTCCGAGACCGCGACGACCTGCGGCGCGGCGGGCAGCTCCGCGATGAAGGTCGCGCTGCTGCTAAACGCCGTGAAAAAGGATTTCGGCGTTGTCATCACGCCGCAGCGCCTCGGCAGGGCGAAGGACCCGGCGGAGCTCGGCGAGCTCGTCTGGCGGGCGATGTGCGGCGAAGAACTTTAAGACTCGGAGAATACTTATGACCATGGAAGCGGTGCAGCAGAGCATCTTAAACGACCTCGCGCTGCTGGGCGACAGCTTAAACCGCATGGAATATCTGCTCGAATGCGGCAAGGAGACGCCGGGGCTCAGCCCCGCGGAGCGCGCCGCGGCGGAGACCGTGCCGGACTGTCAGGTCAATACGTGGATCGACGCGAAATGGAGCGGCGGCGTTCTGACGCTGCGGACGGACAGCGAAAGCCTGATCGTCCGCGGCGCGCTGGCGCTGTTGGAGGAGATCTTCTCCGCCCGCCCCGCCGCGGAGATCGCGGGCTTTGCCTGCGTGCTGCCGGAGACGGAGGCGTTTTCCTCGCTCTTAAACCCCGTGCAGCGCAAGGGGCTGGACACGGTCCTGCGCCGTCTGCGCGCGGAGGCGGAACGGGAGGCGGCAAAATGAGCCTGCGGGACGATTTTCCTATTTTAAATACCCAGATAAACGGCGCGCCGCTCGTCTACCTTGACAATGCGGCGACGCTCCAGATGCCGCTGCCGGTGCTGAACGCGGTCGAGACGCTCTACCGCACCCATAACGGCAACGTCCACCGCTCCGCCCACGCCCTCGGACGCGCGACGGAGGAGAAGATGGAATCCGCGCGCGAAGCCGTGCGGCGCTTCCTCGGCGCGGCGGAGACGGAGGAGATCTGCTTCACCGCCGGAACGACCGACGGCGTGAACGCCCTCGCGGAGCTTTGCGCCGACCAGCTCCTCCGCCCCGGCGACGAGATCGTCGTCACGGAGATGGAGCACCACTCGAATTTTCTCCCGTGGGTCCGCGCCTGTGAACGGAGCGGCGCCGTGCTCCGCATCGCGCCGATGACGGACGCGGGCGAGCTCGATATGGACGCTTACCGCGCGCTGCTCGGCGATAAGACCCGCCTCGTCGCCGCCGCGTGGGTGTCCAACGCCCTCGGCATGGTGAACGACGCCGGAGCCATCTGCCGCGCGGCGCACGACGCCGGAGCAGCCGTGCTGCTCGACGCGGCGCAGGCGGTGCTCCACGTCCCCGTGGACGTGCAGCGCGCCGGCTGCGATTACCTCGTTTTTTCGGGCCACAAGCTCGGCGGCTTGACCGGCACGGGCGTGCTTTATGCCCGGCGCGCGCTGACGGAGCGCTTCGTCCCGGAGCGGCGCGGCGGCGGCGCGGTCACGGCGGTGCGCGGCACCGCGGCGGACTTTTCCCCGCTGCCTTACCGCTTTGAGCCCGGCACGCCGAACTATGCCGGGATCATCGCCCTCGGCGCGGCGATCGAGTATATCGAGTCGCAGGGGCGCGCCCATCTCGCCGCGCTCGCCGCGGAGCGCCTCAGCGAAGCGGAGGGCATTCTGACCGCCGCGGGTGTCAATATCCTCGGCGCACCCGCCCACCGTGCGGGAGCCGTCAGCTTTACGGTCGGGGGCGTCCACCCCTATGACCTCGCGCAGCTTCTCGACCGGCAGGGCGTCGCCGTCCGCTCCGGCCACCACTGCGCACAGAACACGTTATCCCATTTCGGCGTCGAAAGCGCCGTCCGCGTCTCCCCCGCGTTTTATAACACGGCGGAGGATATGGACCGCTTTGCCGGCGCATTGGGGCGCAGCATTCGGATGCTGAACCCATAAAAGGAGAGAAAAGGAAAGGGAAGAAGGAAGGAGGATGCGTCCCAAGAGATAGACCCCGCATAACCCCCGCGAGACCCAAGGAAGCCCAGCACAGATCCCGGCAAAAGACCCACAGCATTGTATGTTCTTTGAGAGAGAACAAAAAACAAAAAAGTCCCCGGAGGGGGACTCTAAAACAACCACTCTAATAATGTAAAGGGGAAACTTACAATGAAAAAATGGATCGCACTGGCACTTGCACTCGTGATGGTGTTCGCGCTCGCCGCCTGCGGCGGAAAGACCGAGCCCACGCCCACCAAAGCGCCTGAGACCGAGACTCCCAACGTCGAGCCCACCAAGACGCCCGAAGCCGAGCCCACGCAGGAGCCCGAACCCACCGCCGCTCCCGAACCCACCGGCGAGCCCATCAAGATCGGCCACATCTGCGACCTGACCGGCACCGAAGCCATGATCGGCGCGGAGGAGAAGCTCGCGCTGGAGTTCGCCGTGAAGCACCTCGGCAACGACATCGCAGGCCGCCCGGTCGAGATCATTGAGAGCGACGGCATGAGCTCCACCGACACCGCGGTCGACGCCGCGGTCCGCATGGTCGAAAACGACGGCGTCTGCGCCATCCTCGGTCCGACGCAGGTCGGCCAGAAGGCAGGCGTCTCCGAGTACATGGCGGAGGCTGAGGTCCCCCTCATCTTCTACAACGGCTCTCCCGCTTACCTGTTCATGAAGAACCCGTGGCTCATCGGCGCTGGCGGCGCGAACCCCCAGATGAACGTCATCGCGGACTATGCCTACAATGAGCTCGGCTACCGCCGCGTCAACATCCTCACCATGGACAACACCGGCTTCATCACCTTCGCCGATGAGTTCAAGAAGCTCTTCACCGAGCTCGGCGGCGAGATCGTCGACGAGAAATACGTCCCCTTCGGCACCAGCGACTGGAGCGTTTACTTCGCCTCCATGCAGGACGCCGACGCGATCATGGCTTGGTCCACCTCCAGCAACGCCACCGGTCTCTGGAACGACTGGTACAACACCGGTATGTATAAGCGCCAGCCGATCGTCGGCATCATGCAGTCCGCGTTCACCGAGTATTACATCATGAACGCCATCGCCGGCAGCGACAAGGCGGTCGCCGAGGCTGCGATGGGCACCTATGCGCCCTCCGCTTACGTCCCCGATATCGACACCCCGGAGAACAAGGAGTTCGTCGAGGCGTGGACCGAGGAGTTCGGCGTCGCGCCCGCCAGCACCCACTGCGGTCAGGTCTATCAGGCCTACCTGCTGCTGAAGACCGCTATCGAGTCCATCGACGGCGAGATCACGAACGAGAGCCTGCTCGAAGCGCTGAAATCTGCGGACATCTACGGACCCGCCGGCCACCTCTACTTCAGCGGCTCCGGCGCGGCGAACAAGGATATCTACATCGCCCGCTCCGTCCAGCTGGAGGACGGCACCTACAGTCAGGAGACCGTCAAGGTCTATAAGGACGTCCCGCCCACCGGTCTGACTGCCGAATCCAAGTAAAAAAACTGAAATTCCCGCCGGGCGGGGACCTTCCATCCCCGCCCGGTCCGGACAAATAGAAAGGAAAACCTGCCCCATGGAGAAAAAATGTCTTGACGTAAAGCTCAATGTGAAGCCGGTGTTCTGCTTCCTGAGCCACAAGTATTATTACGAGGGACCCTGCCGGATGGCTGGGGGCGACGCGCTGAAGCCGGGGTTTGACGATCTGCTGAACGGCCAGATCGAAAATGGGCTGATGACCGCGCTGCGCTATGCCTGCCCGCCGGAGGCCGCCGTCATTATGGAGCCGAACGTGGTCTCCGTGACGGACGACTGGGACCTGAAGGATTCCTATATGGAGACCCTGCTCCACGAGCAGGAGAAGACCGACGTCTACTTCATCTTCACCTCCTTCGGCGCGGACCGTCTCTGGCGCGAGTTCGGCAGAAAGTGCGGCAAGCCGATCATCATCGTGCCGAACATCTGGAACCCGATGAAGAGCGCTTACTACTTCAACATGGGCGTCGAGACCTACACGCCCTATGACTGGGAGGAGCTGACCGAGTATCTCCGCGCGCTGCGCGCCCGCAAAGCGCTCGCGCAGGCGAACGTGCTGCTCATCACCCGCTTCAATGACCCCCTCTCCGTCGCCGGTGCGGACGATTCCTTCGTCAATCTTGTGCAGGTCACGGAGAAGTTCGGCACGGAGTTCCGCCCCATCAACTTCCACGAGTTTATGGAGCAGCTGAACCCGATGCCGGAGGGCGGCAACTCCACGACGCCGGGCAGAGTCACGCTGAATCTCACGCCGGACGAGATCGCCGGGCTCGGCGAGTATGCCGACAAGCTGATGGCGGAAGCCGAGAGCTGCGACATCTCCAAGGAGTATCTCGTGAACTCCCTGAAGGCGTGGAAGCTCGTCAACAAGTATCTTGACTACTACGACTGCTCCGCCTGCGCCATTCCCTGCCCGGACCTCTGCTCCACGCGCCGCCTCAACGAGAGCAAGTTCACCTTCTGCCTGAACCACCAGCTCAACCACGAGCTCGGCATTCCTTCCGCCTGCAAATATGACATCGCGGCGTCGCTCACGATGATGGCGGAGATCTGCCTGTCCGTGCAGGTGCCGTATATGGCGAACACGCTGCCGATCATCCGCTCCCGCAACGGGCAGGAGCAGTGGATCACCCAGATCCCGCAGGAAGATCAGGATGCGATCACCGACCGCGAGAACCTCTACTGCGTCAACATGTCCCCGATGATGCGCAAGACCCACGGCATCGACGGGCCGACGGACCGCTTCGGCATCCGCCACTTCGCCTATGACCAGAAGTTCGGCGCGGTGTTCCACCACGACTTCAACGACGACATCGGGCGTCCGATCACGCTCGCGCGTCTCTCCGGCGACTGCAAGCGTCTGCTCATCGTCCGCGGCGTTATCGTCAAGGGCTACGGCTACGAGCTGCATAACTGCTCCGGCGGCTACATCTTCCGCGTCAGCGACGGACGGAAGCTCTATAAGGAGCAGGCGCGCACCGGACTCATGCTCCCGATGGTCTTCGGCGACATCAGCCACGAGCTCGAGCGCTTCGCCGAGGTCATGGGACTCGAAGCGGTCATCATCTAATCAATTTCTACTACCTCTCCACAAATTTTTGACCCCGGCGCACGTCCCACAAAAGGGGGCGTGCGCCGGGGTCCGCGCGCTCCATTTTCCGGTTGACATTTTCGGTCTCATTTGATAGGATGAGAAAAAAGAGAAAGAGGTGTTTTCGTTATGGATGAAAACAACAACCAGTTCGAAGAGCAGAATGCGAACTCCGAAGTCGTGGACGACGGCAAGGGTATGTCCATCGCGGCGCTCGTGCTCGGTATTCTGGGCATCGTCGGTGGATGGCTTGCTTATGTTCCCCTGCTGAACTTTGTCGCATATTTCACTCTGGTATTTTCTATTCTTGCAATTATTTTCGGCGCGAAGGCACGTCAGAAGTCCGCTGCCGCCGGCGTTCCGACCGGTCTTGCAACCGCCGGCTTTGTTCTTGGTATCATCGGCGCAGCTCTTGATCTTCTTGGCATCATTTGTGTCGGCTGTGTTGCTGGAACCGCCTGCGCCCTCGCCGGTCTCGGCGCTATGTAATTCGCACAAAAAACCGATAAGCCAAGGACCCGTGCTTTTCTATGGGAAAGCACGGGTCCCGGTTTATAAGGAGGACCTGACCTTGTTCCCTTCATTTACTCTCTTCGGACGGGAGATCTATATGTACGTCGTTCTGGCGATCGCCGGGGGGCTGACGGCGGGGTGGTATGCCTGCCGTGCGGCGCGGCGCGCCGGGGAGGACGATAACCGGATGATACTGTTCCTGCTCTCCGCCGCGGGTGGGGCGCTTCTGGGGAGCCATCTGCTTTATGCGCTGCTGGAGCTGCCCCGCGCCGCCGCGGTCGCGGAGGCGACATCGCTGCGCGAGGCGCTGCGGGCGCTCGCGGTCTGGCTCGGCGGCGGCGTGTTTTACGGCGGGCTCCTCGGCGGTGCGGTCGGCGGCGTGATCTATGTCCGCGCGGCGAAGCGCCCGATGGCGCTCTATGCGGACATCGCCGCCTGCTTTGTCCCGCTGTTCCACGCCTTCGGGCGCGTCGGCTGCTTCCTCGGCGGCTGCTGCTTCGGCGTGGAGAGCCGCTTCGGTTTTGTCTTCACGCGCTCGCCGCTGGAGATCGCGAACGGCGTCCGCCGCTTCCCGGTCCAGCTGCTGGAGAGCGCCTGCTGCCTGCTGCTGTTTTTCCTGATGGATCGCCTGCGGCGAAAGGGCGTCCTCCGCGGGCGGCTGCTGGGGCTTTACCTCGCGCTTTACGCCCTCGTCCGCTTCGCCGACGAGTTTCTCCGCGGCGACGCCCTCCGCGGCTTCGCCCTCGGACTCTCCACCTCCCAATGGGCAAGCATCGCCGCCGCAGCCGCGGGGCTCGCGATCCTGATCTGCGGGTGGAAAAAGGCGCGGGTGCACTGACGTTTCTCCCTTGCTTTTTTCTAAAATATAAGATACAATAACACCCTGCCAAGAGCGCACACCCCCCTGTGGGTCCGCGTTCTTGGCTATGGGTGTTTGGTTTATTTTTTGAGTTTTTTGAGGTAACGAAATGGCGGAAAACTTCTGGTCGGTCGAATCGGCTCCGGCGCTGCGGGCGCTGGACGCGGGGCAGAGCCCGGTGCTCGTGAGCGGGCTCGGTGCGGCGGCGCGGGCGCATTTTGCGGCGTCGGCGCGGCGGTCGCTGGGCGCGCCGCTCGTGGTCGTCTGCGCGGACGACACGGCGGCGGAGACGATGCGCCGCGACCTCGAAACGCTGCTCGGCGAGCCGGCGCTGCTGCTGCGCAGCCGGGACTTCAACTTTTACGCCGCCGAGAGCGCGAGCCGCGGCGGGGAACAGAGCCGCCTCGCCGCGCTGGACGCGCTCGCGCGCGACGCCGCGCCTGTCACGGTCTGCACAGCGGCGGCGCTGGTGCAGCGCGCGGTGCCGAAGGAGCGGCTGCTCGCCGCGGCGCTGGACGTCACGGACGGCTTTTCCGGCGGTCCGGAGGCGCTGGAGCGCGCGCTGCGCGCCGCGGGCTATGTCCACCGCCTTGAGGTGGACGCGCCGGGCCAGTATTCGCGCCGCGGCGGTATTCTGGACTTCTTCTCCCCGGCGCTCGAAAACCCCGTGCGTCTGGAGTTCTGGGGCGACGACATCGACTCCATGGGCATTTTCGACCCCGCGACGCAGCGGCGCATTGAGAACATCACTGTCGCGCGCATCCTGCCCGCGGCGGAGGCGCTGCCCCAGCTCGCCCCCGGAGGGGAGCTTGCGCTCGCCGACGCGCTGGATGCCGAGGCGGGCAAGGCGTCCCGCAGCCGCGCGACGGAAAAGCAGAAGCTCGCCGCGACGCTCCGCGCCGACGCGGAAAAATTGCGCGAAACGCGCGCGCTCCCGGCGGCGGACCGCTATCTCGACCTCATCTATCCCGAATTTGCGACGGCGATCGACTATCTGCCGCCGGAGGCGGTCATTTTCCTCGACCAGCCGGGCAAGACAGCCAAGACCGCGGACGACCAGCTGAAGCTGCTGCACGAGGACCTGAAGCTCCTCCTCGCCGGGGGACTGCTCTCCGGCGCGCACGCGGAGCTGCGCCTTAACTGGGCGTCGGCGCTCGAACGGCTCGCGGACTGGCCCATTCTGATGGGCGACAGCTTCACCCAGAGCCGCTGCACGCCGGAGCCGCGGGCGATCGTCGGCGTCACGGCGAAGCAGCTGCCGGGCTACGGCGGCAATCTGGAGGCGGCGTGCGACGACGTGCGCCACTATGTGAACACGGGCTTTTCCGTGCTCGTCCTCGCGGGCGACGAGCGGCGCGTCGCCGCGCTGCGGGAGTTCTTCGCCGAGCGCGGGATCGACGCCGCGGCAGCGAAGCGCGTCGGCGCGCTCCCGGAGCCGGGGCACTGCGCCGTCGCCGTCGGCGCGCTCTCCGGCGGCTTTGAGTATCCGCTGAGCAAGACGGCGGTGCTGACGGACGCGATGATGATGCAGTCCGGCTTCCGCAAGGCGCGGCGCAGCAAAAAGCTCCCGGCGGACCGCAAGCGCCTCGCGAGCTGCGCCGACCTCACCGTCGGCGACCTCGTCGTCCACGAGCACCACGGCATCGGTCGCTTCGCCGGGATCGTGCAGATGCGCGTCGACGGCGTGGACAAGGACTATATCAAGATCTGCTACGCCGGAACGGACACGCTCTATGTCCCGGCGACCCAGCTCGATCTTGTCAGCAAATATATCGGCGCGGGCGAGGACCGCCCCGTGAAGCTCAGCCGCATGGGGGGCGCGGAGTGGACCCGCACGAAGTCCCGCGCCAAGGCCGCGGCGAAGGAGATGGCGGGCGAGCTCATCGCGCTTTACGCCGAGCGGCGGCGCAAGCCGGGCCACGCCTTCGCGCCCGACTCGCCGTGGCAGGAGGAATTTGAGGAGGCGTTCGGCTATCAGGAGACGGACGACCAGCTCCGCTGCATCGCGGAGATCAAGCGCGACATGGAGTCCTCCGTGCCGATGGACCGCCTGCTCTGCGGCGACGTCGGCTACGGCAAGACGGAGGTCGCCCTGCGCGCGGTGATGAAGTGCGTGCTCGACGGCAAGCAGGCGGCGATCTTGGTCCCCACGACCGTGCTCGCCCAGCAGCATTACCAGACGGCGTCCCAGCGCTTTTTCGGCTACCCCATCCGCATCGAGGTGCTCTCCCGCTTCCGCACCGCGGCGCAGATGAAGGCGACGAAGGCGGGCGTTGCGGACGGCAGCGTGGACATCGTGATCGGCACCCACGCGCTGCTGCAAAAGGACCTGCGCTTCAAGGACCTCGGTCTGCTCGTCGTGGACGAGGAGCAGCGCTTCGGCGTCTCCCACAAGGAGCGGCTCAAGGAGATGAGCCGCAACGTGGACGTGCTGACCCTCTCGGCAACGCCCATCCCGCGCACGCTGAACATGGCGATGAGCGGGCTGCGCGACATGTCCACGCTCGAAGAGCCGCCGCAGGACCGCATGCCGGTCCAGACCTACGTGATGGAGCACGACTGGGGCGTCGTGGCGGACGCCATCCGGCGCGAGGTGCAGCGCGGCGGGCAGGTCTATTATCTGCATAACGCCATCGAGAGCATCGAGCGCACCGCGGCGCGCATTATGAAGCTGCTGCCGGAGGTGACGGTCGCCGTCGCCCACGGCAAGATGGATCAGGAGAGCCTCACCGCCGTCATGGAGAGCATGGCGAGCGGCGAGGTGCAGGTGCTCGTCTGCACGACGATCATCGAGACGGGCATCGACATCCCGAACGTCAACACCCTCATCATCGAGGACGCCGACCGCCTCGGTCTCGCCCAGCTCCACCAGATCCGCGGGCGCGTCGGGCGCAGCAGCCGCCGCGCGAGCGCTTATCTCACTTACCGCAAGGACAAAATTCTGAGCGAGGTCGCGGAAAAGCGCCTCTCCGCCATCCGCGAGTTCGCGGAGTTCAACTCCGGCTTCCGCATCGCGATGCGCGATCTGGAGATCCGCGGCGCGGGCAACCTGCTCGGCGCGGAGCAGAGCGGACACATGAGCGACGTCGGCTACGATATGTATCTGCGTCTGCTGGAGGAGGCCGTGCTCGAAGAGCGCGGCGAAAAGCCGGAACAGCGCGCCGACTGCGCCGCGGACCTCGCCGTCAGCGCGAACATCCCGGAGCGCTATGTCCCCTCGCCGGAGCAGCGCATGGACCTCTACCGCCGCATCGCGCTCATCCGCACGGAAGCCGACGCCGACGACCTCACGGACGAGCTCATCGACCGCTTCGGCGATCCGCCTTCTTCCGTCAACGCGCTTATCCATGTCGCGCTGCTGCGCGGCGAGGCGACGCGCGCCGGCATCACGGATATCAGCCAGAAAAGCGGCTTCCTGCGCTTCACGCTCGGCGAATTTGACATGCAGCGCGTCTCCGCGCTCTATGCCCTGCCGGAATATAAAAACCGCGTCAAGGTCGAGGCGGGGACGAAGCCCGCGCTCAGTCTGAAGCTCCAGAGCGGCAAGCGCGTCATCGAGTCCGCCCGCGCCTTCATCGACGCCTACGCAAAAACCGGGGACGCGGCGGAAAATAAAGCTTGACCGACCCCCAATGCGTGGATTATAATGTCAGAACACGGTTTTCCGTGAAACTGGAACTATGAGTACAGCGGAAAGGGCTGTACGAAGAAAGGAAAGGTGCCATTTTTAGTATGAAGCATCAGAAAATTTCCGGCATTTATGCCGACGCTTCTGCGTTTGACGGGCAGGAGCTGACGGTCTGCGGCTGGGTCCGCACCGTGCGCGACATGAAAAACTTCGGCTTTATCGAGCTGAATGACGGCAGCTGCTTCAAGTCGCTGCAGGTCGTATTTGAGAGGGGCTCCCTGAATAATTACGACGAGATCGCCCGCCAGAATGTTGGCGCCGCCCTCATCGTACACGGAACGCTGGTCTGCACCCCGGACGCCAAGCAGCCCTTTGAGCTGAAGGCGGACAGGATCGACGTGGAGGGCGCCTCCGCGCCGGACTATCCGCTCCAGAAAAAGCGCCACACCGTGGAGTTCCTGCGCACGATCCAGCACCTGCGCCCGCGGACGAACCTGTTTTCCGCGGCGTTCCGCGTCCGCTCCGTCGCCGCGCAGTCGGTCCACGAGTTTTTCCAGCAGCGCGGCTTTGTTTACGTCAACACCCCCATCATCACCGGCTCCGACTGCGAGGGCGCGGGCGAGATGTTCCAGGTCACGACGCTGGACATGGAAAACGTCCCCAAAACGGAAGACGGCAAGGTCGATTACAGCAAGGACTTCTTCGGCAAGCGCACGAGCCTGACCGTCTCCGGACAGCTGAACGCCGAAAACTTCGCTATGGCGTTCGGCGATGTCTATACCTTCGGTCCCACCTTCCGCGCCGAGAACTCCTATACCCAGCGCCACGCCGCCGAGTTCTGGATGATCGAGCCGGAGATGGCGTTCGCCGACTTGGACGACGATCTTGAGTGCATGGAGAGCATGGTGAAATACATCATCCGCCGCACGATGGAGCGCTGCCCGCAGGAGATCGAGTTTTTCAACAGCTTTGTCGACAAGGGGCTCAAGGAGCGTCTGGAGCACGTCGCGAGCAGCGATTTCGGCAGAGTGACTTACACGGAGGCGATCGAGCTGCTCAAAAACTCCGGTCACAAGTTCGATTACCCCGTCGAGTGGGGCATCGACCTCCAGACCGAGCATGAGCGCTATCTGACCGAGGAAATCTATAAGCGCCCCCTGTTCGTCACGGACTATCCGAAGGAGATCAAGGCGTTTTATATGCGCCTCAACGACGACGGCAAGACCGTCGCCGCGGCGGACTGCCTCGTCCCCGGCATCGGCGAGATCATCGGCGGCAGCCAGCGCGAGGAGCGCCTCGACATCCTGACCGCCCGTATGAAGGAGCTGGGGCTCGACGAGAAGGACTACTGGTGGTATCTTGACCTCCGCCGCTACGGGACCTGCCGCCACGCCGGTTTCGGTCTCGGCTTCGAGCGCATGGTGATGTACCTCACCGGCGTCAGCAACATCCGCGACGTGGAGCTGCACCCAAGAACGACCGGAAACGCGGATTTTTAAAAAAATCAAAAGAGAGACCCCTGTCGGCGGTCTCTCTTTTTGATTGTCGATGCGGCGAAGCCGCAACAATTTAAAGGCCTCCCTGTGCAAGGGAGGCTGTCAGCCGAAGGCTGACTGGA
>CAVJGI010000027.1:0-570 GCA_963649145.1 Ruminococcus bicirculans (ex Wegman et al. 2014) | reverse complement strand
GGCTTCGGCCTCGGCTTCGAGCGCATGGTCATGTACCTCACCGGCGTCGGCAACATCCGCGACGTCGAGCTTCACCCCCGCACCGTCGGCAACGCGGAATTCTAAAGCAAAAAGCCCTCCCGCATGGGAGGGCTTAAAATTTTTCCTCTTCCGGTGCCGCCGCGCGGATAACAAAAGGCCTGTGCGCGCGCTTTGTCCGCGCCGGCAGGCGCGGACAAAAAACGCGCCCGTTCGGGCGCGGCAGCTTACAGGAGGAAAACCATGACCAAAACAACCAACTACCAACTCAACCAGTGGGCGAAGACCGACCGCATCATGATGGCCGACTTCAACGCCGACAACGCCAAAATCGACGCGGCCCTCAAAGCCAACGCCGACGCGGTCGCGGCTCTCGCGGCGGCCTGCGGCAACTGCCGCGTCGTATATGGCAGCTACGTTGGAAACGGCCAATACGGCAGCGGTAATCCGAAAACACTTACGTTCGACGGCGCTCCGCTCTTCGTCGCCCTGACCGGCAGATACCAGTTTTACGCCGTCAGGGGCAGCACGGGAATCATGACGTACTCCGGC